>CAYOFE010000250.1:0-1536 GCA_964403135.1 uncultured Chromatiaceae bacterium | reverse complement strand
TCGCGGCTCGCATCCTCGGCCGCCGTACGCACGATGACGCCGTAAGTCTCTCCCGGGCCGATGACATCCAGCAGTGTCTCCTTCAGGCGCTCGCGGGAAGCCTGGTTCTCGATGCGCGCCGAGATGCCGATACCCGACCCTCGCGGCAGCAGCACGAGGTAGCGCGAGGGCACGGTGATAAACGTCGTGAGCCGGGCGCCTTTGGTGCCGATCGGATCTTTCAGCACTTGCGCCAGCACCTCGTCACCCTCTTTCAACAAGTCACGAATGCCGGTCCGCCGGCCGTTGGCGCCTGGTGCTGCGTCGCGCGCTGCGGCGATATCCGAAGTGTGCAGAAATGCGGTGCGCTCCAGTCCGACCTCGACAAAGGCCGCCTGCATGCCGGGCAGCACGCGCGAGACGCGCCCCTTGTAAATACTCCCGAGCAGCCCCTGATGCGAGGCGCGCTCGATCAGGATCTCCTGCAGCACGCCGTTTTCGACGACGGCTGCGCGCACTTCGCGCGAGGTGACGTTGATGAGGATCTCCGCTTTCACGCGTGGCATCGCCCCGGCGACAGCACGCCGACGCCGAACTCGCCGAGCAGCTGCGCCGTCTCGAACAGCGGCAGGCCCATCACCCCCGAGTAGCTGCCGCGAAGTTCGCTGACGAAAATGGCTCCGCGGCCCTGGATCGCATAGGCGCCGGCTTTGTCGCGCGGCTCGCCGCTGGCCCAGTAGGCGGCGATCTCATCGGCGCAGACGGGCCGGAAACTCACTTCGCTGCGGTTACAGGCCGTGGCTTCGCGCGATGTGCTCGCCACCGCAACGCCACTCCACACCTCATGAGTGGCGCCTGACAGCCGGCTCAGCATGGCGACGGCCTCAGCCTCACCCGCGGGCTTGCCAAAGAACTCGCCGCGGTGAACGACAACGGTATCGGCGGCGAGTACCAGTGCCGAGAGATCAGCTGCACGATGCAGACCATCGCGTGCCTTGGCGAGCGAAACGCGCCTCACGTAGTCGCGAGGCGCCTCGCCGGGCAGGCGCGACTCATCAATGGCGGTGGCGATGATGCGGCACGATATGCCGAGTTGCGCCATCAATTCACGGCGGCGGGGCGATGCGGAGGCCAGATAGACGACGGGAGCAGCTGGCATGATCATGGCCGGTGGTAAGGATGCCCCTGCAGGATGGTCCAGGCGCGGTAGATCTGCTCCGCCAGCACGACACGCACCAGTCCATGAGGCAGAGTTAGCCGCGAGAGCGACCACAGGCGCGAAGCGCGGCTGCGGCATCGCTCTGCCAGGCCGTCCGGCCCGCCGATCAGGATCGTCACGTGCGGATGGCGATCGAGCCAGGTTCGGAGCTGGGCGGCGAGCTCGGGCGAGCTCCATTGCTGGCCATGCTCGTCGAGCGCCAGCGTCAGCGCGTCCGTGCGCACGTGGCGCAGCAGCCGTTCGCCCTCGGTTTCGACCGCAGTCCGCACGTTGCTCCCTGCCGTGCGCCTGGCAAGCGGCACTTCCTGCACCGTCAGGGTCAGGTGACGCGGCAGGCG
>CAYOFE010000249.1:0-1585 GCA_964403135.1 uncultured Chromatiaceae bacterium | reverse complement strand
GAGCTGGCGGGATCGCTCGCGGCGGCCGGCTGGGAGTCGTGGGTGCTGGGATCCGCCGGCGAGCATGCGCTCGGCGAGCGGATTCGCGCGGCAGCGCCGGAGCGGGTGTTCAACCTGTGCGGCGAGACCCGGCTCGAGGACACGGTCGACCTGCTGTCCGGCGTGCAGGCGGCGGTGACCAACGATTCGGGCCTGATGCACGTCGCCGCGGCGGCTGGCACGCATGTGGTGGCGATCTATGGATCGAGCGCGCCCGCCTTCACCCCGCCGCTGACCGCGCGCAAGACTGTGCTCTATCGGGGCCTCGATTGCAGCCCGTGCTTCGAGCGCGTCTGCCCGCTGGAGCATCTGAACTGCCTGCGCCAGATCTCTGCAGCCGAAGTGGCATCCGCCGTGCAGGCTGTTGCGGCTGCCTGAGCGTCGCGCAGGACGATCAGCGGAAACGGTGCCGGGTCGCAGTTTCGCAGTTACGAGGAATGATGTTGCATTTAGGGGCGGGCCAAAAAACTTCGAGACTTCGACCCCGCACCTTGCAGCACCGCACCCCTTCACGTAGGGCATGTCCGCGATGGATTTGGCCGGGACGGACCATCTAACGCGATAAGGCCGTGATGGCCAGGTCCGTGCGTGCTAAGGGATGTCAGCTGGTTTGCCGGGGCAGAGCCGAAAGTCGCGATGGATCTGGACGACGACACCGGAGTGGCTGGCTCTCGCGGCGTGCGCCTATTTCGTGCTGTTCTGCAATAACCGGTTCTGGGAGAGCGTCACCAGCCACCTGATGTTCGCATCGCTTCGCAACCTCGCGTTTCTCGGCAGCGCCGCGCTCACGCTGACTGGGCTGTTCCTGATGGCGTTGCTGCCGCTGACAGCCCGCCACACCATCAAGCCGCTGCTCGGCGTGATGTTTGTTGCCAATGCGGCCGCCTTGTACTTCGTGGACACGTATCACGTGTATCTCGACGACGGCATGCTGCGTAACGCGCTGCAGACAGACCTGGCCGAGACCCGTGAGCTGCTGAGTCCCGGCATGCTGCGCTACCTGCTGGTGTATGGCGTGCTGCCAACGCTCGCGCTCGGCATGGTGCGCTTTCGCGCGCAACCCCCGGGCCGCGCGCTGCTGCGACGCGCGGCGCTGTTCGCCGCTGCCGGGCTGCTCGTTGCGGCATCCGTGTCCGGGTTTTTTCAGGAGTACCTGTCGTTCACGCGCGGGCATCGCGAGGTGCGTTATCTGCTGACGCCCAGTAACTATGTCGCGGCTATTGCACGGTATCTCACCGTCGGCGCAGCGCACGCCGGGCCGGCGCAACGCACCGTGGTGGGCGGCGACGCGCGGCTCGCTGCCGGGGCGCCGGCAGGCCGCAAGCCCTTGCTGTTCGTACTGGTGGTCGGCGAGGCGGCTCGGGTCGAGGAGTTCGAGCTCAACGGTTACGGGCGCAACACCACGCCCTACCTCCGCCAGGCCGATATCGTCAACTTCACCGATGTCAGCTCCTGCGGCACCAGCACCGCTGAGTCGCTGCCCTGCATGTTCTCGCCTTTTGGCCATGGCGGCACCGATGACGACACCGCGCGCGTTTACGAGTCA
>CAYOFE010000248.1:0-1619 GCA_964403135.1 uncultured Chromatiaceae bacterium | reverse complement strand
GGCGCACAGCGATTGTGGCTTCTGCTCGCCATTGCGCTGTTCGGTTCGATTATCGCGGTGACCGCCGCGGCCTGGCCGAAGCGTAATCTGCAGGTGATCGCCGACCTCGAGAACCCGCAATGCGACGGGTGGCGCACTCTGCCGGAAGCCGAGATTCCGAACATGCAGCCCGCCCCAACCGATGCGTGCGCCGCGCTGCGCGACTTCCTGTTCCACGAGCGTGTAGTCATCGGCTCCGTCGAGGAGTACGACAGTTGGCGCACCGGGACCGGCATCCGCTACGCGATGATTTTCCTGGCGGCGTGGGGCGCATTCCTCGCGCTGCTCTACGCACTCGGCTGGTCAACCACCCGCTTCATGCGGGGGTTCATGAGCAAGCGCGGCAAGCCCGCGTCCTAGCCATGGTCTTCGCCGTCACCATCGGTTGCATTATCGGCGTACTGCTGGCGTTTTTCCTCGCGCGTCGGCTGCTGACCGCGATGTCCGCCTGGCTGGCTGGCGGCGACTCCCGGCATCGGGACTGGATCTTTCGCGTGGGCGGAGTGTTCGGCACACTGGTGCTGGCACCCAGCATCTTTATGGCGGTAATCGTCGGTGGCTACATGAGCGGCCGCCAGGCTGCCGCAATAGAAGCGGTGATCGGCGAGGGCGATGGCCGGCTGTTCCTGGCACTGGCATTCGGCATCGTGCTGGTGACGAGCATCACCGTGACCGGTGCCGCGGCCGTCGGTGGTTGGTTTGGCCACCTGTTTGCCCGCAGTCTTGCCGCGGGCCGGCCCACCTGAAACTCAGCGGCCGGAGTGCGGCACCGGGGCGCTGCCGGCGATAGCATCGAGCAGGCGGCGCCAGCGCTTCGCGTCGCCAGTTGCCCACCGCTGGTTGATCTCGATCTCGATGCCGACGTAGCACGCAGCCGGGAACTCGCGGCGCAGCGCCGGAATGAAGCCATCCGATACCCCGCGATACGGGTAGTTGCAGCGCGCGCGCAAACCGACAGCCACCAGAGCCGTGCGCCACTCCCGTGCCAGGCTCGCCTCTGGCGCCCGCCCCGGATCGTAGAGCAACCCGATGTCGGCCAACCGCTCCATCCCATCGAGCACCGGCGTGAACGAGTGCACCGCAAGGTGCAGCACCTGCGCGCTGCGCGCGATCCGCTGCCCGATCCAGTGGCGAACCTGGTCGCGATAGGGCCGGTAGTGCCGCGCCACAATCCGCTCGCGCTCCTGAGCGGGCAGCGCGCGGGTGAACTGCGAGAACACCCGCGCGTTGCCGATCGAGCGGTTCAGATCGACGATCAGCCGCGTCACGGTGGCGCTGAACAGTGGCGCGCCGAACCGCCGGCGCAGAAACCGCGCCGCAGCCAGCGCACCGATGTCGTAACCGCAATGGGAATCGAGCAGGTGGCGCTGGCCGGAGAAAAGCGCCCGATATCGCGCCGGCACGCGGTTTCCGCCGTGCTCGCAGGTCAGCACAATGGAGACAGATTTAAAATCTGTCCCCATCAGAAGGGTCGGCCCTCGGCGAGCCGCTCGAACAGTTCGCGATAAACGCGATGCAGGTCCGCGCGCTGCGGCTCGGCCCCGGCGAGGCGAAGGCGGCGCTGCTCGCCCGCGCCGCGG
>CAYOFE010000247.1:0-1639 GCA_964403135.1 uncultured Chromatiaceae bacterium | reverse complement strand
TAGCCCGGCTTTCTCACGCGGGGTAGCGGCATCGGGGCGCCGACTCAGCGAAAGTGCTTCTGCGAGAAAGACTTCGGTCTGAGCAGGAGGGCGCCCCGATGACGACAGAGTGTAGGCAGGATTCGCTCGATTTCGGAACCGTGGATGGACGCCGGGTTGTGGGCGCTTTCGACGGCGGGGCGATCACCTCCGATGGCGGTGCGCTGCTGCTCGGCGCCACCGACAAGGCGATCCGGCTCATCGAGCGCTTCGCGGCCTGCTTCAGCGATGCGCGCGCCCCCGAGCTCGTCGAGCACAGCCTGGAGACGCTGGTCGGCCAGCGCGTGTTCGGCCTGGCGCTCGGCTACGAGGACCTCGTCGACCATGACCTTCTGCGCCATGATCCGGTGATGGCGACACTGATCGGCAAGCTCGAGGCGCGGCGGGAGGACTGCGCACCGCTGGCCGGCAAGTCGACGCTGAACCGGCTCGAGCAGTCCTTGCGCGGCGGCGTCGGCCGCTACCACAAGATCGGGCACGACACCGAGGCGATCGAGGCGCTGTTCGTGACGCTGTTCCTGGAGGCGCATCGGCGCCCGCCGAAGTCGATCGTGCTCGATCTGGATGCCACCGACAATCCCCTGCATGGCCACCAGGAGGGGCGCTTCTTCCACGGCTACTACGACGCCTACTGCTACCTGCCGCTCTACATCTTCTGCGGCCGCCATCTGCTCGCCGCCAAGCTCAGGCGCGCCAACATCGATGCCGCACACGGCGCACGCGAGGAGGTCGAACGCATCGTCAATCAGATCCGCGCCTGCTGGCCCGACGTGGGCATCGTGCTCAGGGCCGACTCGGGCTTCTGTCGCGACGACCTGATGAGCTGGTGCGAGGAAAACCGCGTCGAATACGTGTTCGGGCTCGCCCGCAACCGGCGGCTGGTCGCAAAGATCAAGCGCGAACTGGTCGAGGCCCGCGCCGAGAGCCGTGCCGCGCTCAGGCCGGCGCGCCGCTTCAAGGTCTTCGACTGGTCGACGCGGGAGAGCTGGAGCCGCCCCCGCCGCGTCGTGGCCAAGGCCGAGTGGACCAACGGCAAGGCCAATCCACGCTTCATCGTTACCTCGCTCCCCGTCGAGGCGGACGAGGCGCGCGCCTTCTACGAAGGCGTCTACTGCCAGCGCGGTGACATGGAGAACCGCATCAAGGAGTGCCAGATGGACCTGTTCGCCGACCGCACGCCGGCGATCACCATGCGCACCAACCAGCTCAGGCTCTGGTTCGCCTCCTTCGCCTATGTGCTCCTGTGCGCGCTCAGGCGCATCGCGCTTGCCGGCACCGAGCTTGGCGCGGCAACATGCGGCACCATCAGGCTCAGGCTGCTGAAGATCGGCGCGCTGGTCACCCGATCGGTGCGCCGCATCAAAATAGCGTTCGCGTCCGCCTGCCCGGCGCAGGCCATCTTCGCCATCGCCGCCCATCGCCTCAGACGCGCTGCGGCCTGAGCCGCACCTGCCACCCGAACGCCAACAACACAGCAGCAGCTCCGCCGGACTCAAAGCAGCTCACGCAGCGGCAACGACCTCCCGCGCCCGCCGCCATGCCCAACATCCCCGTCAGCCGACTGCCTCTGACCAGCAGACACGGTGAGAAAGGCGGGCTA
>CAYOFE010000246.1:0-1641 GCA_964403135.1 uncultured Chromatiaceae bacterium | reverse complement strand
ATCGATCCAGGAGACCGCGGCGCTCTGGTGGAGGCGCAGCGGCGCATCTGGTCGCAGTGTCAGGCGTTCCTCGATGAGGCGGTGCGTCGGCGGCGGCGAGACTCGGACCCCCTCGACACGGCCTGCCGCCGCGCCTTCGTCCTCCTGCAGCGTGCCGGGATCTAGTCTAGCAGGCTGCTGAAAAACAGCGAACGGACATCGGAACTGGGGCTCGATCGGGCACGCACGCGTTCAGGAGCGTGTCGAAAGGGGGCGGGCCCCCGCCCGCTTGCCGCCGCGGCATCGCCGCGGCGCACCGCTGGGCCGCCATGCGCTCATATCGGCGCCAGCTCCGGAAGCAGTTTCGCCATCCGCAGGAGGTTGTAGGCGGCGCCAACGACGTAGGTCCACAACGCCGTCCGCGCGACGCCGCGGTAGCGGCTCTTGCGCAAGCCGCCGATCGTCTTGCCCCAGCCAAAGATCTCCTCAACCCGTTTGCGCAGCCGCTGACTCACCGCGTAGCCCGGGTGGCGGGTCGTGCGACCATCGATCGCCGAGCCCCGCTGGCGCTGCGCCACATGGGGCGTTACCCCAGCCGCCCGGGCCCCGGCCACAAAGGCTGCCGTGTCGTAGCCCTTGTCCCCGCCCACGGTCCGGGGCGGATGGCCCGCCGCGCGCTGACGGCGCAACAGCCGCACCGCTTCCTCGCGTTCGGCGGTCCCGGTGGCCGTCGCCACGCTCAGGTCCACACACAGCCCATGGCGATTCTCCATCAGCACGTGGGCCGAAAAGCACAGCTTCGCTTCCTTGCCCGCGCCTTTGCGATACAGCCGGGCCTCGGGATCCGTCGTGGAGGCATGCGTCGCGTTGCGCCGCTGCTCGCCGTGAAAGTTCACCGTCGGATTGCCCGGATCGTCGGGCGACGGGGCCCGGCCGCCCGCTTCTCGGGGCCGGAAGCTCTTGAGCGATGCCCAGGCCTCGATCAGTGTCCCGTCCACCGTGAAATGCTCGGCCGACAGCAGGCGGGCGGCGCGGGCTTCGGCCACGACCTCTGCGAAGAACCGCTGGGCCACGGCATGGGCCAGCAGCCGGGCTTTGTTCTTCGCGAACGTGGAGGCATCGAAAGCCTCCCCGTCCATCCCGAGATCGAGAAACCAGCGGAACAGCAGGTCGTACTGCAACCGCTCGCAGAACTGCCGCTCGCTGCGCACGCTGTAGAGGGCAATGAGCAGCTGTGCCTTCAACAGCGCCTCGGGTGGGATCGACGGGCGGCCGTCCGCCGCGTACATCGCATCGAAGACCCGCGAGAGCCGGCTCAGCGCCCGGTCGGCGAGCGTCTTGATCCGCCGGATCGGATGGTCCGCCGCAATCCGCTGCTCCGGCGTTACGAAGCTCAGCATCGTCTCCTGGTGGTTCACCACTCCCCGCATCAGCCCGCCCTCCCGGCTAGCCTTCTAGCAGACCGCGGGCAGGCGGTCGAGTGATGGCGGGTTTTTCAGCAACCTGCTAGTTGCCTGGGGAGTGCATCATCAGCGTATGGGAGCGGTTGCGCCGCATCCAGCAGCGCAAGAAACCTAGTCGACGGCCCGAGGACGACTGGAAGGACCTGATAGCTGAGTTCGCGCCGGGGCGAAGCTTCATTGACGTTGGCTGCATGTGGGG
>CAYOFE010000245.1:0-1711 GCA_964403135.1 uncultured Chromatiaceae bacterium | reverse complement strand
CCTATGGCCAACCACCTGGTTCTTGTGCCATAGCCGCATATCACCTGTCGAGGGCATCATGTTGGTGTGCCGCTTCAGGCGTAAAGAGACAGCATCGCCCGCCAAACGCACGCCCAAGGCGCTCTTGCCACCCTCCGCGCGATACACGTCCACCTCACCACGATCCTCCGGCAATTCCCGCATCATGCGGTGGCCTCGCCGCGGTCAGCCTCGCCCGCCCCGCCCACAACCTTCTCCAACCTCTGCATGAAATTGCGCTTGGCCTTGTGTTTCACCCGGACCGCGTCCAGCCAGGCGGCGAAACCGCGCTCGTCGTTCGTGCGCTGCATGAGATTGCGGATCTTTTTCACGAGAGCCGCCGCTTCATCGTAGCCGCGATGGCTCTTCTGCCCGACGATGTCATCGAGGCGTGCCCGGTAGATTTCAGCGGCATCGGCGGGGTGGGTGTTCTCACGCGCCTTTGCGATCTCGAGCCATTGCCCGGTGCTGCAGCCGCCAGCGCGCGCCGCGGCGAGCGCGGCGTCGCTGTCGCCTTCCCAGAGAAGAATTTCGATCAGCAGGGATTGACCGCCAGGCCCCCACGCCAGACGGCGCGACCCGCGCTGGGGCGCCGCCTGCGCCCTCTCGCGCAGCCAGGCCAGCGCCTTGCTGCGCCACACATCCCAGACGCGGGCCGGGGTGGCAGCCTTGTGGATCTGCCGATAGGAGGCGAGCGACGGGGCGTGCGTGAATTGCTCCCAGACCAGCGCGACAGCTTTTTGGTACCGGCCCCGGCGGGCGTATTCGCAGGCAAGAAATTCGACGAGACGGGAATCGGGCTGCCCCGGAAAAGTCCTGTGCCCACGCTCGGCCCAGTCGAGCGCCTCGTAGCGACGGCCGGCCTCTGCCAGAGTCTGGGCAATGTCCAGGAACCGATAGGGGCAGCTGAGGTTGCGACTCTTGATGGCCACGAGGGCATCGGTGTCGCGGACCTCGCGAGCGAGCGCTTCCATGATGGCGGTGACCTGCTGGCGGGATGAATCGCAGGCCATCCTGCTCTCACCGGGGCCGAGCGCAGCAACCTTCTGCCACTTCTTCTCAGCGAGCGCGCGAAAGACACGCAGGCCCTCCGTGCCCAGAAACTGCGCGTAATCCTCGAAAGCGAGGAGACTCCACTCATCGAGCAGAAGCAAGTCAAACAACTGTTTGCCGAAGGCTGCGGGGTCCGGCGGGGCTACCCGACAGGTCTCGAGATGGAGCGCAGCGATATCTCGGAGCAGATCGCCGAAGCCGCCGCCCGAGTCATCGGTTCGGGTGTAGGTCGCGATCCCGCGCATCAGGGCATGGTGTGCCAGCTCGCGCGCGGTCGCGGCATGACCCTCCTCGATCAGACCGGCGATCAGATCTGCGGCCGTGCGGGCACGCTCGAGGAGGCGGCGCATGCCGCCATAGTCCACGAAACCACGGACGGCGAGCGCCGTGCCCACCGTCTCCTCGAGCGCCTTGAGATCAGGGCCCTTCGGCCCCGGCGACCGTACGGCCTGTGCGTCGAGGCGGCTGCGAAATCCGGGGTCGCCGAGCGCCTGTTCGATCAGCAGCTCTTCGAGCCAGGCGCGCGGGGCGGCCGTGATCCACGCCCGGATGCGGGCAAGATGTTCGTTTTCCCGCCCGGAGCCCGGTGTCTCCTGCTCGCGGGCCAGCATTGCCAGGCCCGCGGCGACAGCATGCTTGC
>CAYOFE010000244.1:0-1738 GCA_964403135.1 uncultured Chromatiaceae bacterium | reverse complement strand
AACCGCTGCGCTCAGTATCGACCATCATTGATACCCTGTGCAGAGGTTCCCTAGGGAATCGGCACTCCGAGTGCTGCAAGGCACTCCGACAGCCAGATCAGCGGCAAGCCCTGGATCGCGGTCGGATCGGCAGTCTCGACGCGGCCGAACAGGGCGATGCCCGCCGCCTCGAACTTGAAGCTGCCCGCGCAATCGAGCGGCTGATCGCGCGCCACATAGCGCGCGGCGGCTTCCTGCGTCAGCGGGCGGAATGCAAGCCGCGTCTGGTCGCGGTGAATGTGCGCCGATCTCCCGCCCGGGGCAACGATGCACACGGCCGTATGCAGCACCAGCGTACGCCCGGAGCAGGCGAGCAGCTGCTCGATGGCGCGCTCCGCCGAGCCCGGCTTGCCGAGCGCCCGGCCATCGAGATCGGCAACCTGGTCGCTGCCGATGACGATGCCGTCGGGATGCCGGCTCGCGACGAAGCGCGCCTTCAGCAGTGCCAGCCGCTCGGCGAGCGCGCCGCAGGTCTCGCCCGGCAGCGGGGATTCGTCCACGTCCGGGCGGGCGACCTCGAAATGTGGCACCAGCCGTTGCAGCAGCTGGCGCCGATAGGCGGACCCCGAGGCGAGAACGATGGCTGGAGATGCCATTGGGGCACTGGTGGACATGGCGTTTTGACCGTACCCGATTTTGACAGGGTGTACCACCGTCCTTAAGATTCGCCGGCTATGCTCCCGGAGCGCATCGGATCCGCCCAGCTGGCTGAGATGGCGGCGCAGGGAGCGAGCCGCGTGGCGCGCGTGCGCGCGAGTGCATTGCCGCGCCTCGCCGGGCTGCTCGCGAAGGACGGGGCCAGCGACCAGCTGTGGCTGGAGGCTGAATTTGCTCAGGGCCCGGAGGGGTATCCGCAGGTGCGCCTGCGCATCAGCGGGACGCTCGGCCTGGTATGCCAGCGGTGCCTGAAGCGCATTGACTGGCCGCTGACCATCGACGTCAGCCTGACCATCGTGGCGCACGAGGCCGAGACCCGCGACCTGGCCGATCCCTTCGACAGCGTGCTGCTCGATGCGGAGGGCGGGCTGGAATTGATTTTGGCCGCCGAAGACGAGGTGCTCGCGGCGCTGCCGCTGGCGCCGGTTCATGTCGAGGGCGCACCCTGTCGCGCCGAGAGCGTGGCAGCAGTCGCCCCGCAAGGCGAGCTGGCTAATCGGCCGTTCGCCGGGCTGGATGAATTGATGGGCCGCGGTGGCCGCGGCCGGCGTGATTGACCGGATTTTCAGGAGACGACGACCATGGCAGTGCAGAAAAGTCGCAGAACGCCTTCCACGCGCGGCATGCGACGCGCCCATGACCGGTTGAAGAAGCCGGCCGTGTCGGTGGAGCAGACCACCGGCGAGACCCATCGCCGCCACCACGTAAGCCCCGACGGCTACTACCGCGGCAAGAAAGTCATCGAGACTGCCGAGGAATCGCCCGAGTAACGTCGGGCCGCTTCCGCCCCGTTTCGCCCCCGCTGAGCCGGATCCGACTTGGCCAGGCCCGTCGTTATCGCCCTCGACGCCATGGGCGGCGATCGCGGACCGAGCGTGTGCGTGCCGGCGGGGCTGGCGATGCTGCGCGCTCAGGATGACCTGAAACTCGTCCTGGTCGGACAACGCACGGCCATCGAACCTTATCTGGCGGACGCCGCTTCATTCGGCGAGCGCATCCGCGTGCACGAGGCCGGTAAGCGCTACGGAGACCTCGAGGTGTT
>CAYOFE010000243.1:0-1759 GCA_964403135.1 uncultured Chromatiaceae bacterium | reverse complement strand
CCTGATCCGTACGGCCAACTCAGCCTGGCGGCGGCGCGCACCACGCGCCTGCGCTTAGGTACGGGCGTCACCAATCCGGTCACCCGCGATTCATCGGTTACGGCCGGTGCGCTCGCCACGCTGCAGGTCGAATCCAGCGGGCGGGCGATCTGCGGCATCGGCCGCGGCGATTCCTCGGCGGCGCACATCGGCCGGCGCAACGCAAAGACGGCGGAGCTGCGGGAGTACGTTGAGCAGGTACGCGGCTACCTGAGCGGCGCGGACGTGCAGCGCGGCGCGACGGTATCGAAAATGCGCTGGCTGCAGGATGCGAACCTGCCGCCGGTGCCGATCGACGTGGCCTGCACGGGGCCTGCGACCATCCGCATGGCGGCGGACGTGGCCGACCGGGTCACGTTCGCGGTGGGCAGCGCCCCGGAGCGCATCGGCTGGGCCCTTGGCGTGCTCAACGAGCGGCTGCGCGAGACCGGCCGTGCCCGCGCCTCGCTCAGCGTCGGCGCGTTCGTCAACCTGGTCTGCGATGCTGACGAGACCCGCGCCATCAATCTCGGACGCATGATCGCCGGCATGGTGGCGCACTTCGCGGGGATGAAGGACTCCCCGGTCGATCATCTGCCGCCGCGTCTTAAGGAAATCGCCATCCGCATGAAGTCCGGCTACGATATGGCGCGCCATGCGCAGAACGAGGGCAGCCATCTTGGCGCGATCGACGATGAATTCGTTGACTGGTTTTCGATCTGCGGGCCGCCCGCAAAATGCCGCGAGCGTCTCGGCAGGCTGATCGATATGGGGCTCGATCATGTGTACCTGCTGGGCGGCTCGCCGGTGCCGCACCCGCACGGTGCGCGCCAGGAAGCGATGGTCGGCCAGACGCGGCTGTTCGCCGAGCAGGTGATGCCGGCGCTGCGTTAGACGGCGGCGCGCTGCCTCAGGCGAACCGGCAACCGCCGCGCGCCCCAGTCGCCGGCAGGGCCGTCGAAGACCCCGGCGATCGTCGCGTAGCAGCTTCGGCAGCGGCCGTCGTCCGTGAGCTGATAGCGGCCGATCCGGTACCAGTCGCGCTCGATCACCATTGCGCCGCAACCCGGGCAATAGGTGCTGCCGCCGGCCGCATCGCGTACGTTGCCCGTGTAGACATGCCGCAGGCCGTTGGCGATAGCGATGCGCCGGGCACGCTGCAGCGTTTCCGGCGGCGTGGCGGGCGTATCGCGCATTTTCCAGTCGGGATGAAACGCCGAGAAATGCAGTGGCACGTCGGGCCCCAGCCTTTCCGCCACCCAGCCGCTGAGAGCGTCGATCTCCGCATCGGAATCATTCGCGCCCGGGATCAGCAGCGTAGTGATTTCGAGCCAGGTGTCAGTGTGGTGCCGGACGTACTCGAGAGTTTCGAGCACCGGCGCCAGGTGCGCGCCGCACAGACGGTGGTAGAACTCTTCGGTGAATCCCTTCAGGTCAATGTTCGCTGCATCGATGTGCCGGAAGAACTCTGCGCGCGGCTCCGGGCAGATGTAGCCGGCGCTCACCGCCACGGTGCGCACTCCGGTGGCATGGCAGCTCTGCGCCACGTCGGCGGCGTATTCCAGGAAAATTACCGGGTCGTTGTAGGTGAACGCGACACTGGCGCAGCCGAGCCGGCGGGCGGTCGAGGCGATCTGCTCCGGCGTCGCCGCATCGGCCAGCGTGTCCATCTCGCGGGACTTCGACATGTCCCAGTTCTGGCAGAACTTGCAGGCGAGATTGCAGCCGGCGGTGCCGAACG
>CAYOFE010000242.1:0-1777 GCA_964403135.1 uncultured Chromatiaceae bacterium | reverse complement strand
TCTTCTGTGGCGAGCACCTGCTGGTGGCGAAGCTGCGACGCTCGAACATTGATGCTGCGGAGGGTGCGCTCGAGGAGGTGAAGCGGATCATCGAGCAGATGCGAGCGCGCTGGCCGCAGACGCGTTTTATCCTGCGCGCAGACTCCGGATTCTGTCGCGAGGCGCTGATGAGCTGGTGCGAGGAAAACGGCGTCCACTATGTATTGGGGCTCGCTCGCAACCGGCGCTTGGTGCGGGCGCTCGGCGGGGAATTGCAGGCAGTCGCCGCCGAGGCGGCGGCGACTGAGAAGCCTGCCCGACGGTTCAAGGAACTGACCTATCGAACGCGCAAGAGCTGGAGTCGACAGCGGCGAGTCGTGGCCAAGGCCGAGCACACGGGCGACAAGTCAAACCCGCGTTTCGTCGTCACGTCGCTGTCGATCGAGGAGTACGCCGCCCAGCGGCTTTACGAAGAGTTCTACTGCGCGCGCGGGGAGATGGAGAACCGGATCAAAGAAGCGCAGCTCGATCTGTTCGCCGATCGGCTCTCGACCGAGACGTTTCGGGCGAATCAGCTGCGGCTGTGGCTGTCCTCGGCCGCGTACGTGCTGATGCACGCGTTGCGGCGCATTGGCTTGGCCGGCACGCAGTTCGCTCGAGCGTGTGCGAACACGATTCGGCTGAAACTCTTGAAGATCGGCGCGGTGGTCAAAGTCAGCGTCCGGCGGGTGAAGCTGGCGCTAAGCGAGAGCTACCCGCATCAAGAGGAGTTTGCCACCGTCTTTCGTCAGCTCGCCGCTGCGGCGCGGTAACAGCCGCCCCCACGAACCAGCAAGCGCAGAGTCGCAATCGCTGAACCACGTTCGGGCAACGTGGCGTAGCCCTCCGCCTCAAAATCACGCCTCGCGCGGCACCCACGCTCGACCCGAGTCCCCTTCTCACGCTTTCCGCCCAGCCGGCTCCTCACCCATAGTCTCCGGCGGCGGTGTGAGATATCCGGGATAACTGCTGGCGCGGCGCTTGAGCTGCCCGCGCTCAATGAACGCATCGACGATCTGGATGAGCTGGCGGCGTTCCTCGGGCGGCAATCTCTCGATCTGTTGGAGCCGCCGCTGCAAGCGGTTGTCGCGTGGCCGGCCAGCGCGCTTGGCCGCCGGCGACTCCAAGCCCAACAACTCATCGGTGCTGAGCTGCAGTGCCTGCGCGATCGCCGGCAGCAGCGTTGTTGGCGGATGCTCACTCTGGCCTTCGTAGTAGGCAATCATCCGGCGCGAGACGCCGACCTCGTCGGCGAGCTCTTGCTGCGTGTAACCGGCGGCCTTGCGCAGCGCCGTGAGGCGCTGGCCGAAGGAAGCGGCTTCGTGGGTCTTCTGCTTGGGCATCGCGCATCCCGTCGAATCGGAGACACCCAAGATGGTATAGCCGGTTTTAGGGGGCGCTTGTCATGTACAATAAACGTACATTGCGGCGTACCAAGAATCAACCGGGCTCTTCGGCTCAAACCCTCTTGACAGGGTTCTGGCCGAAAGTCCGGTTCCGGAGGCCTCGATGGCACGCATCCCCGATCAGGAGCTCGAGCGCTTAAAACGCGAAGTGTCGCTCGCGCGATTGATCGAGGGCCAGGGCCACAAGCTCACTTCGCAGGGCAAGGATCTCGCGTGTCGGTGTCCGTGGCACGACGGCGACGACGCACCCTCTTGCGTCGTCTCTCCGAAAACGAATCTCTGGCACTGCTTCGGCTGCGATGCCGGCGGCTCGGTGATCGACTGGGTGATGCGCTCGCACAAGGTGAGCTTCC
>CAYOFE010000241.1:0-1787 GCA_964403135.1 uncultured Chromatiaceae bacterium | reverse complement strand
TAGAACGTGTCCTGCGCCCCGCAGTAGCCCGGGTGCTCGCTCTCAAACTCCCCGTGCGCCTCCCGCTCGCTCTTCGCCTTCTCCAGCGCCGCCAGCTGCCCCTCCGTCAGAATCACGCCCTCCTGCGCCACCTTCGCCTCCAGCGCTTTGAGCCGCAGCTTCATCGTCGCAAGCTCATGCCGCTGCCACACACAGCGCACCCCGGCCGGGGAAATCAACAACCCCCGCTTGCGCAGCTCGTTCGACACCCGCACCTGCCCCCAGGCCGGCTGCTCCAGCGCCAGCTCCACCACCGCTTGCTCGACCTGCGGCGCAACCCGGTTCTTCACGTTCGGCCGCCGCCGCGACAGCTCCTGCAGCGCCAGCTCGCCTCCTTTCTCGTACAGCTCCTTAAAACGATAGAAGCTGTCGCGCGAGTAACCCATGATCTTGCACGCCTGGCTCACGTTCCCCAGCTGCTTCGCCAGCTCCAGCAGCCCCACCTTCGGCCGAATGATCTTCTCTGCCTGCGTCATCTGTCCTCTCCTTCAGGGTTGGTTCACGACCGACCCCGGAGTAGATTACCCAGTGTCAGATTTGATGTTAACCTTTACATTCCATCGTCTCGACGATCTCTTGCAAGGTCGTCGAATCGTGCCGGTTGCCGGCAAACACCTCGTAGCCCAACGGAAACCCGTCGAACGTGACCACCAGCGCAATGCACACCTGCTTGCAGTCGGGTCGGTGATCGCGCGAGTACCCGCGCCGGGCAAGCGCGTTGCCTTGCGCTTCGCCCTCGAAATAGGTGCTCGTGACGTCGTAGAGCAGCACTTCGTTCTGCCCGGCAAAAAGCTCGCCGTAGCGCTTCGCCAGATGCGCTTCGAGCGCTCGCTTATGCACGAGCAGCTCGTCCAGCGCTCGATACAGCCGGTCCTTGTTCACCTGCTCTTCATCGAGCTGCAACAGGTCGGTGAGCGCCGTGCGCCGGTACCAATCCTCCGCGATGTGCAACTCGCTCGACGGCTCGCACAAGCGCGCCGCCACCAGCACCGCAGCAATCTTCGACCACGGAACTTGTTCTTTGCCCCGCGGCAGCGCACGCTCGCAAAACTCCTCCAGTCCGACTCCGCGCCACAGCGCGAGTGCCAAATACACAGCGCCAAATTGCCGCGCGCGTTCCACGCGCACGTTCTTCAACCGGACTGAGACCGCTTGATGCTGCGAGCCGTCGTTGAATAGCGCCGCCTGCTCCGGCGCGCCGATCAGATTGCGTGCGAATGCTCGCGCTTGCACTCGACCCCGCTCATCAAGCTCACCGAGCTGCGCAACCGTCTGCTGGATTACGCACCGTCCGATGCGAACACTGCGCACCAAACGCCAATACCGATGCGTCTTGCCGTCCTTCTTCCTCGTCGTGTACCCCAGGTACATGCCGCGTATCAAAACCCATGACGCTACGAAATCCAATGACCAAGGTCGGCACTACACGCGCGTTCGCCGCGGCGCACGAACGCAACACCGCGACGTGCCTGGCTACGCTACGCTCGTGGCCTCGGAAAGCGCCCGATTCGAGGGGCGAACTGCTCAAGCTGGGTTAGCTGAACGTCATGGCGGCCCACCACGCATGCACCATCTGCGAAAACTGTTCGAGCTGTCAGCCGACATGTTGTGCATCGCCGGGACAGACGGCTATTTCAAGGAAGTGAGCCCATCCGTCACACGCATCCTCGGTTTCTCGTCCGAGGAGTTGCGCGGCGCGCCCTTCATCGACTTTGTTCACCCCGACGATCGTGCGGCGACCCTCGCCG
>CAYOFE010000240.1:0-1837 GCA_964403135.1 uncultured Chromatiaceae bacterium | reverse complement strand
CGCGACTTTCGCCGAGGCGTCGGGTGTGCTCGGCTACGATCTCTGGGCGCTCGTCCAGCAGGGTCCTGAGCAGCAGCTCAACAGCACGGAGTGCACACAGCCGGCCATGCTCGCCGCTGGCATTGCCGTCTGGCGGGTCTGGCGACAGGCCGGCGGCCCGATGCCGGACCTCGTCGCCGGACACAGCCTCGGCGAGTTCACGGCACTCGTGGCTGCCGGGGCCCTGGATTTTGCTGCCGCCGTCGACCTCGTCCGCTGGCGCGGCCGCTTCATGCAGGAAGCAGTACCAGCGGGAGAGGGTGCAGTGGCGGCCGTTCTCGGTCTCGAGCCGGCCGTTGTTGCGGCCGTCTGCGCCGAAGCGGCGCTGGGACAGGTGGTCGAACCGGTGAACTTCAACGCGCCCGGCCAGATCGTGATCGCCGGAGCGACCGCGGCCGTCGAGCGCGCCATCGCCGCGGCGAAGGGCCGCGGTGCGCGTCGCGCCGTTTTGCTGCCCGTCAGCGCTCCGGTGCACAGCAGCCTGATGCGCGGTGCCGCCAGGCGACTCGAGGAGCGGCTCGCCGGTATCGCGATCCGCCGCCCCAGGCTGCGCTTCCTGAGTTCGGTCGATGCGCGCGAGCGCGGCGACCCGGGGGCTATTCGCGCCCTGCTGATCCGTCAGCTCGCCAGTCCGGTACGGTGGATCGACATGATCAAGGCGATAACAGCCTCTGCACCCGTGACACTGGTCGAGTGCGGCCCTGGCAGGGTGCTCACGGGACTCAATCGGCGCATCGACCGGCGGCCCGAGGTGCACTGTCTCTCGGTCGAGGATCCTGCCACCCTCGCGACGGCACTCGATGGCCTGCGTACGCCTGCCTGATGCCCATCACGGAGATCGCCGCCATGCTCGAAGCAGAAATCGCACTGGTCACCGGAGCGAGCCGCGGCATTGGCCGTGCGATCGCCGAGCGGCTCGCCGCCTCCGGAGCGGCGGTCGTCGGCACGGCGACGAGCGCCGAGGGGGCGGTAGCAATCACGGCGGCACTCGCAAAGGCGCCGATTCCCGGCGTCGGCGAGGTGCTGGACAGTGCCGATCCCGCCTCGATCGAGGCTCTGGTCGCGCGGCTCGAGGCGGCGAGCCGCCTGCCGACGATCCTCGTCAACAATGCCGCGATCACCCGCGACACCTTGCTGATGCGCATGAGGGACGAAGACTGGCAGGCCGTGATCGACACCGACCTGACGGGCGTATTCCGCCTATCCTAGGCCTGTGTCCGGCGCATGCTCCGGGAGCGACGCGGGCGGATCGTCAATATCACCTCGATCGTCGGGAGCATTGGCAACCCGGGTCAGACGAACTACGCGGCTGCGAAGGCGGGGCTGATCGGCTTCACGAAGTCTCTGGCGCGCGAACTCGCCTCACGCAACATCACCGTCAATGCCGTCGCCCCGGGTTTCATCGACACCGACATGACTCGAGCGCTGAGCGACGCTCAGCGCGAGGCGCTCACGGCGCAGATTCCGCTCGGACGGCTCGGTAGCGTCGAGGATGTCGCCGCCGCCGTGCTCTACCTGGTATCGCCGTCGGGTGCCTATCTGACCGGCCAGACCCTGCACGTGAACGGCGGTATGTACATGCCCTGATCGTGCCGACCACATGTGGTGAAAATAGCCAATAGAAACAGAAAGTTGAACTGATTTCCTAGTATAGTTCTAGGCTTGTGCCGTGCGCCGCGAAGATGGCGGGTCGCAGGCGCTTCCCCTACAATACGCGCCCTTCGGCCCAAGGGGCATGCTGCCGGGGAGGGCCGCGTACTCATGGTGTTAAAGAGGAACAGTCAAAGATGAGCACCGT
>CAYOFE010000239.1:0-1865 GCA_964403135.1 uncultured Chromatiaceae bacterium | reverse complement strand
GAACGTCACCATCGCGCGGGCTGCCTCGCGGTCGTAGCCGAGCGATGCGCGCAGAAGCTGGCGGGTGTAATCCTGGGTCGGTTCGCGTGCGCGGAGCTGATCCACGGTCATTTCCTCGACGATCCGGCCCTGGTTCATCACCGCCAGCCGCTCGCACATATGCGCAACCACCGCCAGGTTGTGCGTCACCAGCACGTAGGTCAGCCCGTGCTGCCGGCGCAGGCGCACGAGCAGGTTCAGGATCTCCGCCTGCACCGACACGTCGAGCGAGGAGGTCGGCTCGTCCAGCAGCAGCACCTGCGGTTCCAGGATCAGGGCGCGGGCGATTGCCACGCGCTGGCGCTGCCCGCCCGAGAGCTGGTGCGGAAAGCGGAAGCGGAAGGCGGGCCCCAGTCCCACCTCGCGCAGCGCGCGCTCGATCCGGTTTTCCGCGTCGTCCATCCCATGGATCGCCAGCGGCTCGGAAAGCACGCGGTCGACCGTGTGACGGGGGTGCAGCGAGCCGTACGGGTCCTGAAACACCATCTGAACGCGCTTGTGGAAGGCCCGCTCGCGGTGCCGGCCCAGGGTCTGCCCCGCGATGCGGATCGTGCCGGTCCAGTCGGCGTTCAGCCCCGCGATCGCACGCAGGACCGTCGACTTGCCCGAACCGGACTCGCCGACGATGCCGTAGGATTCGCCGGCCGCGACCGTGAAGCTCGCGCCGCGCACCGCGTGCACCTCACCGAACCGGACATGCAGGTCGGCCACGTCCAGCATTGCCTCGGCGGAGATCTCTGCCTGCGGCAGTCGGCCTCGCCGCTTGACCGCCGCCGTCACGGCACCGGCCCGTCGATCCAGGCGGGATCGCGCCGCAGCACGGCCAGTTCGGGGGTCGGCTGGTCGATCCGCGGCAGCGCCGCCAGCAGCCCTTGCGTGTAGGGATGCTTCGCCTGCCCAAGCTCGCTGGCGCGGAGCTGCTCGACGATGCGGCCCGCATACATCACCAGCACGCGGTCGCAGAACGACGCCACCAGGTTGAGATCGTGGCTGATGAAAATGAGTCCCATGCCGCGCTGCGTCACCAAGTCGTCGAGAATGGCCAGCACCTGCATCTGCACCGTGACGTCGAGCGCCGAAGTCGGCTCGTCGGCGATCAGGAGGTCCGGGTCGGTGCCGAGCATCATCGCGATCATCGCGCGCTGGCCCATGCCGCCGGAAAGTTCGTGCGGATAGGAGGCATAGACGCGCTCGGGATCGCGCATCTTCACTGCGGCCAGCATCTCCAGCGCGCGGCTTCGCGCAGCGACGCGGCCGAGGGCGCCATGGGCGCGATAGGCCTCGGCGATCTGCTTGCCCACGGTCATCACCGGATTGAGCGAGAATTTCGGGTCCTGCAGCACCATCGCGATCCGCTTGCCGCGGATTTCGCACATCTGGCGCTCGCTCGCCGCCATCAGGTCGGTGCCTTCGAAGCCGAGCTTCCTGGCCTTCACGATCCCGGGCGGCGGGGTCAGGCGCAGGATGGCGCGGCCGGTCTGCGACTTGCCCGAGCCCGACTCGCCGACGATGCCGACTTTCTCGCGCCCGACCTCAAACGACACGCCGCGCACCGCGCGCACCAAGCCGACGCGGGTCGGGAACTCGACTCGCAGATCCTCGACGGTCAGCAGCGGTTCGCGGCCGGTCATTGCTGCTTCGGGTCCAGGACGTCGCGCAGCCCGTCGCCCAAAAGGTTGAACCCCAGGCTGACGACGCAGATCGCGAGGCCGGGAATCGTCGCCACCCACCACTGGTCGAGCAGGAAGCGCCTTCCGCTGGCGATCATCGCACCCCATTCCGGCGACGGCGGCTGCGCGCCCAGGCCGAGGAAGCCGAGGCCCGCC
>CAYOFE010000238.1:0-1884 GCA_964403135.1 uncultured Chromatiaceae bacterium | reverse complement strand
TGGTACGGGCAGAGTCAGACAACCCCGCTAAGGGGATTGAGACCAGCCTCTACCGGCTCGAAGGCCGTCGAGACTGTTTTGATGGGCAGAGTCAGACAACCCCGCTAGCAGGTTGTTGAAAAAAGCGACAAAGCAACGCTGGTTTGCCTTGAATTAGATAACGGAGAGGAATAGAAGCGATCCGCACACTGGAGGCCGAGATGCGCGGAACGCCGAATAAGCAGATCACCATGTTGAGCCTTGAAACGCCGGAGCGGCGAGTGCCAGCGACGCATCCTTTGCGCCGCATCAAGCGTCTGGCGGATGAGGCATTACGATCGCTGGAAGTGGACTTCAGTGCGATGTACAGCGGCGTCGGCCGACCCTCGATTCCACCCGAGCGGCTGCTGAAGGCATCGCTGTTGATGGCGCTGTACAGCGTGCGCAGCGAACGGCTGTTTTGCGAACAACTCGACTACAACCTGCTGTTTCGGTGGTTTTTGGACATGGACATGGTCGAGGAGAGCTTTGACCACAGCAGCTTTACGCGCAATCGAGAGCGCTTGCTGAAGCACGAGGTAGCAGGGAAATTCTTCAGTGCGGTGGTCGCGCAGGCCCGGGCCGCTCGGCTGATGAGCGATGAGCACTTCTCCGTGGACGGAACGCTTATCGAAGCATGGGCCTCGATGAAGAGTTTTCGGCCGAAGAATGATCCGAAGGATCCGCCGGCAGCGACGGGCGGTGACAACAACGGATGGAAGGACTTCAAAGGCGAGAAGCGTTGCAACGAAACGCACGAGTCCAAAACGGATCCCGAGGCAAAGTTGGTGCGAAAGGGCGATGGTCGAGAGGCCAAGTTGTGCTTCACGGGTCACGTCCTTATGGAGAACCGTCATGGTCTCGTGGCGGACGTGCTCGTCACGCCGTCGGTCGGTGAGACTGAGACCGGCGCTGCGCTTACGATGATGGAGCGAACCTTCGTCAGTCGTCGCAACCGCACCGTGGGTGCAGATCGCGCCTTCGACAACGCGCGTTTTGTCACAGGAGCTCGTATGCTCGGCGCTACACCGCACGTCGCCCAGAATACGGCTCGCCCCGGCGGCTCCGCCATTGATGAGCGGACGACCTCGCACGCTGGCTACGCCGTTAGCCTCCGCTGGCGGATGCGCATCGAAGAGATCTTCGGCTGGATGAAAACTGTCGGCGGCTTTCGCCGCACCCGGTTCCGCGGCATCGCAAAAACCCAGCTATCAGCCTACTTGGTTGCGGCCGCCTACAACCTGATTCGCATGGCCAGATTATGTCCGACATGAGTGCATCGTGACGGGCCACGGCCCCGCGCGACCTCGCGATGCCCCTCAGGCTCTGCCTGCATAAAGTTGTTCCACCAAAACTCGACATCAAAGCTCCAGCGCTACCGCAACCAATCGCCTATTACGATCAGGTCGACTGCTTGAGCGAGATTGTTCAACGACCTGCTAGAGAGGGTGTCGTGTCTGGGACGGGCTGGGGTGTCTCTGGAGGTCTCGTCAAGAGGTGTGTAAACGGGATCAGGCGGCAGCCCTCTCGTCGACGATCTCTTCGGGCCTTCTGACACGGACTCCATCCACGTAGTTCGCTCCCTGCGCGACCTCCGCGAGGAGGTGCGGTGAGTCGAGTCGGCGGAAGGTGTGCTCGGCGACGAGGAGCACCTTCCATAGGACGGCGGTCGCGTTAGCCACCTTCTTGTAGCGCTTGGCAGCACCGGTCCGCAGGCGGACAACGGCGAACGGCGACTCAACGACGTTCGTAGTCCGCAGATGCTTCCAGTGCTCCTTGGGGAACGAGTAAAAGGCCACCATTCGGTCCCAGTCCTCGTCCAGAAGCTCGGCCGCATTGGGGAGGTCCTTCTTTCTGCACCAAGCC
>CAYOFE010000237.1:0-1902 GCA_964403135.1 uncultured Chromatiaceae bacterium | reverse complement strand
GGACATACGGTCTGCCACGCCCGAAGCTAAAGCTTGCCGGAAATGAAACAGACAATGGACAGCGAAAGCGAGGCCGAGACGCTTTGAGCGGAGCCAGGGACGGCGCAGCGAAATTTAGCGAGCGGGTCTATCCCGGGCGGTCAGCGGTGGCCCGATAAATTTCAGGCTCCGCGAAGAACTGCCGCATGCGCAGCGCCTGTTGCAGCTTCGCACGGCGCACGTAGGACTGGTACAGCAGGTCTTTCATCGTCTCCACCAGCACCGCCGCCTGCATGCGGGTGAGCGGCGGCGGGGCGCGGTTCGCATCGCCTTCGAACAGCACGGCGCGAATCGCTGCGAAGGTCTCGTCATCGAGGCCCGCCAGCATGCGCACCTCGGCCACCTGGTCGAAGATGCGCAGGCGGCTGCGTTCGCCGAGATCATCGAGCATCGCCTGTGTAGCGAGCCGGCACATCACCGCAAACGCCTGCAGCAGCCCGGCGCTGTAACAGGCCAGCGCCTCGCGGAAATGCGCGGCCACCGTCTCGGGCAGGTGGCTGTAGTTGAACCTCTCCGGCGGGCGCTCCACCTCGATCGGGGCGGCGTGAAACTCCACGCGATCGTCGTGCCAGGCCTTGACGCGGTAGCGCAGGAAGATCGGCGTGTGGCAGGCATCGCAGGCGAGGATCAGTCCCATCTGCGGCGGGCGGGTGGCGCGCAGCCGCGCGAAATCCGTGTACGCCTGAACGGTCTGGTGCGCGATCGCGCCGCAATGCGGGCACTCCGCGGTCGTCGCCTCGCGATGCAGGCGATTGTGGTTGTCGAGAAAGACGTTCGCCATGCCGCCCGGCAAATGCCGCTGCCGCGGTGCCGGCCTCCTTATGTTTAATGCGCTGAGCGCTCAGCGCTGAAGGGCTTTATAGCGTATCCGGTGCGGCTGGTCAGCATCGGTGCCGAGGCGGCGGTGGCGGTCGGCCTCGTACTCGGCGTAGTTGCCGGCGAACCACGTCACCTGGCTCTCGCCCTCGAAGGCGAGAATGTGCGTGGCGATGCGGTCGAGAAACCACCGGTCATGCGAGATGACGATCGCGCAGCCGGGAAATTCGAGCAGCCCTTCCTCGAGCGCGCGCAGGGTCTCCACGTCGAGATCGTTGGTCGGCTCGTCGAGCAGCAGCACGTTAGCACCGGACTTCAGCACCTTGGCGAGATGCACGCGATTGCGCTCGCCGCCCGACAACTCGCCGATGAGTTGCTGCTGCTGCGTCCCCCTGAAATTGAACCGCCCCACGTAGGCGCGCGAGGGCGTCTCGTACCTGCCCACACGGATGATGTCCTGGCCGCCGGAGAGTTCTTCCCACACGGTCTTGCGGTCATCGAGCGACTGCCGTGACTGGTCCACGTAGGCCATCTGCACCGTCGGGCCGATGCGGATCTCGCCGGCGTCGGGCTGCTCCTGCCCGGTGAGCATGCGAAACAGCGTGGTCTTGCCGGCGCCGTTCGGACCGATAATGCCGACGATGGCGCCCGGCGGGACCTGCAAGCTCAGGTCCTCGATCAGCAGTCGTTCGCCGAAGCCCTTGCGCAGGTGATTGATCTCGATGACGAGATCACCGAGGCGCGGCCCGGGTGGGATATAGATTTCCTGCGTCTCCTGGCGGGTCTGGTATTCCTGCGAGGACAGTTCCTCGAAGCGCTGCAGGCGCGCCTTGCTCTTCGCCTGCCGCGCCTTCGGGTTGGCGCGCACCCACTCGAGCTCGGCCTTGATGGTCTTCTGCCGCGCCTGCTCCTGTTTTTCCTCGATGGCGAGGCGCGCCTCTTTCTGCTCCAGCCACGAGGAGTAGTTGCCTTTCCACGGGATGCCGTGGCCACGGTCGAGCTCCAGGATCCAGCCGGCGACGTTGTCGAGGAAGTAGCGGTCGTGGG
>CAYOFE010000236.1:0-1904 GCA_964403135.1 uncultured Chromatiaceae bacterium | reverse complement strand
GCGATCTGTTCGGCGCCGGCAAGATGTTCCTGCCGCAGGTCGTGAAGTCGGCGCGCGTGATGAAGCGTTCCGTGGCCTACCTGGTTCCGTACATCGAGCGTGAGCAGGCCGGCGCGGTGAAGCGGCTCGGGCGCATCGTCATGGCGACCGTCAAGGGCGATGTGCACGACATCGGCAAGAACATCGTCGGCGTGGTGCTCCAGTGTAACAACTTCGAAGTGATCGACCTCGGCGTGATGGTGCCCTGCGAGAAGATCCTGCAGACCGCACGCGAGCAGCAGGCGGACCTGATCGGACTCTCGGGCCTGATCACGCCCTCGCTCGACGAGATGGTGCACGTGGCGCGCGAGATGAAACGGCAGGGTTTCGAAGTGCCACTGCTGATCGGCGGTGCCACGACCTCGCCGGCGCACACCTCGGTGAAGATCGACCCGGAGTACGACGGTGCTGTCGTGTACGTCAAGGATGCCTCGCGCTCGGTCGGAGTGGCACAGAAGCTGCTGAGCGCGACGGAGCGCGAGAGCTACATCGCGGAGACCAAGCAAGACTGCCGCCTGCGGCGCGAACGCCACGGCCGCAAGGAGCGGCAGGCGCCGCAGCTTGCGCTCGCCGAGGCGCGCAGGAACAAGGCGCGCGTGGCTTTCGGTACACCGCCGGTGCCGCGCCGGCCCGGCGTGCAGGTGTTCGACGAGCTGCCACTGGCCAGGCTCGCGGAATTCATCGACTGGATGCCGTTTTTCAACGCCTGGGAATTTCACGGGAAATTCCCGGATATCCTCACCGACGCGGTGGTCGGAGAAGCCGCATCGAGCCTGTGGCATGACGCGCAGGCCATGCTCGCAAAGATCATCGCCGAGCGCTGGATCACAGCGCGCGCGGTGATCGGACTGTTTGCGGCAAACAGCGTGGGGGATGACGATATCGAGGTCTATGCCGACGAGAGCCGCACCGCGCCGCTCGCGGTCTTGCACCACCTGCGCCAGCAGCGCGGCAAGCCGCAGGGGCGGCCGCACCTGTGCCTGGCCGATTTCGTGGCGCCAAAGGACTCGGGCATTTGCGATTACATTGGCGCGTTCGCGGTAACGGCCGGGATCGGTGTGGATCGCCGCGTGGCCGCCTTCGAGCGTGCTCATGACGACTACAGCGCCATCCTGCTGAAGGCGCTTGCCGACCGGCTTGCCGAGGCCGGCGCGGAGTATCTGCATGCCGAAGTGCGCCGCGTTCACTGGGGCTACGCGCCCGATGAATCCCTGGCTGCCGATCAACTCATCGCCGAGGCGTACCGCGGTATCCGGCCGGCCCCGGGCTACCCCGCATGCCCGGATCACACCGAGAAAGCCACGCTCTGGAAGCTGCTCGAGGTGGAGCGCAATACCGGCATCCGGCTCAGCGAGGGCTACGCGATGTTGCCTGCGGCCTCGGTGAGTGGCTGGTACTTCGCGCACCCCGACGCGCGGTATTTCGCGGTCGGCAAGATTGGCCGCGACCAGGCCGAAGACATTGCGCGGCGCAAGGGTGTGCCGCTGGCAAGCATTGAGCGTTGGCTCGCCTCGGTGCTCGGCTACGAGGACGAAGCGGCCTGACAAACAAAGCCGGTGCCCGGTTGCAGTCACCGCGTGGATGGCTGCCCGGACACCGGCAAATGGCGTTAGCCCTTCTCGGCGTATCCCGTTGACGACTCGCTGAACCGGAGCCGGCAGCATCAGGGGGAAAGGCAGTGCTGCCGGCGTGGTGCCCGGTCGCTGGTCGCCAGCAGGCTACGCGCAGTTCCGATGCTGCGCCGTCTCCACAGGTTGCGCATCCCTCAAATGGGTGAATTTTACATAGTGCGACGCAAAACAAGCGCGGGAAGAATCTCACCCATTTAATGGAATGGACGCCCCCTTCCTGATACGGCATCGAGG
>CAYOFE010000235.1:0-1949 GCA_964403135.1 uncultured Chromatiaceae bacterium | reverse complement strand
CTAGCGCTCCAGATACTTGAGCTTGTCGGTCACCTTCGACCACTCGTCGGAGTCGGCAGGCGGCGTGCCGGCCTCGGTGATCACCGGCCAGATCTTCGACAGTTCTTCGTTCAGTTTCTTGAACTGTTCCTGGCCGGGCGGAACCTCGTCCTCCGAGACGATCGCTTCCACCGGGCACTCCGGCTCGCACAGCGTGCAGTCGATGCACTCGTCCGGGTCGATGACCAGCATGTTCGGGCCCTCGTGGAAGCAATCCACCGGGCATACCTCGACGCAATCCATGTACTTGCAGCGAATGCACTTTTCCGTGACCACGAACGTCATGCTGATCTCCTCGGCTCCGGCCGCCCGGTTCGGGTGGCGGCGGGCCGCGCTAATGTAGGCATTTTCAGGCTGAAATCAAATGCTTTTTGTCAGTGCGGCCCGGCCACCGCGCCGAATGCGACAATCTGCCGCGCATCAACCGATACGCACGCGAGGGGCGGTGACGAGGTGCAGTGGCCCACCGCCGCTGGCACGGTCCTGCAGGTAGCGCTCCAGCGCGATGCGCACGCTCGGAAAGGCAATCTCGTCCCATGGCAACTCGTCGGGTGAGACCAGCCGCGTTTCGAGCGTTTCCTCGCCGGCACCGTGTTCTCCGGCGGCCAGTTCGCCACGGAAGAACACGTGAACCTGGCGCGCGTGGATCACATCGACCACCGCGAACAAGGGCCCCAGGCTGACCCGGGCCCGGGCTTCTTCCCAGGTCTCGCGGATCGCCGCTTCGGCCAGGCTCTCGCCGAGCTCCATGAAGCCCGCCGGTACGGTCCAGTAGCCATAGCGGGGCTCGATGGCGCGCTTACAGATCAGGATGCGGCCATCGTGTTCCGGCACGCAGCCGACCACGACTTTGGGGTTCTCGTAATGGATGTTGCCACAGCTCCGGCAGACGTAGCGCGGGCGGTTGTCGCCCGGTGGCACTTCGAGGGTTACGGGCTGGCCGCAATGGCTGCAGTAGTTCATGATCGTCGTGAAAAGGTTCGGGCCGGGCCCGCCACAGAGTATCACCATGCGACACGTTTTCGTCTGCACCACCGAGTACGCTGACCACTGGGCAGGAACCATCGCGAAAAAGAAGGCGCAGGCCGAGGCGATGACTGAGGAAGAGCGCCGCCGCATCCGCGAGGCGATACCGGAAGCGCACGCCGACGGTCATCGCGGGCGGCACTGCGGCCAGACCCTGGGTGGGCCGATCTACGAGATGTACCAGCGCCGTCTGCAGCAGGCCGGCATCACCGATGTCGTGCTCAGTCCCAATGCCTGCATTGCGCAGCACGCCTGGGGCTGCATGGTGATGGTGTACCCGGACGGCATCTGGTATCGCATCCAGCAGATGGCCGACGCCGAGAAGATCCTCGAGCAGCACCTGATCGGCGGCAAGCCGGTCATCGAGCTCATACACCGGCGCGTCAATCCGCCGCGCGCGGGCGGTCTTGTGGCAGCGACGCCTGCGCGAGCGACACCTGTTGCGGGAGCGACGCAGGTCGCGACCGACCCGAGGTAACGCCATGTCCAACCACGACCACTGCGCCGAACAGCCCTACGAACAATCCGAGTTCCGGGTGCTGGACCGGCTCCGCTATCACATCTTCGTCTGTTCCGACGGCAAGGATTTCTGCGGTTGCCAGCAGAGTGGCTCGGTTCCGCTGCTCGGCGCGCTGCGCCAGGAGCTGGTGAAGCGCCGCCTGATGGCCGAGGTGAAGGTCAGTTTGATGCAATGCCGCCAGCAGAATGCGCGCGGTCCCATCATGGTGGTGCACCCCGACGGCATCTGGTACGAAGGACTGAAGGCTGAAAATGCCGCCGAGTTCGTCGAACAGCAGATCCTGAAGGGCGAGCCGGTAGAACGTTTCGTGATGCGCGCGACGCTGCAGCCCGTCAGCGCCGTGCCCGCGCACCTCGCCGGCTAG
>CAYOFE010000234.1:0-1984 GCA_964403135.1 uncultured Chromatiaceae bacterium | reverse complement strand
ATCACGCGATAGCGAGCCAGGTCTTCGGTGCTCCAGATGCCGCCGGCCGCCCGCACCCCGGCAACCAGCCGTTCAGCGGTGGGCCCCTTGTAGAAGCCATCGGCACCACCCTCAGCCAGCCGGCGCAGGGTCTGCGCCAGGTCCGGCTGGCGAATGCGCGCGCCGGCGGCGGGTAACTCACCGCCCGGGTAGAAGATTTCGCGGAAGCCCGGCGATTTCTGCGCGGTGCCCTGCCGGAATCGAAGCCCGAGCTGCCAACGCGCGTGGACCGGGACGCCCTCCGCGGCCAGCCGGATCGCCGGCGCCAGGCTGCGCGAGAGCGGCAGTCGCCCGTATTTCTTCGCCAGATGGGCCAACCCGGCCGGCTCGCCGGGGATGCCGGCGGCCAGCGGCCCGTCCATCGTCAGCCCCGGCACTGGCCGGCCCGCCGCATCCAGATACATGTCGCGCGTTGCGGCACCCGGTGCCACCTCGCGGGCATCGACGAACACGTCGCGATTGCCGCGCGCAACATGCAGCAGCCAGAACGCGCCACCACCCAGCCCGGAGGCATAAGGCTCGACAACCGCCAGCGCCGCGCTCACGGCGACAGCCGCGTCGAAGGCATTGCCGCCGGCGGCGAGGATCTCCTCGCCGGCAGATGTCGCCAGCGGATGGGCACTGGCGATGGCGTCGCGCGGCGGCGCCGGCCGCGCGTGCGCTGCCACCTGCACCAGCACGGACCAGCTGGCGATCAGGAATATCCAGCCAGCGCGTCGGCGGGCGGCGAACATCATTTGCCGTAGCCGTATTTTTTCTTCAGGGCGGCCACGATGATCGGGTGAACCAGCCCGCTGACGTCGCCACCGAGCGCGGCCACTTCGCGCACGAAGGTGGCGGAGATAAAGGTGTATTGCTCCGCCGGTGTCATAAATATGGTTTCGACGTCGTCCAGCAAGTGTCGGTTCATGGTGGCGAGCTGAAACTCGTACTCGAAATCCGAGACGGCGCGCAGGCCGCGAATGACGACCTTAAGGCCGTGATTGCGCGCATATTCGACCGTCAGCCCCTGGTAGCCGTCGACGCTGACGTTGGGAATATCGGCAAGCACCTGGCGCGCGAGCCCGATACGTTCCTCGAGATCGAACACGGGCTCCTTGTGGGGACTGGCGGCCACCGCGACGACCACTCGATCGAAGAGCCGTGCGGCGCGGCGCACCAGCTCGTGGTGCCCGTTTGTGATGGGGTCGAACGTCCCCGGATACATGGCCGAGATGCCCATGCGTATGCTCCCTTCATGTCCCCGGCGAATAGCGCACGAGCCCAAACCGCACCTGCCCGGCGGTCTTCTCGCGGAGCAGCTCCCAGCCCGGCAGCAGTGCCGGCATCTGCAACGCCCGGCTCATCTCCAGGTACACCAACGCACCTTCGCGCAACCAGCCAGCGCCGAGCAGTCTACACAAATCGCCAAGGTCCGGGCCGCCGAAAGGCGGGTCGAGAAACACTACGTCGAAGGGTTGCGCCGGGCGCGCCAGAAATCTGTGCGCATCCATGCTCACGACGTGCGACTGTTCCGCGCCAAGCCGCATCAGGCTGACGGTCAGCTGCGCGGCGACGGCTGCGTCGCGCTCGATGAACCACGCCTCCGTGGCACCCCGCGACAGCGCCTCGATGCCGAGCGCCCCGGTGCCGGCGAAAAGATCGAGACAGCGCGCGCCCTCGATGCGCGGAGCCAGCCAGTTGAACAACGTCTCCCGCACGCGATCGCCCGTCGGCCGCAGGCCATCGGCATCCGCCACCGGCAACCGCCGCCCGCGCCACCGTCCGGCGATGACGCGGATCTGGCCGGGCGGTCGGCCGCCGTAAGGAGCCGCGGGCTTTCGGCTGCGGCTCTGTTGCGCTCGCTTCGACATGCCTGGCTATTATCATCCACAGCACCGCCAGCGAGCGCGAGTCTGCCGATGTGGAAGCGGCGCCAGTCGCGATTTCGCACGATGTGGGAGCG
>CAYOFE010000233.1:0-1997 GCA_964403135.1 uncultured Chromatiaceae bacterium | reverse complement strand
CTGCTGAACGGGCACGTCGTCATCCAGGGGGAGGGGTTCCGATCGTCGCCGCTTACCTCGTCAGGTCCAGATCAAGCCTCGTCACCCGCCCCGCCTCCACCGTGCAGCTCCACTCGATCTCCACGGTCAGACTGCTGCTGGAAGTCGTCACCGAGCTCGGGTCGAGCTCGCTCTCGCGACGCTCTACCTGCCAGCGGCCTGGTATCAGGTGGTCGAAGCGGTAGTGGCCGCCCAGTCCCGCGCGCAGCGTGTGCGGGGCGCCGTCGCCGCGGCTGATGCCGAGTACCCGTTCACGGGCCGTCTGGCATGAGCGCGGGACTGCGCTCGCCGCGTAGCGCGGCAACGTAGGCGTGCTCGAGGTAGGAGAGCACGTGGCGGCCTTGCTTTCGGAGTGTGTGGACGACGGTCAGGATGCGCTCGGCGAAGCGATCGCCGCGCTCGCTCCGCGTTCCGGCCGTCTGCTTGCGCCACAGGACCGGGGCGCGCAGCTCGCGCTCGGCGTGGTTGTTGGTCGGCGGCACGCCGTGCGTGAAGGCGTAGGTGAAGAGCGCCTTCTCGTGGTCGAGGATGTCCTGGCAGGAGCCACTGACTCCGCGGCGTCGCATGTCCACTCCGCGCTCGAGATGGAAGAGGACGAGCGGCTCGATGCGCTCGACCATCCGCTGCAAGCCTGCGCGAGTCTGCTTGCCGGCTTGGAAGCGGTGCCATTCCTGCAGGTGGGCTTGGGTCAGCAGGAGCAGGGCGTTGCCCAGGCTCTGGACCGCTTCGTGCGGGCTCTCCGCGAAGGCCACGAAGCGGCGCGTCAGGTGGGCCCAGCAAATCTGGCGCTGTTCCATCGCCCAGAAGCCGAACACCGAGGCCCGGTCGGTGACCAGCGTGCCGCGCACGGCTCCGACCAGGCCCCGCACGGTCTGGGTGGTCGCGTTCGCAGTGATCACGAAGACCGTGGCCACGCGGCAGGCAAAGGTCCACAGCGTGCTTGGTTCGCCGCTGCGCGACCAACTCGTCGCGTCCAGGTGCTTGACCTTGGCTCGCTGCACGCACGAAAGGGCCTCGCTGTGCGGCTCCTCGAGTGCGTCGCCGATCGTGGCCTCGACGTTGCTCACGGTGCCGAGCGCGAGGGGTACGTGCAGCACGTCGCCGAGGAACTCCATCGCCATTCGGCGGCTCACCCGCATGTGCCCAGTCACGTACGCGACCAGCGCGGAGAGGCGCGGACCGCACATGCCACGGGGGACGCCCAGGGGCAAAGGCGCAGTCGTGACTGTGTCGCAATGTCCACATCGGCGACGACCGAGGACATGCTCCGTCACGTCGGGCACGATCTCGGGGATCTCGACCACTTGATGGATCAGGGGCCGGAGCCGCTTTCCGGTTCGCAGCGACATTCCGCAGCGCCGACAGCGACGGGGATCATGCCTCTCCCGGCGTGTGACCTGCTCGGCGGGCACCAGCCTGCGCATATGTGCCTCGTGGCCCGGCTGACCACCTGGCTTCCGGCCACTCGGCGGCCGGGACGGACGGCTGGCGCGATCACGCGGAGAGTCCGAAGAAGGCGGGCGGTTGGAGTTCGAGGAGTTCTTCCCCAGCAGCTCTTCGAGCTCCGCGATCCGCCGCTCCAAGCTCGCCACGCGCTTGAGCAGCGCCTGGCACCCAGGGCACTCCGGATTCGGCGCAGCTTCGTCCATCCATCCTTTGCATCGGCGCGTTACTGCCGGACGCGGACAAATATCCGCTCATATCTCGCTGCTCGTCCCAAGTTTAAGACGAAAGCAAACTCCCTCGGTCATCCAAGCGAGATCACGCTATCGACCCGTGAACGGGTACTTTGATGGAGAGTGGCGGAACTATGTCGGTACTCGGATTTCTGTGGGGGATAGCGATTTCGGCACAAAGGGGTTTCTCTTTGCCGGGCACCGGTTCGGTTCCCGCCAGGATGGCGGTGGAACAGAAGCTATTCTCTATGCCACATTTGCTGACAGTGACAACTTGAATAG
>CAYOFE010000232.1:0-2075 GCA_964403135.1 uncultured Chromatiaceae bacterium | reverse complement strand
GAGCGCGACAGCGCCGGCACCAGCCGCCCGCGAGCCGCGGCGAAATGCTGGTCCACCACGTGCGGCGGATGCCGACCGATAGAAAGTCCGAGTACCTTGAAATGATCCCGGGGCATCTTTCCTGTGGCCTCCTACTCCTCACTCTAGGCCGCCCACGCGCAAAAACAAACCGGCCGGCGGCGCAGACCGGCGATGGTCCGATACTGATTGCGCAAGCAGGAGTGCGCGACCGGCGAACGCTAACAGCCCGTTGAAGAAGTGTGGCACGGGCTATCAGCCCGTGAAAAACACCGGCAAGATTGCCGGTGCCACACGGCCCAATGGGGTTTTTCCACAGGCTGATGAGAGCGCCACGAAGTGACGGATGACTTCCGCCCCGCACTCCCGTTGATCGTGCCCTTCTTGAATACCCACCCCAACGATCCGCGGCCCGCCGACTTGCCCGCCGATGTGGCGGCGTTGCAGGCGCGGGTCATGGAATTGGAACAGCAGGTCGCCTACCTCACGCGGATACTCTTCGGCAGGCGGAGCGAGAAGCGGGTTGACGATCCGGGCCAGGGGCGGCTGTTCGGCGACGCGCTGACACCGGTTGCCGCAGCGCCGCCGGAGGATGACGAGCCCGACCCGCCGCCGCGACGCCGCAAGCGGCACAAAGGCCGCCAGGCGCTCCCGGAGAATCTGCCGCGGGAGACGCACGAGCTTCATCCGCCGGAGAACGAGCGGACCTGTTCGGCCTGCGGCGCGGCCAAGGTCGTCTTCGGCCAGGACGTGACCGAAGAGCTGGAGGTCGTGCCGGCGAAGTTCTTCGTGAACCGCTACGTGCGCTACAAGTACGCCTGCCGGCACTGCCAGGGACACGTCGCCGTCGGGGCCCTCCCGCCGCGGCCGCTGGACAAGGGCGTGCCGGGGCCGGGCTTCCTGGCCCACCTGATCACAAGCAAGTATGCCGACGCGCTGCCGCTCTACCGCCAGCAGCAGATCTACCGCCGGTACGGCCTGGAGCTGCCGCGTTCGACCTTGTGCGGCTGGGTGGCGTACGTGGCTGACACGCTGGCGCCGATCGTGGAGGTGATGAAGCCCTGCGTGCGGGCCTCGCGCAAGATTCACACGGATGATACGCCGATCACGGTGCTGGACCCGAGCGCGAGGCCGGTCGGCTCGCGGCGCGGATATATGTGGGTGTACATCGGAGACCGGGATGACGTCGTGTTCGAGTACACGAACTCGCGCAAGCGGGATGGGCCGGAGTCGTTCCTGCGGGGTTTTCGCGGCTATCTGCAAGCCGATGCGTTCGCGGGCTACAACCGCCTCTGCGCCGGGGGCGAGGTGGCCGAAGTCGCCTGCTGGGCGCACGCCCGGCGGAAGTTCTTCGAGGCCCGGGACTCGCATCCCGAAGCCCGGCGGGTGCTCAGCCTGATCGGCCGGCTGTACGCCGTGGAGCGCCGCGCGAAGCAGTTCGCGATCGAGCCCGAGCGTTTGCTGGCCTGGCGGCAGCGCCACGCGCGTCGGCGTCTGGCCCAGTTGCGGGCCGAGTTGGACCGGCTGTCGCTGGTGGCGTTGCCGCGCAGTGCGCTGGGCGAGGCGCTCGGGTACACGTTGAACAACTGGAAGGCGCTGACGCGTTACACCGAAGCGCCGTTCCTGGCGATCGACAACAACCACTCGGAGCGGCAGATCAAGCAGCTCGTGATCGGGCGCAAGAACTGGCTCTTCGCCGGCAGCGAAGGCGGCGCCGAGCACGCGGCGATCCTGTACAGCCTGGTGGTCTCGTGCAAACTGGCCGGCGTCGATCCTTTCGCCTACTTCCGCGACGTATTGCTGCGCATCCACACCCACCCGGCCGAGCGCATCGCGGAACTCATCCCGCGCGAATGGAAGACCCGTTTCGGCTCCGCCACAGCTCTGCAAACCCCCACCGCTGCGTAGACCCCCGCTGCGCCAACCCGTCAGCCACGCGTCGTCAACCTGTCCTTGGTCGAGCGCTTACGGCAGCAGGCACTTGGGCGATTGCTTGAACCGGTTGCCGCTATCTTCGAGCAGCGACTCAAACCTCGGCTGGATAGCCTGCTCACGAC
>CAYOFE010000231.1:0-2119 GCA_964403135.1 uncultured Chromatiaceae bacterium | reverse complement strand
GGTAAACTTTCCGGCCTTCGCATTGTGGGGAACCTTCATGCTCGACCCGAAACTCCTGCGCACCGATCTGGAGAGCGTACGGGCCAACCTGGCGCGGCGCGGATTCGTGCTGGATACCGCGGCCTATCTCTCTCTGGAGGAGCGGCGCCGGGCGGTGCAGGTGCAGGTCGAGCAGCTGCGTAACGAGCGCAACGTGAAGTCCAGGGATATTGGCAAGGCCAAGGCACAGGGCCAGGACGTCACGTCGCTTCTTGCGGAGGTCGAGCACCTCGGTACTGCGCTCGGCAACGCCGAGCGGGAGCTTACCGGGGTGCAGCGCCGCCTGCACGAATTGCAGCTTGGGTTGCCGAATCTGCTGCATCCGGACGTGCCAGAGGGCCGTGACGAGGCAGCCAACCAGGAACTGCGCCGCTGGGGTGAGCCGCGAAAGTTCCAGTTCGCGGTGAAGGACCACGTGGATCTCGGCTCCGGGCTCGGTGGACTTGATCTCGATGCAGCCGGTCGCATCACCGGGGCGCGTTTCGCGGTAATGCGCGGGTTGCTGGCCCGGCTCCACCGCGCACTGATCCAGTTCATGCTCGACACCCATACCCGCGAGCACGGTTACACCGAGGTGTATGTGCCGTATCTGGTCAATCGCGCCACGCTCGAGGGCACCGGGCAGCTGCCGAAGTTCGAGGCCGACCTGTTTGCCGTGAAGGGCGAGCAGGAGTTTTTTCTGATTCCCACCGCCGAGGTGCCGCTGACGAACCTGGTGCGCGAGCGCATCGTCGAGGCTGCCGAGCTGCCGATCAAGCTCACGGCGCACACGCCATGCTTTCGCTCCGAGGCAGGCTCGCATGGCAAAGACACGCGCGGCATGATCCGCCAGCACCAGTTCGAGAAGGTCGAGCTGGTGCATATCGTGCGGCCGGACGACTCGGGTCGTGCCCTCGAAGAACTTACCGGCCACGCCGAGGTGATCCTGCAGCGGCTCGGACTGCCGTATCGCGTGGTGGCGCTCTGCGCCGGCGATATCGGCTTCGGTTCCGCGCGCACCTACGATCTGGAGGTTTGGCTGCCGGGGCAGGGCAAGTACCGCGAGATTTCGTCGTGCAGCAACTGCGCTGATTTCCAGGCGCGGCGCATGGCGGCGCGCTGGCGCAATCCGGACAGCGGCAAGCCGGAGCTGGTACACACGCTGAACGGTTCGGGGGTGGCGGCCGGGCGTGCGCTGATTGCGGTCATGGAGAACTACCAGCGTGCCGACGGCTCGGTTGTGGTGCCCGAAGTGCTGCGGCCCTACATGGGCGGCCAGGACGTCATCGCTGCGGCCGGGCGTTGATTGTGGCCGGCGCCGGTCGGTTCGTTCCCGCACTCCTGGCGTTATTGGCAGCCGGCGCGGCTGCTGCGGAGCAAGGCACCCCGGTGAGCAGCTACCCGGTCAGCCGGCGCGAGGCCGTGACCGACATTTATCACGGTGTCACCGTCGAGGACTCGTATCGCTGGCTGGAAAACCTCGATTCGGACGATGCTCGTGCCTGGGTCGCCGCGCAGAATGCGCACACGCGGCGGGTCATTGACGCGCTGCCGGCACGGGCGCACTTCGCCGCCCGGCTGCGCCAGCTCCTCGACTTCGAGCGGTTTGGCGTCCCGCAACACGAGGGCAGCCGCTACGTGTATGCCCACAACATGGGCATGCAGGAGCAGGACACGCTGTGGGTCACCGATAACCCGGCGGTGCGGGGGCGGCTGCTGATCGACACCAACGCCTTGCACGCCGATGGCACCGTGTCCCTGGGCGATTACGCACTGAGCCCCGATGGCAAAATGCTCGCCTACGCGCTGTCCGACGGCGGTAGCGACTGGAAAACCTGGCGCATCCGCGACGTGGCGAGCGGCGTGGACCTGCCGGACGAGCTGACGGGCACGAAGTTCACATCTGTCGCGTGGAACCGCGACGGCGGTGGTTTCTACTACAGCCGCTATCCGCGGGGCGCCGACGGCGTCCCTGACGACCAGCGGCAGGTGGCCATCTGGTATCACGAGGTCGGTACCGCACAGGGCCGCGACCGCTTGGTGTTTGCAATAACGGACCATCCGACGCGCAATCCTTACCCGCTCGTCACGGAGGATGGCC
>CAYOFE010000230.1:0-2164 GCA_964403135.1 uncultured Chromatiaceae bacterium | reverse complement strand
CCAGCGGGCAGCACCTGGCCGAAGCCGCTGGCGGAAACGGGACCTCGTGATCATGGCACGCTCGGCGCGGTTAGCCGCTCGGGCATCACTCGCTGATTCTGGCCATCGCCCTGTCGTTGGCTCTTCAGCCACCCTTCATTCTGCTTCGCGATCTCCACCACCAACCCAATGGCGTATTCGAACGAGTTGAAGTTCGCGAACGCCTTCAGGTCCTGCCCCAAGCGAAGCAGCACTTTGAGTTGCTCCACCTCCTCTCGCAGTTCGAGCAGCAGCGGCGCTTTGTCGCGCCGCGAGTTGGCCCGCACCACCAGTTTCAGCACGCGCCGCGCGCCATCGCGTAGGTCGGCCCCGAGCGAGTATTTCTGGTAGCGCGAGAAATTGCGGACAATCTGCTCCAGATACAGACAGAGGTCGTACGCGCTTTTGTAAATCGGCAAGTGCTCGCTTTGCGCCATGCTCGCAATCCGCAGGCGAGTCTGGGGGCTAACCCCAATCCGAAAATAATTCACGCGGCGAGGGCATGATCGATTCGTTCGTAGAGGTCCCTGGTGGCTGGGTTGTCCGAGAGGCGGAGGATGCGGCGGCCGCGGATGCGCGCGATCCGACCGGCACGGACGATGAAGAGGAAGCGCAGGGTGCGCAAACTCAGAATGCGATGAGAGAAGGTGCATTTGAGCGTGCGGGTTTTCGGCAGGGCGAGGCCGGCGTCGAGCTGGAAGCTGCGGATGAGATTGTGAGCAAGCACGCTGAGGTACTGCCAAGCGCTGTTGGCCGCGTAGTGATTGGTTGGGATGACATCGAAGGCGCATTCGCCTTTGAGTTCACCGATGGTCTTCTCTTGGGCGCCTCGACCCGAGGCAAACTCCCACAACGCCTTGGGTTGAAGCTCGAGGTTGGAGGTAACCCCGGAGTATTCGAAGTAGCCGTCGTCGGGGTTGAAGAGGTCGAGCTGGAAGTTCTTGGGCGAGCGATGATGGACCCGCTTGCGGTAGACCACGACGCGCAGCGAGAGGTTCCACTGCGGGATGACGAGCGTGGTCTCGAAGGCGTCGATCGCCTCAGCGATCCGGATCCACTGTTTCTGAACGGCGACCAGATTCTTGAGACCGAGCCACTGCCAGAACGGCACCTTGATGGCGTAGCCGCACTGGAGCCGAGCCAGCAGTTTGAGCATCTTTTCCTGGAAAAACGCAGCATCCATGCGAAACTCGATCGGCAGTCGACGGCCGAAGCGGCCACGGATCTCGGCCACCAGATCGCGCACCACTTCCTCGGCACCACGGCAATCGTTGACGTTACCGGGTCGATTCTTCACTCGCAGGATCTGTCCTGTCTGAGCCAGGTGGGCGAGCAGCGGGTAGTAGCTCGGGTCCTTGGGATGATGCGGGTTGAAGCCGCGCATCGCCCAGCGCACCTGTGTTCCGGTGCGCAGCACCGTGCCGTCCAGATCGATGGTCAAGCGGCTCAGCCGCAAGCGCTCGACCTGCTCGAACACCAGTTCGCTCACCAGAGCGCCGAGAGCGCGTACGCCGGACATCGTGAAGCGCTTGAGCCAGTTCACCACCGAACGGTCCGTGGGCAAGCGCCGCAGCCCGCAGAAGCGAGCGAACAGTGGGTCGTGCGCCAGGAAGCGAAGGTGCTCGATGCGCCGCCCTCCCACCATCACCAGTCCAATCACCACCAACACCAGACGAAAGGCGCCGTAGTCGCTGCCGACCCCGAAGGGTGCGAGCACTCGACGCACGCGCCCGTTCAGATCGATGCGCCGCAGATACCGACTCACCAGCTCAAGCCCTGCGTACGACGTCAGTTGCTCGGCACCGAACACCACGGGCAGATCTCGTTTGACGACTCGGCGAAGCGCAGATACCGTAAGCCTCATTCTGAGGGCCTCCCGTTTGGCAGAGATTTGTGCGGGTACACAGTCTCTCAACCATACAGGAGGCCCTTCTTTTTTCCGATGACCTTCAGCTCACAAACGCAAATATTTTCGGATTGGGGTTAGCGGTCAGGACGGCCCAAACCGTTCGGGGTGATCGTCCGCCCATGCGCACCATGCGCACCCACAGCAAGGTCATATGCTCGAGATGGAGCGCCTGCTCGGCGCCGCCGACATCGAGAGGCTCCCAGCCGAGTTGCTTCAACACCCCCGCGACAACGGCCT
>CAYOFE010000229.1:0-2167 GCA_964403135.1 uncultured Chromatiaceae bacterium | reverse complement strand
GGCGGCGGGCCAGCCGGATCGTCGGCGGCATGGAAACTGCGCCGCGCGGGAGTGGACGTGCTGGTGCTCGACCAGGAGACATTCCCGCGGCTCAAGCTCTGTGCGGGATGGATCACGCCCGAGGTGGTGCGCGATCTGGAAATCGACATTGCCAGCTACCCGCATCGCTTCCTGACGTTCGACCGGTTACAGATCCACATCAAGGGTCTGCGCCTGCCGGTACGATCGGTGCAGCACTCGATCCGGCGTTTCGAGTTCGACGCGTGGCTGCTGCAGCGATCGGGCGCAAACGTGATCCGGCACCAGGTGCGCGAGATCGTTGCGGATGGCGGCGGATACATCGTCGACGAGGCCTTTCGCTGCCGATACCTGATCGGCGCCGGTGGCACGCGTTGCCCGGTGTACCGCAAGATCTTCTGTGGCGCGAACCCGCGCGCGAAGCACCTGCAGGCAGTCACGCTGGAACATGAGTTTCCGTACGAATGGCAGGACGGGGATTGTCACCTGTGGTTCTTCGACCATGGCCTGCCGGGTTATGCATGGTATGTGCCGAAGGCTGATGGTTTCCTCAACGTCGGCATCGGCGGCATGGCGCAGCGGCTGAAGGCGCGCAACGACGACATCAAGCCCCATTGGGAGCGATTCACCGCCTCGCTGGAACGATCGCTGGCACCGTCCGGCGATTGGCAGCCGGAGGGCTACAGCTACTACCTGCGCGGCGCGGTCGAGACGGTGCGCATCGGCAATGCCTTCATCGCGGGTGATGCCGCGGGGCTTGCCACGCGCGACATGTGCGAGGGCATCGGGCCGGCGGTGCGTAGTGGGCTGCGCGCTGCCGACGCGATTCTTACCGGTGCGACGTACCGCCTCGACGACCTGAGCGATACGAGCCTCGGCGGCGGGCTGGTCAGCCGCATGATCGCGCGGCGGTTCGCGCCGGCAACCCGGCCTGCGTGACTGCTGCGCAAGCGGCCTGAGGCAACGGGAGTCGACCGCAAGACGCCGAAACGGCTGGCTGAGGTACGATGTTGCAGCGGCCATGAACGCCACAACGACATACCGCTTCGGCAACTGCGAAGTCGATCCCGCCCGCCGCCAGGTGCGCCTGAACGGGCTGGCGGCCGAGCCGCAGCCCAAAGCGCTCGACCTGCTGCTCTACCTGATCGAGCACCGCGACCGCGTGGTCGACAAGGACGAGCTGCTCGAGAAGATCTGGCCCGGTGTCGTCGTCTCCGAGTCCGCCCTTACGCAGGCGCTGCGCAAAGCGCGCGCCATGGTCGGCGACGACGGCGAGCGCCAGGCGGTGCTCCGCACCGTACAGCGGCGTGGCTTCCGTTTCGTCGCGAAGCTGGAAGACGGCGTTCCGGCAGCCGGTGTCGATGCGGCCGGCGCGGCAGCGGCCACCGCGCCGGGACAGGACCGCGCGGTGGCCGTGCTGCCATTCAGCGACATGAGCCCGGCAAAGGACCAGGAGTATTTCTGCGACGGCATGGCCGAGGAAGTCATTAACGCGCTGACCCGCGCCGGCCAGCGAGTCGTGGCCCGCACCTCGTCGTTCGCTTTCAAGAATCGGCACGATGATGTGCGCGAGATCGGCCGCAAGCTTGGCGTGGGGCTGGTGCTCGAGGGCAGCGTGCGCAAGGCGGGCGAGCGGCTGCGCGTCAGCGCCCAGCTTGTCGATGCCGGCCATGGTTTTCCCATCTGGTCGGAAAGCTGGGACCGGCGGCTCGAGGACATGTTCGCGATCCAGGACGAGATCGCCACCCGCATCGCAGCGGCGCTCGGTGTGCCGGGTGCGCGGGTCGCGCCGACGGCGGCCGACGGTGCGGGAATCACGCCCGATGAGCTCTACCGGCGCGGCCTCGCCTATCAACGGCGATTCGGGACGCGCGCGCAGCGGTTCGCGATCGAGCTGTTCAACCAGGCCCTGGCACTGAAGCCGGACTACGCACCCGCCTGGGCTGCGATCGCGATCAGCAACGTGCTCCTCTATCGGTACTCCCGGGCCACCGAGGAGCGACGCAATACGGCGCTTCAGGCTGCAAAGCGCGCGGTGGAGCTCGATACGCAGCTAGCCGAGGCATGGACGGCCAAAGGCGCAGCCACCAACATCTGATGCGATATCCAGTATGACGAAGCGGCCTTCGAGAAAGCGATACGCCTCGGC
>CAYOFE010000228.1:0-2176 GCA_964403135.1 uncultured Chromatiaceae bacterium | reverse complement strand
TTCCTGCAGGTCTCGCTCGACCACGCGGGCAGCGTGCCCTACGACGACCGGGTGTGGCGGGCGGTGCAGATGCAGACGCCTTTTGTGACGGCGTTCCCGAACAGCCTCGCCGCGGCGGCGTTAAAGCAAATGGCCCATCGTGCCGATAAATGGGATGCGCCGCGCGCCGCCCGCGGGAACATCGAGTTTTTCGTCGAGCGGCTGCTGAAATTGCCGAACCGGCCGGAGGATGCGGTGGCATGACGAGCGCCGCCGCCTACGCACTGGCCGGAAAGCAGACGCCGGAGGCGCTGGTGGAGCGCTACGCGCCGCTGGTCAAGAAGATCGCGAATCATCTTCTCGGCCGGCTGCCCGAGGGTGTCGAGCTGGAAGACCTGGTCCAGACCGGGCTGATTGCCCTGCTGGACGCGGCTCGCCAGTTCTCGCCGTCCAAAGGCGCTTCCTTCGAGACCTATGCGGGCATTCGTGTGCGTGGAGCCATGCTGGACGAATACAGAAATACCGATTGGGCCCCGCGCTCCGTGTACCGCAAGCAGCGCCAGCTGACCGCCGCCATCCGTGCCGTGGAAAACCGCACCGGTAGCCATGCCAGCGCGCGTGAAGTCGCCGCCGAGCTCGGCGTCTCTCTCGATGAGTACCACGAAATGGTGTCTGCGACTACCTCGCAGCGCATGTTCAGCCTCGATGAAGCCGGCCCCGAGGTGGCCGCCAGCGAGAACGACGGGTCCGATACGGTCACGGATCCGACGATGGAACTGGAATCCGAGGAGTTTCGCGCGGCCATGGCCGAGGCGGTCGCCGCGCTGCCCGAGCGTGAAGCGCTGGTCATGTCGCTGTACTACGACGAGGAACTCAACCTGAAGGAGATCGGCGCGGTGCTCGGCGTGAGCGAAAGCCGCATCTGTCAGATTCACGGCCAGGCGCTGGCGCGGTTGCGGGCGCGCCTTGCCGACTGGGGCAGCATGCGCCCGGGCCCGTTGTAACGCGCGCGGGATAGCCGATGGATGCGTTGACCACCACAGGTGTCGTGCTCGCGCTGGTCGCCCTCGTCGGCGGCAGCATACTCAAAGGCGCCGGCGCTATGTCGCTGCTCAACCCGGCGGCCTTCGTCATCGTGTTCGTTGGCACACTGGCATCGAGCCTGGTGCAGACCCCGAAGGCGACGTTCATGCGGGCGTGGAAGATATTCCCCTGGATATTCAAGCCACCGCTCGAGGACCCCGATTCGCTGATCTCGAAGATGGTCCAATGGAGCGAGACCGCACGCAAGCAGGGCCTGCTCGGACTCGAGCCTGCACTGGAGCAGGAAGCCGACCCGTTCGCGAAGAAGGCGCTGCAGATGCTGGTCGATGGCGCCGAGCCGGATAAGATCCGCGAGGCCATGGAACTGGAGCTCGACGCCAGGGAAAAGGCAGATATTCAAGGCGCCAAGGTGTTCGAGGGTCTCGGTATCTACGCACCGACGCTCGGCATCATCGGCGCGGTGCTCGGCCTGATCGCGGTCATGAAGAACCTGGCCGATCCGAGCAAGCTCGGCGGCGGCATCGCCGCGGCGTTCACCGCGACCATTTACGGCATCGGGCTGGCGAACCTGTTTTTTCTGCCGACCGCCAACAAGCTCAAGGAACTCATCAAGGCGCAGAGCCGCTCCAAGGAGATGGTCATCGAAGGCATCATCGCCATCGCCGAAGGCGAGAATCCCCGCAACCTCGAAGTGAAGCTGAAGAGCTACGTCGGTTAGGCGCACCCGGAGCCCGAAACCATGTCACGCCGCGGCCATGAACACGAGGAGCACCAGAACCACGAAGCGTGGGCCATCCCGTATGGCGACCTGATCACGCTGCTGCTGGCGTTCTTCGTAGTGATGTACGCAGTGTCCTCGGTCAACGAGGGCAAGTACCGCGTGCTGTCCGACTCGCTGGTGGCCGCCTTCCGCGGCCAACCGACTACCACCATGCCAATCCAGGTCGGCGCGAAAACGGCAAAGGTCCCGCGCGACGAGCATGTCGCTGCGCTGAAGCCGAACCAGGCGCTGAAACTCGCGAACCAGGGCGGCGAGGCCCAGGCCAGCATCGTCGAGCAGTTCGGCGCGGCCGGACAGCAGGCGGCCGCGGCCAGGGCGGAGGGTTCCGGGCAGTCGCTGCGCCGGCTCGCCGAGCAGGTCGAGGAGGCCCTC
>CAYOFE010000227.1:0-2185 GCA_964403135.1 uncultured Chromatiaceae bacterium | reverse complement strand
GCGCCGCTCCTGGGCGGAGAGCATTTCCAGTTGATCGAGCGCGGCGGTCAGCCGCGCCTCGATCGCATCGTCAGTCAGGCGCTGGCCCGCAGCCGTGAGACGCACGTTGACGCCGCGCCGATCGGCGGCATCGGGAATACGCACCACAAAGCCACGCGCTTCCAGCCGGTCGATACGGTTGGTCATGGCCCCTGAGGTGAGCATCGAAGCACGCGCGAGTTCCGTCGCCGGCAGCTGAAATGGCGGCCCCTGGCGGCGCAACGCCGAAAGGACGTCGTACTCCCAGAGTTTCAGCTCAAGTGGCGCGAGGGCTTTCTCGGCGCTCTGGCGGAAGACCTTGGCCAGCAACAGCACCCGAACCACAACGCTCAGGCGCGAGCAATCGAGTTCGGGACGCTCCTGAGCCCATTGCTGCAGCAATCTGTCGACGGGATCTTCCACTGTGCAGCTAGCTTATTCCCGGTGGGACGAACCGTCCATTGCCTTGACATTGAGATAACCTCGGCTATCTTTCTGCCGCATAAGAGCTTAAGGAGCCACGCATGAGTGCCGTGCCCGGTCTGCCCCCGGCCTGGCCTCGCCGTCGCCGGGCCGCAGGTTTCGCCAGGGGCAGCGCCAGTGCAAGTGCCGTCGCCATTCCGGTTCACGCGCGCAAGCGCGCCGAACAGCGTGCCCTCGCCTGCGGACGGTTGCGACACCTGCCCGGCATGATGCTGCATATCCCGGCCGAAGCACCGCGTAACCGCGGCGCAGCAGAAATCATCTGGCGCGCGATCCACTGCGCATACGAGTTCGCCGCCGGCACAGACGCGACGCGCACCGCCCGCGCTGCCGGCAAAGTCGGGCCACTCGCCCGCCGTCTGCTCGAGCAGGCCCGGGTGCGACCAGAGTTGTCCCCCGGCCCCTTGCCGACTTCGATGACTGCCTTGTCTGAAACCTGCCGAAGCCACGACCAGACGAACGGCTGATCGCCCATGAGCCGACATCGCAAGATCGAGGAAGACGCCTGGGACGAGGACGACGAGAGGCTGTCGGCTGATCACGTTGTCGAACGGTTCTTTTCGCGCCACGAACGCGACGCCGAGGAAGAACCGCGCCGCCCGCGCATCGGCCAGCGTGCGCGACGCCGCCCGAACCGCCCGGACCTTGACGGCGAAAGCAACTCCGGCGACTGAACCGGCCGAAGCTCTACTCCACCCGGTCCGTTACGGGAGCGGCAGCCGTTGGAGCGCGGCGCGCAGGCCAGCCGAATGCTGCAACGGGGCCCGATTGTTCTTCTTTCGATGCAGTCACCGCCCGCTCTGATTCAGTGACCGCGAGGCCGCCGGGAACCAGAACAGCGAACGCATAGGTACCAATGCCGGCGAGCGCTGCGAGCGCGCCGGCGGCCGCCACCTGCCGTCGCCAGTTCAGCGCCAGCCCCGGCAACGAGTTCATCAGGCTGATGCCGAGAATCGCCGTGCACACCAGCGCGGACACGCGCAGGATGAAAACCAGCATTTCCGGTGCCCAGATGCCACCGCCATGGAAGACGCGGGTCAGCTCGTCCGCCACGCCCGCCGGCAACTGACCGATTGCGGCGTGAACCCAATTCAGTTCGAACATCGTCTGGATCAGCGTGAACAGGCTCGCAATCACCGCGAAGCCGAGCGCATAACCCGCCTGCCGCAACGTTCCGAACAGCCCCGATACCATCCCGGCACGTTGCGGCGGAGCGTGCGCAAGCAGCAAGGCGTTGTTCGGCGAAAAAAACAGCGCCGTGCCGATGCCAATCACGATCAGCGGCCAGAGCAGCGACCAGAAGCCACTGGTCACAGTCACAGTGAGCAGCAGCAGGTAGCCGACACCGCGCACCAGCGCGCCGGCGCTGCTCATGATCTCGGGGCGAAAGCGATCGGATGCCCAGCCAGACAGCGGGCTCATCACCGTAGTGAACAACGCGGAAATCGCCATCAGCATGCCCACGTCCCAGGCGAGCATCTCCAAACCGTTGATCAGCACGATCGGCACCACGAACAGCGTGATCGGCAGGCTCGCGAACATGGCCGCGAAGGCGATCGCGGCCCGAGTGAACTCCGGGTTGCCATTGAACAGATCGAGGTCGATCAGCGGCTCAGTGCAGCGGCGCTCCCGGCGAATGAACAAAACGAAGAACACGAATCAACTCGCAAAGATCAGCCACACC
>CAYOFE010000226.1:0-2212 GCA_964403135.1 uncultured Chromatiaceae bacterium | reverse complement strand
CACATCGGCAGGCAGCAGTTGGAGCGATTGAGGCACGGAGCACGGCCTGAGACCGTGCGGGCTCATCCCCTCGGGAGCCCATCGTGCAAGCCATCGGCCGGCAGCCCTGTGCAGGGCAGAGGGCGCCGGATGGCGCCCCGGTTCACTACGAACGTCACCGCCCGGAGCAGACCACGCTGTACCGCCTGGTGCAGCAGCACGCGGCCAGCTTCATCGCGCATACCGAAGCCAGCACTGGTAGCGAACTGCCGCGCTTCATCAAGGATGAGTTCGAAGCGTTCCTCGAGTGCGGCATCCTGGCACACGGTTTCCTGAGGCTGCGCTGCAGCGAGTGTGGCCACGACAAGCTGCTGGCCTTCAGCTGCAAGCGCCGTGGGTTCTGCCCGTCATGCGGCGCGAGGCGCATGTCGCAGACCGCGGCGCACCTGGTGGATCACGTCATCCCGCCTGTGCCGGTGCGGCAGTGGGTGCTGTCCCTGCCGATCCCGCTGCGCGTGCTGCTGGCGGCGCAGCCCGAGCTGGTCACGTCGGTGCTGCAGGTGGTTCAGCGCGTGCTCACGCGCCATCTGCTGGACTCTGCTGAGCTGACGGCCGACGAAGGCCACGCCGGCGCCGTGACGCTGATTCAACGCTTTGGATCCGCCGCCAACCTCAACATACATCTACATTGCCTGGTGCTGGACGGCGTGTACCGGTGCGGTGCCGATGGGTTGCCAGTCTTCGTCGACGCCGGTCCGCTCATAGACGACGAGCTGCATGCGCTGCTGCAGACGGTCATCACCCGGCTCATGAAGATGCTCACGCGCCGGGGCGTGCTGATCGAGGAGATGGGCCAGACCTACCTGGCTGACCCCGACGCCGATGGTGACGAAGCGCGCACGCTGCGGCCGCTGCAGGCGGCAGCGGTCACGTATCGCATCGCTTTCGGTCCGCGCGCGGGGCAGAAGGTGCTGACCTTGCGAGGTGCAATGCCACGCGAGGCCACGGCGCGCCAGCCCCTGTGCGCCGACATCGACGGTTTCAGCCTGCATGCCGCGGTGCGGGTCGAAGCACACGACCGCAAGCGGCTGGAACAGCTGTGCCGCTACATCACCCGGCCGGCATTGTCGGACGAACGGGTGCAGCTCAACGCAGCAGGACAGGTGGAGCTCGAGCTCAAGACACCGTGGCGCGACGGGACGACGCACCTGGTCATGAGCCCGCTGGAGTTCGTGCAACGGCTGGCGGCGCTGGTGCCCCGGCCGCGGCTGCACCTCATCAGGTTTGGTGTCCGCGTAACTTCGCTGCGCGAAGTGAGCGGACCCCCGCTTCGCGAACACGGCGTGCTGGCCCCGAACGCCAAGCTGCGGGCGCTGGTGGTGCCGCAGGGACCACCCAAGGACGAGGAAGCGGCGAGCATTGCCGCCGCCGCCGGCCAATGCGAGGTCGAGACCGCCCAAGCCCGGCCGGGACGCATCAGCTGGGCGCGGCTGCTCGAGCGCGTGTTCGACATCGACATGCAGCACTGCCCGAACTGTGGCGCCGGCGAGCTGAAGATCATCGCGGCCATCCTGGAGCGGCCGGTGATCCAGAAGATCCTGCACCACCTGGGGTTGGACCCTCAGCCGCCGCCCAAGGGCCCAGCACGCCAGCCGCGTGAGCCGGGGCCGCACTTCGCTGCCTGAGCCGCGTCCGCCGTCAAAGACACATCGCCATACGCTGCACTGCCACACTGCAGCCGGGTGGTGCTGCGCGCCGTGTCGGCGCGAAATGCCTCACATCAGGGTCAACCCTGAGATCAAGGCCAAGACTGCGGTCTGTGAACGGTCGCAGACCTACCGACTCGACGGCCACGCCAGTCGAGATGCCCAACTTCGCGTACTTGAGCCCTCTGCAGACCCGGCCTGCAACCTGTGCTGGGCCTTGCCGATGGCGTTTGAAATTCCTATGCCCCGTGCTTGCGTCGGTCCGTGGTATCGAGGTGGTAGACGAACACGTTGGTGTCGATGAAGAACTCAGCGCTCATTCATCGCTTCCCGACTGAGCTTGCGCCCCACCTTCAGCTTGCCTCGCAGCCCACGCATCACTGCCTCGTATCGCTGCAGGCGTTCGTCGGTCTGCGCATATGCCGCAAGCCAGCGGCGAAACTGCTCATTCAAGGTGGAATGCTCGGCGCGGGCACGGGCGCGGGCAGCCTCGATCAGGGACTCGTCGGCGCTGAGGGTGATGTTCT
>CAYOFE010000225.1:0-2226 GCA_964403135.1 uncultured Chromatiaceae bacterium | reverse complement strand
GTTGCCACTCGCCGGCGGCCAGGCGATTCGCTTCGAGCAGGGTGGGGTAGGCGTGGATCGTGCCGAGGATGCCGCGCAGTCCAAGCCCGTGTCGCATCGCGGTCGCGAACTCGCCGATCAGCTCGCCCGCGTGCGGCCCGACGATGGCCGCGCCGAGTATCCGATCCGAGCGCGGTGCCGTGAGTACCTTGACGAATCCTTCCGCAGCGCCCTCGGCGATCGCCCGATCGAGGTTATCGATACTGTAGCGGGTGACCTCGAAGGGCGTACCGGCCTCGCGGGCATCCCGTTCGCTCCAGCCGACGCGGCCCACTTCCGGGTCGGTGAATACCGTCCAGGGCAAGGCCCGGTAGTCGACGCGAAATCGGCGCAAGCCGCCGAACAGCGCGTTGGTGGCGCAATGCCAGGCCTGGTGGGCGGCGGCGTGCGTGAGCTGATAGGGGCCGGTCACGTCGCCGCACGCGTAGATCCCCGGTACCGCGGTCTGGAGGTAATCATCGACGGCTATGGTGCCATTCGATCGCAGTTCGATGCCGAGTTCCGCAAGCCCGAGATTCTCGGTGTGGGCCCGGCGCCCGGCGGCAACCAGGATCCGGTCGAAGGTTTCGCGGCGGGTCACGCCATCGCGAACGATCTCGAGTGTGCCGACGTCGCCGTGCGCTGCAGCGGATTGCGCGGTCCAGCCGGTCAGCACGTTCACGCCTTCGCCGGCCAGCCGCGTCGCGATGCTGGCGGCAACGTCGCTGTCTTCGCGCGGCAGGATCTGCGGCATGGTTTCGACCAGCGTCACGGCACTGCCCAACCGCTGCAACGCCTGGGCGAGCTCACAGCCGATCGGGCCGCCGCCGAGAATCAGTAACCGTTGCGGCAACCGATCGAGATCCCAGACATTGTCTGAGGTCAGCACCGGAAGCGATTCGAGTCCGGGGATCGCCGGTATGACAGGCCGTCCGCCCGTGGCGATGACGATGGCCCGCGTGCGGATGCGCCGGTCGTTGACTTCGACCTCCCAGGGCGATCGCAGCCGCGCCTGGCCGCTGAGGCACTCCACGCCGAGGCCCGTATAACGTTCCACCGAATCATGCGGCTCGATGCGGGCAATGACGGCTCGTACCCACGCCATTACCGCCGGGAAATCGACACTGACATGGCCGGCGCGGATGCCGAACTGGCCGGCGCGCCGCAGGTCCACAGCCAGCCGTGCAGCACGGATCAGCGCCTTGCTTGGCACGCAGCCGGTATTCAGGCAATCTCCGCCCATGCGGTTCTGCTCGATCAGAACCACCCGGGCTTTCGCCGCCGCGGCGACATACGCGGTGACGAGGCCGGCAGCTCCTGCGCCGATGACGACCAGGTTGGCGTCGAACCGCCGCGGTTTGCGATCGGTCATGCGCGCGGGTGACGCCGCGCATTGACGGCGTTCATGATCCACTTCGTCAGCAATGGAAAGATGCCGAGCAGCAGGAAGGAGCCCGCGACCGCCGGCGACATGATGTCGCTGGCGCTGTCGATCCGGTTGAGCTGCGTTCCGGCATTCACGTAAATCGCCGTGCCGGGCAGCATGCTGACCTGGCTCACCCAGTAGAACGTCGAGGTGCGAAGTCTGGTGAGCCCCATCAGCATATTGATGATGAAGAACGGGAACACGGCCACTATGCGTACCGAGAACAGGTACAGCGCGCCGTCGCGCTGAATGCCCTCGTTGACGCGCGCAGCCTCTGCCGGGAAACGCCGCTCGACCCAGTCGCGCAACAGGAAACGCGACAGCAGGAAACCGAACGTGGCGCCGATGCTGCTGGCAAAGGATACCAGGACCGTACCCCAGGCGAGGCCGAACAGGGCGCCGCCGGCCAGCGTCAGCACCGCGGCGGCGCCTGGGACGTTCAACGAGGCAAGCGCGATGTACAGCAGCGAGAAAACCGTTGCCGCCAGCAGCCACTCGCCCTCCGCGATGACCTGCAGTTCGTCGTAGCGGCCGCGCAGGAATTCCAGGGTGAAGAACTGCGCACCACCCAGCCACAGGAAGGCGCCGATCGCAACCGCGATCAGGAGCAGCAGGGTCATGCGGAACTTCATCGGGTCGATGCTCGTCGGGTCCAGGTCGGGCGCCAAAAGCGGAAACGATACAATGGGGCGATGCCCGGCGGGAAACGTGGCAGGGGTCGATTACCACCTAGTGTGACGTTCCGTAAGTAACTTTTCATGCCGGGTGCTGTCCAAGGGGTA
>CAYOFE010000224.1:0-2251 GCA_964403135.1 uncultured Chromatiaceae bacterium | reverse complement strand
AGGGAGACTCCGTATGCAGATTCGAGTATTGACCGCGGCCTCGGCCGCCGTGGCGCTGGCCCTCAGCCAGTCGGCCAACGCGATCGAAGAAGTCGGTCAGGCGTACATCGCGCCGATGGCGACCTTCATCAACCCGGATGGCGACCGGGACAAGCTCACCGTCGACGGTGACAACCAGAGCGAGCTCGAGTTCGACGACGGCTTTCAGGGCGGGCAGCTCGCCATTGGCTTCGCGCTCGAAGAGCACTGGAACGCCGAGCTGGCCCTGCAGATGTGGGACCTCGACGAGAACGTGACCGATACGTCGGCCGAGCAGACCGGCCTGATGCTGAACGTGCTGAACATCTATAACCGCAGCGGCAACTTCGCGCCTTACCTGCTTGCGGGCGTCGGCGTAGTCAACACCGACCCCGACGGTGGTGGCGAGGACGAGGACGACCTGCAGGCGCAGGGCGGCGTCGGACTCCTGACCGACCTGTTCGGCGACCGCGTGGCACTGCGCACCGAAGCGTTGTACCGCTGGCAGGACGGCAACCACAGCTGGGGCGACGTTCTCGTCAATGTCGGCTTCCAGGTGGCGCTCGGCAGCAAGAAGCCTGCGCCGGTGGTCGCGGCACCGCCGCCCCCCCCGCCGCCGCCCCCGCCGCCCCCGCCGCCACCGGCACCGAAAGATAGCGATGGTGACGGCGTGGTTGACGCCAAAGACCAGTGCCCCGACACGCCGAAGGGTGACCGCGTCGGTCCGCAGGGCTGCTCGTGCGACGTGACCCGCCAGGTGCAATTTGCCTTTGACTCGGCAATGCTCACCGACGAAGGCAAGGCCACGCTGGACGAAACCGCCGAGACACTGAACAGGCTGAAGTTCATCTCCGGCACCGTCGAGGGCCACACCGACAGCGTCGGCAACGATGCCTACAACCAGGCGCTCTCCGAGCGCCGTGCGCAGGCGGTATCCGATTACCTGCAGGCGAAGGGCATTGCCTCAGGCCGGATGTCGGTGAAGGGTTATGGCGAGAGCCAGCCCATCGCGGACAACAAGACGGCGGAGGGCCGGGCGCTGAACCGTCGGGTCGTGCTCAGGCGCACGGACTGCCAGTAATCAGTACCCCCTTCCGGGTCTGACTCGAGAAGGCCGGCGCGAGCGATCGCGCCGGCCTTTTTTACTCTGTTGAATTTCGAGTGGGTTCAGCGGCATAAGGATCAGGAAGATGCCGGTAAGGGCGGCGAGATCCAGGCGCAAAACACGTCCGGGCGCGGCAGCTGGTTCACGTTCGAGGTCGGGACACCCGATCAGTGACGATGTACTTCCCCACTTCGCCGAGCGCGTGCTCGATTTCGGCATGAACGCGGGCGTGATCCGCGCTGACGAAGCGCGTCGAGACCGCCGCGACAGCGCCTCCAGCTCGATGCGATGATCGAGCTGGCGGACCACCGAGGCCGGTTGCAATGACGACGGGGCCATCGAGGCCTCCGTTGCCCGGCCCGTCGAATTCTTCTTCTGATTCCGAGGTTCGCGCTCGGTTCGCCGCAGCATGGACTCCCTCCTTGGATGAAGCAGCGCCATTCCGGAATCTGCGCCAACCCGGCCGCTGGCACCAACGCGTCTTGCCGCCCTCTTGCGCCTCAGTAGACGCGATGGGCGACTATCCACTGACGCGCATCAGGTTGGCGTCATTTCCCGATGATCTGGCCACAAATCGGGCGTGCGCTGCAGGGCTTCCGCATCCCATCCTTGGGAGATTGCGAAGCGCTATCGGAGCGAAGGCACGAATCGGGTGCTGATCGACCCGGACCTGCGCGAGCTGTTTCCGGATTCCGATGCGGTGAACCGGGCGCTGCGCGACGACATCGAGATGCGGCGACGGCTGGCCTCCTGACCGCCGCCCCAGTCACCGCTTACCGACCTGCTCTAGCCAAGCCGCGCAAATTCCTCGCGCGGCAGGCGGATCGCCGCGGCCGCCACGTTCTGCTCCAGGTGCGCGACGGATGAGGTGCCCGGGATCGGCAGCATCACCGGCGATCGTGCCAGCAGCCAGGCGAGCGCGACCTGCACCGGCGCCAGGCCGTGGGCACGCGCGACGGTGTCGAGCGCTGCGACCGGTGCGCTACCGGCCGCAAGCCGGCCCGCCTCCAGCGGAAACCACGGCAGGAACGCGATGCCCTCGCGCTCACAATAATCCAGCACCTCGTCGGAGGTTCGGTCGACGAGGTTGTAGCGGTTCTGCACCGAGACCACGGTCACGAGGCTACG
>CAYOFE010000223.1:0-2287 GCA_964403135.1 uncultured Chromatiaceae bacterium | reverse complement strand
CTGCTCGAGCTCGGCTATCGCGTGATCGACAAGAGTAATACGTATCGCGCCGATCCGAAGGTGCCTCTGGTGACCGCCGGGGTGAACTCCGATTACGTTGGGCCGGACACGCGCCTCGTGGCCAACCCGAACTGCACGACCATTCCGCTGATGCTGGCGCTGCAGCCGCTGCGCCGGGCGTTCGGCCTGAACGCCGTCACGGTGAGCACCTACCAGGCGGTGAGCGGTGCCGGCATTGCCGCGCTCGATGGCTTTCTCGAGGCAAGCCACAAAGGCTATGAGTCGCCCGATCGCCTCGGCTCGGGCTTCGATCCCAAAACCTACGCCGGCAACACGGTGCCTCACAATGGCGGCACCGACGACAGCGGGTTCTCATCCGAAGAGCGCAAGCTGATGTTCGAGTCGCGCAAGATCCTCGACATGCCGGAGCTGGCGATCAGCGCGCAGTGCTGTCGCGTCGCGGTGGCGGTCGGGCACTACGAGAATGCCTGGGTGAGCTTCGATCGCCCGGCCGATGTCGAGGCGGCGGGCCGGGTGCTCGGCGACCCGACCGCGACGAAATTCGTCAGGTATTACCCTGGTTCGGCGGGCGAGGGCCTCAGCGCCGTCGCCACGGTACACGACCGCGATCGCGCGCTGGTAGGGCGTGTGCGCCGCGATCCCCGGGATGCGAGCGGCCGTACGTTGTGCATGACCGTCGTAGGTGACAACCTGCGTCTTGGCGCCGCGACCAACGCGGTGCGAATTGCCAGTCGCTGGTATGCGTCGAAGGATCCGGATCTGCAGGCCTGAAGGGGCGGCTGACGACGCGTAGCTCGCCGCCCCGCAATGCGCCCGCCGGTAATCGGCGGCGGAGGAGGCGATGCGCGATGAACACGGTGCTTTCCACCCGGCCCGAGGCGCTCGGGCTCAACCAATTGCGGCAGGTGTGGCGCAGCCCGGTACGATTCGAGCTGGATGCGGTCGCCATGCAGCGCGTCAGCGACGGGGCGCAGACGGTTGCGCGCGCGCTTGCCACGCACGAGCCGATCTACGGCATCAACACCGGATTCGGCATGCTCGCTAATGTGCGGATCCCCGACGACCAGCTGGTCGCGCTGCAGGAAAATTTGGTTCTTTCGCATTGTGCCGGCATCGGCGAGTACCTTGAAGATCGCACCGTGCGCATGGTGCTGGTGCTGAAGATACTGAGCCTGGCACAGGGCTACTCGGGCGTGACACCGCCGCTCATCGATGCTCTCGGCCGTTTATTGCAGCATGAAATTTACCCTTGCATCCCGGCGCGCGGCTCGGTCGGTGCATCGGGCGATCTCGCGCCGCTGGCACATCTCGCCGCCGTGCTGCTTGGCGTTGGTCGCGCGCGCCACGCCGGCCGTGAACACGATGCGGCGCAGGCGCTGCGCCTCGCCGGTATCGCGCCGCTGCGGTTACGGCCCAAGGAAGGCCTCGCGTTATTGAACGGAACCCAGGTATCGACCGCGCTGGCGATCGGGGCGTTGTTGCTGGCCGAAGACGTATTCGCTGCGGCTTGCATCGCCGGGGCGTTGTCCGTGGATGCGGCGCGCGGCAGCGACACGCCTTTTGACGAGCGCATCAGCCGTATACGTGGCCACCAGGCGCAGCAGGATGTCGCAGCGCTCTACCGCACGCTGCTGGCCGGCAGCGGCATACGCGCGTCGCATCACGGCTGCGACCGCGTGCAGGATCCTTACAGTCTGCGCTGCCAGCCGCAGGTCATGGGCGCCTGCCTGGAGGCGATCCGCCATGTCGCCGGCGTGCTGCTCACCGAGGCGCGTGCGGTCACCGATAACCCGCTGGTGTTCAGCGATGAGGGCGTGATTCTCTCCGGCGGTAACTTTCACGCCGAGCCCGTGGCGCTGGCCTGCGATTACCTGGCCACCGCGATCGCCGAGATCGGCGCGCTGTCGGAGCGGCGTATCGCGCTGCTGATCGATACGCGAATGAGCGGCCTGCCGCCGTTCCTCATCGAGGGAAGCGGCCTGAATTCCGGGTTCATGGTGGCGCAGGTCACCGCGGTGGCGCTGGCCGCTGAAAACAAGTCGCTCGCACATCCGGCGAGTGTCGACAGCTTGCCCACCTCGGCCAATCAGGAAGACCACGTCAGCATGGCCACGGGCGCGGCGCTGCGGCTGCAGCGCATGGTTGAGAACACTGCCGGAATAGTCGCCATCGAACTGCTTGCCGCCGCGCAGGGCGTAGAGTTTCACCGGCCGCTGCGCAGTGCGCCGCCGCTCGAGGCCGCGCTCGCGGCGGTGCGCGCCACCAG
>CAYOFE010000222.1:0-2341 GCA_964403135.1 uncultured Chromatiaceae bacterium | reverse complement strand
CGCATGCGCTTGAAGAATGGCGTTGGCGAGCATCTCCTTCGCAACTGGCCGACGAGCTATTGAGGTCGGGAAGGCGGGGGTGCGAGATCATGAGCGCCAAAACACACCGGGCTGCCGGTGATCCTCGAGGCGGTGGCGGAAGTCGCGGCGCGACGGTCGTCGAGCGCTAGCCTGACTTGCGCTACTGAGGGGTGCGGGCGAGCGCAAGCGTCTGATTTTCCTGGAGTGAGGGATTGAAGGTCTGTTCTACATCGCCGCCGGTATTTTCGTGGTAGCGGTGATGCGCGGAGGTGCCTGCGGCGGCAATTTCCAGCGCAGTTTCGAGAGCAGCAGCTGCTGATCGTTTTCCGGCTCGGTGTAGCGCGTGAAGATCAGCTCCCGCCCATCGGTGGTCGGGAAATGCACATCGAGTAACTGCATCGCGGCGAGTTTGTCGAGCGCTTGACGCACGGTCAGACCGGGGGCATGCGCTTTGAGCTGATGCCTGAACGTGACGTACACGCAGTAGGCGAGGAAGGCAACGAAGATGTGGGCTTCGATGCGATCTTCGTGCTGGTGATGAATCGGCCGGATCGCCAGGTCGTCTTTAAGGTTCTTGAAGGCCGCTTCGACCTCGGAGAGTTGCAGGTAGAACTGCCAGAGCTGCGCCGGATCGGTTGCGCTCAAATTCGAGCGCAGCAGATACCGTCCTTCGCGCCGGCGCACACGACGGAGCCGTTGTTTGTCGAGTTCGAAGCTGAAGTGCACGCGTTGCTTGCGGGCGCTCTTGCTGCGTGGCATCTCGGGCAAACTCAGGCGCACCAGCGCGGCCGTGCGACCCGCCTCTTTGTTCGCCGCGCCCAGCTTCATGAGCAGCGTCTCGTATGTGGGCTGCTGGCGCTGCAGCTCTTTGAGCCGCGCCCATAGCCGTTTGAGTCTCTTGCGGCGCATCGCGCGCTCTTTGTCCACGCGCGAGGCGCTGTGCACCAACACGTAGAGTTCCCCCTGCTGCGGTAGCAGTTTCACCTGCACGCTTTCTCGCGCACGCTCCCACGCACGGGTCGCCAGTTCTTGCTCGAATTGAGTCAGCCGCCCTTTGGGCGTGCCCACCAGGTAGTAGGCGCCACGCGCACGCATCTGCTCCAGGTGAGCTTCGCTCGGAATGCCGCGATCCATGATCCAGATGCGGCGTGCTTTGCCGTAACGTGCTTCGATGCGCTCAACAAAGGCCGGCAGCGTGGTCTTGTCCGGCGTGTTACCCGCCAGCACTTCGTAGGCAAGCGGGAAACCCTCCGGCGTCACAATCAGCGCAATCACGACCTGCACGCAGTCCGGTCGATGATCGCGCGAGTAGCCGTAGCGGCGCTTGTCGCCTTCGGCAAATGGCGGATCGCTCTCGAAATACGTACTGGTGAGGTCGTAGAGCAGGATGTCGAACTTCACCCCGAACAGGTCCCGCCAGCGCTCCTTCAGAAATCCGAACAATGGCTCCTTGTGCTCAAGCAGCTTGTCCAAACAGCGGTAGAGCGTGTCCTTCGCCGCGAGCGCGGCGTCTTCACCCAACAGCTCCGCCATCGCGCTACGCTCGAACCACTCACGGTGCAGTCGCCACTCGCTGCCCGGATCGATCAGCCGATACGCCGTCAGCACCATCAGCACGTGATACCACGAGGTGCCCTCACGCGAGGGCGGCAGTCGCACACTCCAGAATTCGTCGAGCTTAAGCTGCGACCACACGCGGCAAAACGCCCAGCATGCACCCCACTGCCGCGGTCGCTGCAGCCGAAACTCCGACAGCCGCACCCGCACCCCAAAGGCGCGTGCGTGTTCCGGTATCGCACGGTCAGCCGGAAACAGCGCCAGCCGTCGCTGTTCACGATGCTGCTCATCAAAGGCCTCGATCGACTTCAGCCACGCTTCGCGCTGGCTGTCGTTGATCTCGCCCAGATACAGCACATGCCGATCAACGATGCGCCCGCCATACAAGCGCCGCTTCTCCGCGATGCTCCAGTAGCGGTGCTCTTTACCGTCCTTGAATCGCCGATGGCATTTGAGATACATCGCACCGCAAGCCTACCGGCACGCGTGCGCGCTGACCAGAACCAAGGTCTGTCCCTGATACTTCGCCACAATCGACCGCTTTATGGCTCAGGCACTTACCTCGCCATGCCTGCCAAAAACAGCCATAATTCGCGTCGAGTAGCGAAGGTTAGGCTGGGCGGGGACCTCGACTCGGCGAGAAACTCCTGGCAGGGCGCGCGCTACGACGAGGTTGTCGCGAAATGGGGCGCGCCCACGCGTCACGCGACGCTCTCGGACGGCCGCAACGTCTACACGTGGGAATCCACGGGATCCGGCAGTG
>CAYOFE010000221.1:0-2358 GCA_964403135.1 uncultured Chromatiaceae bacterium | reverse complement strand
CGGGGCCTGGCGCTCCGGCGGCGGCGTTGCGGCGGGCGGCGCGCTCCATTGCTCGACGAAGCGGCGCAGCGCGGTGGGCAATTTTTCCAGCGTGTAGCGCAGGTCGGGGAGTTCGCGGCGGATGCGCTTGAGCGTCGCCCGCGGGCCCGACTGCTCCTCGACCCAGGCCTTGAGCACGGGTTTGCCAGTCTCCCAGATGTCGAGCTCGGGGTAGAGCATGCGCCCCAGCCCCTCGATCTGCACGAGGGTCTTCTGCAGCAGCATGAGCTGCGGTTGCACCTGCATGTCGAACTGCCGCGCGATCTGGAACAGGCGCAGCAGCACGTTGCCGAAGGAAATCTCCTTCAGCGGCTTCTGGAAGATCGGCTCACAGACGGTGCGGATCGCCGATTCCAGTTCATCGACGCGCGTTCCTGCAGGCACCCATGCGGAATCGACGTGCAGCTGCGCCACACGGTGATAGTCGCGCTCGAAGAACGCCATGAAGTTTTCCGCGAGGTAGCGCCGGTCGGTGTCGTCCAGCGTGCCGACGATGCCGAAATCCACCGCGCAGTAGCGCGGGTTCTCCGGGTCGCGCGCGTCGACGAAGATGTTGCCCGGGTGCATGTCGGCATGGAAGAAATTGTCGCGGAACACCTGGGTGAAGAAGATCGCCACGCCATTGGCGGCGAGCTTCGCAATGTTGACCCGCGCGCGGTGCATTGCCGCCATGTCGTCGATCGGGATGCCGTGGATGCGCTCCATCACCATGACGCTCGGCCGGCAGTAATCCCAGTAGATCTGCGGCACGTAGATCTTCGCGTCGTTATCGAAATTGCGGCGCAACTGTGCCGCGTTCGCCGCCTCGCGCATCAGGTCGAGTTCGTTGAGGATGGTTTTCTCGTATTCGGCGACCAGTTCCACCGGTCGCAGGCGCCGGCCGTCGCGCCAGTAGCGTTCAGCCAGCCGGGCGACCGCGTAGAGCACCTCGAGATCGCGCTCGACTTCGGCCTGTACGTTCGGTCGCAGGACTTTCACCACCACCTCCTCGCCGGAGCGCAGCCGCGCCGCGTGCACCTGGGCGATCGAGGCTGCCGCCAGCGCTTCCGGCTGGAATTCGGCGAACACCTCGCGGGCGGAGCGGCCGTAAACGCGCGCGATCTCCGCCATGGCCTGCTCGGCCGGGAACGGCGGCACCTGGTCCTGCAGCTTGGCGAGTTCCGCGCCGATGTCAGGCGGCAGCAGGTCCTGGCGCGTGGACAGCGACTGGCCGAATTTCACGTAGATGGGGCCGAGATCCTGCAGCGCTTCGCGGATGCGCTCGCCGCGCGGGGACTGGCGGTCGCGGCTCAGCCAATAGGAGGGCCAGAGGAACAGCAGGAACCGAAATGGCCGGAACAGGTGCGTGGCAACGATCAGGTCGTCTAGCCCGTGCCGGAACAGCACGCGCTGGATCGCAAGCAGACGCAGGATGAGGCGCAAAGGGGGCATGGATGACTGTGTGGGAGCGGCGCTAGCCGCGACTCGCCGAGCCATCGCGACCTGCGTCGCACCCACGGGCAGCCTCGAGTTTCTGAATGCGCGCTTCGGCGCGAGCCACCGCGTCGACCAGCTCGTCCACGTCGCGCGCGAACGATTCGACTGCGGCGCGGGTGACGAGCAGGCGCGATGCGCCGGTCAGGTAATCGCCGACGTCGCGGGCGATGCCGAGCGCGGCGCGCTCGCTCCATGCCGACAAGGACCGGGTGGCCTCGGCCGCATCGCGCGCGAAAGCCGGGCCGAAAAACCGCGCGAGCTCCCGCTCGAGATCGGGCCGCGCCTCGTGCAACAACTCCCGGAAAGCGCGGGCGACGTCCGCATCGCCCGTCATGCGCATCATGCCGTCGCGAACCGCCGCCTCGGGATCAGCACCGAGCAACCGGCCGAGCCCCGCCAGCGTGCCGCTGATGCCTGCATCCGCCGGGTGCTCACCCGGTGCCGTGACGTGGAATCGCCCGCCGAGTATGCGGATGTGCAGCTCGATCGGAGTGCCCTCGATACGCAGGCCGAGCGTGCGGCCTTCGAGCGCGCCGGCCATCGCGACGGCGGCAGTAGACTCGCGCAACCCGCGATTGAGCAGCAACTCAACCAGCAAGGTGCCGGGTCGCAGATTCGCAGTTTTCAAGGCAGGTTCCTCCCGGGTGTGACGCTGGGAGAACGTACCCGCGCCAATACTGCGAATCTGCGACCCGGCACCATCGTCAGCATCGTCAATAGCGGTGGCCCATGTGCAGGGCCACGATCCCGGCGCTCAGGTTGAAGTACCGCACGTTCTCCAGGCCGGCCGTACGCATCATGCCGGCAAGCGTTTCCTGGTCCGGGTGCATGCGGATCGATTCG
>CAYOFE010000220.1:0-2500 GCA_964403135.1 uncultured Chromatiaceae bacterium | reverse complement strand
AGGCGGCCGCGTGTCTCCATGCGCTGGGTAACCCGGCCCTCGATAGCGGTCCAGGTTTCGCACTCGGCGAAATCCGGTCCGAAACGGAACCATCCGGAACCCATGAAGCGATCGTTGACCGCCAGTCGCACGAAGCAGTCCGTCGGGTACCAGTGCTCATCGAGCGCATAAGTGATGTCGCGCATCACGCTGGGGCGATCATCGATTTCGCAATGTGCGATACAAGTACGCTTGTTGTCGCTGTGCACGTTGATCATGAAATACTCGCGGCCTCGCTCCTGCCCGAGCCGGTCCGGCTTGTTGCTGGTATAGCGGATGATGCCCCGCACCGTGCGGTGGTCGCGCTGCAGAATGCTGCTCATGCCGAGGGTTCCTTGTTACCTGCTGTAGAGGGGCTCGCCCCGCCACACCGCGCTTTGCGGGCGTACGGCCGGCCGAGAGCCGGGCGCGTACTCTAATCAAAATGCCGGCCGGAGGCCATGCGGCCGGCCACCGTCAGCGCTGCCCCGCCTTGCTGTCCAGCTCACGCTCAACCGACGCGCCCTCCGGGGGCGCAGGCGCAATCGGTTTCGGCGCGTCACCGTGCCCGAAACGCGCCCGTAACGCCTGCAGTGAGTCTTCGTTCAGGCGCCAGACGCCGGTAATCGAGAACCGCCGCTGCCCGCCTCCCTCGTCGAGCAGCAGGGCATCTCCCGGATAGCCGCAAAGCTGGATCTTGTTCGACACGAATGCCAGGCCGTTCGCAAAGCGCAACCCGAACGCGGGAGGACTGATCTGCAGATGATAGGCCTGCGACTCCGATGGGGCCAGCACGATCAGGTTGCGGTCGTCGAGCGCCTGAAAATTCTGCGCCTGGCGGGCAAAAAAACAGCCGGACTCGCCGAATTCCCCAGGCTTGACGCTCGGTCGGGCTCGGCGCTCGGACCAATCGTGAGTCGCGCAGCCGTTACCCACCAGCACTGCAAACCAGGCCATGGCGAGGATTGCAGGCCGATTCCGGAAAGGTCTTTGGCAAGGCACTGTCCGCTGTCCTACTCTGTTGCGACCGGGCGATCCGCTGAGCGAATCCATTCGCTCCAGGAGCCGGGGTATAGCCGTACATTCCTGATGCCTGCAAGCTCCATGGCGAAGATGTTGTGACAGGCAGTGACACCCGAGCCACACATGCTCACGAGACCCTCGTTGTCGTGACCATGGATCAGAGCGGAGAAACGCTCTCTGAGTTCCTGGCTGCTCCTGAATACTCCCGAGGCCGCCAGGTTGCCCTGGAACGGTGCGCTGATGGCGCCGGGCACGTGGCCAGCCACCGGATCGACGTTCTCGTTCCGGCCATGAAACCGGTCCACTGCACGCGCATCGAGCAGGCGCAGGCCGGGCGCGCCCAGCCGGCGCTGAAGTTCTGCGGTCGTCACCGTCGGCATCTGCCCGGGGCGGCCAACGAAATGTGCCGCGCGGCGCTGCGGCGTTTCGCTCGACAACGGCAGGCCTGCCTTCAACCAGGCGCCAAGACCGCCATCCAGCAGACTGGCCTGTCTGTGTCCCATCCATCGCAGCAGCCACCACAACCGCGCTGCATACGCTCCGCCGATATCGTCATATGCCACGACGTGGCTTGCAGAACCGATTCCCCACCGCGAGAACGATTCGCACAATCGATCCGGATCGGGCAATGGATGGCGGCCGGTGTCGGCGCCGCGCGGCGCCGACAGATCGCGATCCAGATGCGCGTAATGCGCACCGGGGATGTGACCGCCACGGTAGGCGGCCTCCCCCGCTTCGGGTTGCGCCAGGTTGAAGCGACAGTCAACCACCACCCATTCCGGGTCATCGACACGGGCGGCCAGTTCAACGATTGCGGTCAGCATCAGGGTCACCTTCGCGAGGATCTCGCACTGCTTCCGGCATGTTCAGCAAAACGACCGGCCCGCCGGGTCAAGTCAGATACCTTGTCAGTCCTCGCCCGCCAGACCAGAATACCGCCCTTTGCCAGCGGGCCGTCGGTTTGCCGCCCGGCAGCTTGGTCAATCCAGGCGGCGGGACGGATACAGGACATGAACAAAATTATCGTATGCCTGAAGCGCGTCGTTGACTACAACGTGCGCATCCGCGTCAAGACAGACGGCTCCGGAGTCGTCACCGACGGCGTGAAAATGAGCATCAACCCCTTCGACGAAATCGCGCTCGAAGAGGCACTGCGCATCCGCGAGCGTGGTCAGGCCAGCGAGGTCATCGTGCTCTCGATCGGCCCGTCGGATTCCCAACAGCAGTTGCGCACCGGGCTTGCGATGGGTGCTGACCGCGCGATCCTTGTGGAAAACGATGCAGAAACGGATTCGCTCGCGGCCGCCCGCGTGATACTCAGTCTCGTCGAGCGTGAGTCGCCCGATATCGTACTGCTCGGCAAGCAGGCCATCGACGATGACTGCAACCAGACCGGACAGATGCTGGCGGCCCTGCTCGGCTGGCCGCAGGCCACATTCGCCTCCAAGCTCGTGATCGA
>CAYOFE010000219.1:0-2527 GCA_964403135.1 uncultured Chromatiaceae bacterium | reverse complement strand
GGTGACACCGGCGGATGCCGGCTGCCAGGCATTGATCGCGGCACGACTGGCGACCGCGGGTTTTCGCATCGAGCACATGCGCTTCGGCGAGGTGGACAACCTCTGGGCCCGGCGCGGCAGCGAGGGCCCGCTGTTCTGCTTTGCCGGTCACACCGACGTGGTGCCGGCCGGCGCGATCGAGCTGTGGCAAAGCGACCCGTTTGCCCCGACCGTGCGCGACGGCGTGCTCTACGGCCGCGGAGCCGCCGACATGAAAGCGAGTCTCGCGGCGATGACCGAGGCCGCCGTGGAATTCGTCGCTGCCCGCCCGGATCATCGCGGTTCGATCGGCTTTCTGATCACCAGCGACGAAGAAGGCCGCGCCCGCGACGGCACGCTGCGCGTCATACAGGCGCTCGCCGGCCGCGGCGAGCGAATCGACTGGTGCCTGATCGGCGAGCCCTCCTGCGAGCAGCGCCTGGGTGACACGCTGCGTGTCGGGCGGCGCGGATCGTTGACGGGATTCCTGACGGTGCGGGGCATCGAGGGCCACGTCGCGTACCCGCAGCGGGCGCGCAACCCGATCCAGGCTTTCGCGCCGGTGATCACGGAGCTGTATTCAAACCCGCTCGATGCGGGAAATGAGTTTTTTCCGCCATCGAGTTTTCAGGTGGTGCAGATCAGCAGCGGCGGCGAGGCGCCGAACGTGATTCCCGGCCGACTGGAAGCGCGCTTCAACATCCGTTACTCGACGGTATGGACCTGCCAGCGGCTGCAGGCTCATGTGGAATCGCTACTGGCGCGGCACGGCCTCGACTACCAGTTGCGCTGGCACCTCTCCGGCGAACCATTCCTCACGCCGGTGGAGCGCCTGGTCCGCGAGACCGCCGCTGCGGTCGAAGCGGTAACGGCGATCCAACCGGAACTCTCGACGGGGGGCGGCACCTCGGATGGTCGCTTCATTGCGCCCGCAGGGACGCATGTCGTCGAGTTCGGTGCGCTGAACGCCTCGATCCACAAGGTCAACGAGCACATCCCGATCGCCGACATCGACACGCTGCGGCGCGTGTACCTTGCGGTTCTCGAACGGTTGCTGGTCTAGCGCCCCGCCGGCCGGTCAACGCGCCGGCCGCCAGTTATTCCAGATGCCGAACACGCCGAGGCAGGTGATGGCAATCAGGACCCAGACCGGCATCGATAATCCGATCAAGCTCCAGTCGACGCTGGCACACTCGCCCGACCCGGACAGGACCATCTGCAACGTCTCGCGCAGCGGAAATGCTTCGAGCATGTATTCCAGGCCCGGCCCACAGGCCGGCACCTTTTCCGGCGGCAGATTCTGCAGCCAGACGTGGCGCCCTGCCACGCCAATGCCGGCCGCCGCCGCCAGGGCAATGAGTACGCCATAGACCCTGCGGCCCGCACGACCGGCGCCGTGCCCGGCAGCCATCGCAAAGACCACGCCGAGCGAGATCACCGCCATCCGCTGCAAGATGCATAACGGGCAAGGATCGAGTTCCAGTACGTGCTGCGCGTAAAGGGCATACACCATCAAACCGGCGCACGCGCCAAAGCCGAGAAAATTACCGAGTCGTGGGCTCAGGCTCATGGCCTATCATCTCCCTTCAGTGGGTTCCGCTCGCCGGGTCGGACGCGGCGGCGGCGAGCACCGAAGCCGGTACCAGACCGAGATATTCCGGAAGCGCCTCATCCGGCGTCACTACGCGCCCGTGCCGGTAGTCATCGCGTGCCATATTCAACAAGTGGCGTGCGGACGGCAATAAAGCCGGCAGAATGCCCGAAATCAACGCTGCGTGCCGATCCGACAATACGGCATACGCGCCCCAGCCAGGTCCGACGGCGACAAATGGCTCGCCGACCGGCAAACGGTAGCTCGCGGGATCGACCAGGGAGTCGGCGACCATGGGCATTACACCCCGATCGGCGTGACGTCGGTACACGGCGAGATATGCTCGACCCATCCGCGCGTCGAGACAAACGCCGACCGTGTCGCCGTCGACTTCGCAGAACGCGGTAGCGGCCATCACCGCGAGGCTCGAGCGCCGGCAAACCGGGATACCGAGCGCGAAACTGAGCGCCTGAGCCGCAGCCGCTGCCTTCCGACTACTCGGTCGAGTTCCTGCGCGGCTTGCAGACTCAGTCGGGCAAACTCGAATTCGAGTGCAACAGCCTCAAGCGGCTCAAGGACCCGGAACGCCCGCCTGTCGTGCACTACGAGCCGTCGTGGGAAGGACCGCAGACCAAGGAGCTGTTCGAAAAATATCCCCTGCAGCTGATCACGCCGCACTGCAAGTACAGCTTCCACACTCAGGGCGACGGTAAGGACTCGTTCCTCCTCAACATCCGGGACCATCGGGTGAAGGTTGACGACTACTATTACTGGATCGTCCGCATGAATCCGGCGGACGCCAAGGCGCGCGGCATCAAGCAGCACGACCTCGTCAAGGTCTACAACGACCGTGGCGCCGTCATCTGCGCCGCAGTGATCACCGAGCGGCTGGCGCCCGGCGTGGTGCACAGCTTCGAG
>CAYOFE010000218.1:0-2597 GCA_964403135.1 uncultured Chromatiaceae bacterium | reverse complement strand
GTTTGCCGGGTCGGATGGCCACCTTGTGAAACAGGATTTCCCCGCCGCTGGCTGAAACCGTCGCCGGCACAACATCGAGCCGACCCGCCGAGACTCCGCCCGTTGTCAGGATCAGGTCAGCGCACTCACGTGCGGCCGCCAGCGCCCGCGCGAGTTCGCCAGGCTCGTCGCGCACGGATCGATGCATCACCAGCGGCAGGCCCAAGTCTCGGAGCGCAGCAGCCAGGTACGGCCCGTTGGCGTCGCGGATCAGTCCCTGCGCCGCTGGGGCCCCGTTGAAGGTCAGCTCATTGCCCGTCGCGATCACTGCCATGCGAGGCTGAGGCCGCACGAGAACTGCATCGCAGCCGGTGGCGGCCAGGCTCATGACCGCCTCCGGCGTCACGATTGCCTGAGCCGGCAGCACTGCCTGTCCGCGCACGAAGTCCTCGCCTGCTTTGCGGCGATTGTCGCCCGTCCCGGCCGGTTGCCGGATCAGCACCTCGGCGGTGCCGGCGCGGGTCCGCAGCACTTCGGCTTTCTCGACCGGCACGACGGCGTCGCAATCGGCCGGCATGGCGGCACCGGTCATGATTTCCCACGCACAGCCGGCAGGCGTCGCGGTGGGTGGTGGCACTCCGGCCGGGATGGTTCCGGCAATACGCAAGCTGACGGGTTGCGCTGCCGTGGCCTCGCGGGTTTCGGCGGCGCGCAATGCGAAGCCGTCCATCGCCGCATTGGCAAATGGCGGCACGTCGCACGCTGCGGCGACTGTGCTGGCCAGCGCCTGTCCCGGGGCGGCTTGCGGCGGCCGGCTTACCGGGGGCAGCGGCTGAACTGCGTCAGCGATGATCTGCAGCGCCGACTGGTAGCTGATCATGCAGTTTTTCGTTCCTTGCGCTCGCGCGGCGCCATCGCTTAGCCTGCGCTGCACTATGCCATTCAGTGCCGACCGACGGAAGTTTGTCCAGGGCGTTGCCGCCGTGGGCGGCGGCCCGCTGGCGCTGCGCTACGCTACGGCAGCCGGCGCCGAAGTGCAGGGTTATCGCGCCTGGGAAGACCTGATGCGCAGCAAGTGGACCTGGGACCGGGTCGTGCGCGGCACTCACGGCACGAACTGCGCCGGCACCTGCGCCTTCAATGTCTATGTCAAGAACAACATCGTGTGGCGCGAGGAACAGCAAGGCATGTACGGGCCTTCGGGCGACGCGCCCGATTACGGTCCCCGTGGCTGCAACAAGGGGCTGCGGCACGCGAAGTACATGTATGGCTCGCAGCGGGTGCTCTACCCGATGAAGCGCGTCGGCGCGCGCGGCGAGGGTAAATGGCAGCGCGTGAGCTGGGAGCTGGCCACCGCTGAGATCGCCGACAGGTTCCTCGACCTGGCCGCCGAGCACGGCCCGCAGTGCATTTCTTACGGCAGCGGCACGCAGATGTCGGTGAAGACCTGCTCGTTCGCCGCGCTGGCCCGCTTTGCCAACATCACCGGCGTCACGGTGCCGGAGTTCTATTCCGGCGTCGGCGATCTTCCCACCGGCGTCTACATGACGCTCGGGCAGGTCTATACCGGCGATACGCTGGCGGCGGTGTACAAGGCCCGCTGCCTGCTGGTATGGATGAGCAACCCGGCGGTCACGCGCATTCCCGACGCACATTTCTTCTGGGAGGCGAGGTACAACGGCACGGAAGTCATCGCGATTTCCCCGGAGTTCACGCCGACAGCGATGCACTCCAGCCTGTGGTTGAACCCGAAACCCGGGACCGACACGGCGCTCGCGCTGGCAATGGTCCACGTGATTGTCGAAGAAAAGCTCTACAAGGCCGCGTACATCGAGGAACAGACCGATCTGCCGCTTTTGGTGCGTACCGATACCGGCGAGTTCCTGCGCGAGAGGGATCTGTCGGTGATGGCTACGCTCGCCGTGCGCGAGAACGTGTATTACATGTGGGACGAGGCTACTGGCGGCCTGGTGCAGGCGCCGGGCACAGGCCTTGCCGACCCGCCTGTCGGCCGTGACCGGCGTCGTTTCCAGACCCTGGAGCTTGGCGCGATCAGGCCCGCGCTCGATGGTCGCTGGAAAGTGAAGACCCTCGATGGCGAGGTCGAGGTGACGACGGTTTTCGAGCTCGTCAGGCGGCGCGCTGCCGAGCACTCGCCGGAAAAAGTCAGCGCCATAACGGGCCTGAATCCCGCGGCCATCCGGCGCGCGGCACGCGCGTTTGCCGCAGCGAAGCCGGCGATGATCTACACGGGATATTCCGCCTGCAAGTGGCTGCACGGCGACATGCTGCAGCGGGCGATGCTGCTGATGCTCTCGCTCACTGGCAATATCGGGCCGGAGGGCAGCGGCATCCAGTTCGGCAATGCGCCGAAGACGCGCGGTCTCATGGGGTTTGCGTTCGCCGACATCGGCCCGGCGTTTCGCATGATCCCGGGCACGACATGGGACTACGATCATGCGAATTTCAAGGAGCTGAATCGCCGGATCTATGGCGACGAACTGGCGGACACCTACGACCGCTATTATCAGGAGAGCATCCGCGAGGACTATTTTCCATCGTACAGTGAAAAGGGCTGGCGCATGGCGTTTTTCGCCGGCAACAACGGCGCCAACTGG
>CAYOFE010000217.1:0-2765 GCA_964403135.1 uncultured Chromatiaceae bacterium | reverse complement strand
GCTTGCCCTGGCTGAGGACGAGGAGGGCGAAGATGCTGGTGATGAGATTGCCCTGCTCGTCGATGAAATGCGGCTGCAGCCAGCCGATCGGCAGCACGTGCTGCGGTTGCGCATCGGGCAGCATTACCGCAGCGGGCATGGACTTGTCTTCGGTTTCGATGATCCGGGTAATGCAAACTTCGCCGATCTTCCAGTGCTGCATGTGGTGCCCCTGCCAGGCCGGTGTTAGCTTATTGATCCTTCGCCCGGCTCACGACGCTGACCGAGCGGCGACATGCTAACAATTTAACACCGGCACCATCTTGGCGCGTTTCAGGAACATCAGCGATCGGCTGGCTGACCTTCGCCGCCGCAATATGTACCGGCGGCGGCGCGTCGTCGAAAGCGCGCAGGGTCGCGAAATCGTCGTGGACGGCCGCAGGCTCCTGAACTTCTGCAGTAACGACTATCTCGGGCTGGCGGCGGATGCGCGGGTTTGTGCAGCTTTTGAGCAAGGCGCGCAACGGTGGGGGGTGGGCGCAGGCGCCTCGCACCTGGTCTGCGGCCACACGCAGGCGCACCACGAACTGGAGGCGGCGCTGGCGGATTTTGTCGGGCGCCCGCGCGCGTTGCTGTTTTCCAGCGGCTACCTGGCCAATATGGGCGCGATCGGCGCGCTGATCGGCGTGGGCGACGCGGTGCTGCAAGACCGGCTCAATCATGCCTCGCTGCTCGACGGTGGCAATATCAGCCGGGCCGACTTCGCCTGGTATGGCCATTGCGATATGACGGATCTCGCTGCACAGCTCGCGGCCCGGCGCGATGCGGGCGGGCACCGCCTGGTCGTCAGCGACGGCACCTTCAGCATGGACGGCGATTGCTGTCCGTTGCGCGACCTGGCGGTCGTGGCACGCGAGCACAACGCCTGGCTGATGATCGACGATGCGCATGGCTTGGGCGTTCACGGCCGCGAGGGCCGGGGTGTCGTCGATCCCGGCGTTTACGGCATCGACGACGTGCAGGTGCTGGTCGGCACGCTCGGCAAGGCATTCGGTACCGCGGGTGCATTCGTGGCCGGCAGTGACGAACTCGTTGAACTGCTGATCCAGCGCGCTCGCACTTACATCTATACGACAGCTCTGCCGGCGGCCATCGCGGTCGCCACGCTGGCGAGCCTTGCCATCGCGCGCCGCGAGGAATGGCGGCGCGAACGACTGCGGGCCCTGATCCGGCGGTTTCGCCAGGGCGCCGCGCAACTCGGGTTGCGGCTGCTGGCCTCGCAGACTCCGATACAGCCGTTGATCGTCGGCACGCCGGAGCGTGCGCTGCAGTTGAGCCAGGCGCTGGAGCAGCAGGGCCTTATGGTCACCGCGATCAGACCGCCGACGGTGCCAGCGGGCACCTCGCGGCTGCGGGTGACGTTCACGGCTGCGCATACCGACGAAGACGTCGATCGGCTGCTCGATGCACTCGACACGGCTGCCGCTGCGTTGCCAGGCGGCTGGCGGCAATGAGCGCGTACTTCGTCACCGGCACGGATACCGGCGTAGGCAAGACGCTGATTGCCGCGGGGCTGTTGCGCGCCGCATCAGCGCAAGGGCGTCGCGTGGTGGGTATCAAGCCGCTTGCGGCCGGCAGCGAGCGGCGCGCCGGCCGCCGCGTCAACGCCGATGCCGTGCTGTTGCAGGGCGCATCGAGCGTCGCGCTTGATTACGACGACGTCAATCCCGTGCTGCTGGATCGGGCGATGGCGCCGCACCTGGCCGGCCGGATCGAGGGCGTGACGCTCGCCGCGGCGGTATTGGTCGATCACTGCCGGCGATTGCAGGCGCGCCCGGCGGATCTGCTGCTCGCCGAAGGGGCGGGAGGCTGGCTGGTGCCGCTCAATGATCGGGAATCCATGGCTGACGTGGCAGGAATGCTCGGCTGGCCGGTGGTGCTGGTGGTCGGCATGAAGCTCGGCTGCCTGAACCACGCGCTGCTGACCGCCGCCGCGATCGAGCGCGTCGGACTGCGCCTGGCCGGCTGGGTGGCAAACTCGGCTTGGCCGGAGATGACCGCGCTGGAGGAAAATATCGCCACGCTCACGGCGCGCCTGCCGGCCCCGTGCCTCGGGCGGGTACCATGGCTGGCCGCGAGCGCCGGTCCCGACGCAGCAGCCCGTCATCTCGACCCGCGCCCGCTGCTGGGTTGAACCGATGATCGAGTTCGATCGCGCGCACCTCTGGCACCCGTATACCTCGGCGGTCGATCCGCTGCCGGTTTACCCCGTGGCATCTGCTCGCGGCTGCCGCATACGTCTCGCGGATGGCCGTGAGCTGATCGACGGCATGTCGTCGTGGTGGTGTGCCATTCACGGCTACAACGTGCCGGCGCTGAATGAGGCCGCAGAACGGCAGCTTCGCGACATGGCGCATGTGATGTTCGGCGGCCTCACGCACGCGCCGGCCGTCGAGCTTGGCCGCCGGCTGCTCAGCCTGGCACCAGGCTCGCTGCAGCACGTGTTCTTCTGCGATTCCGGCTCGGTCGCTGTCGAGGTGGCGATCAAGATGGCGTTGCAGTTCTGGGCTGCGGCCGGCTGTGCCGGAAAGTCGCGGTTGCTGACCATTCGCGGCGGCTATCACGGCGATACCTTCGGTGCGATGGCGGTGTGCGACCCGGTCAACGGCATGCACGAGCGTTTCCGGCGCATACTGCCGCAGCACTTTTTCGCCGAGCGGCCAAGAAGCCGTTTCGGCGAGGCGCTGCAGCCTGGCGACATCGACAGCTTCGCGGCGCTGCTCGAG
>CAYOFE010000216.1:0-2768 GCA_964403135.1 uncultured Chromatiaceae bacterium | reverse complement strand
GTCCCGGCGAGCCGGCCTACGTGCCCGGCGCGGGATATCACCTGATGATGGCTGAGATCGCCGCGCAGCGCGGCGATTACCGCACGGCCGCCGAGGAATACCTGGTCGCTGCCGAGCGCAGCGACGACGCCGAGGTCAGCCAGCGCGCTGCGCAGTTCGCTTTCGATTACGGTTTCGATACCTGGGCGTTGCGGGCCGCGCGCCGCTGGGCGTCACTGGAACCGGCCAACACCTCGGCACACCTGGTCCTCGCCCGGCTGTACCTGGGGCGAAACGACGTCGAGGCCGCCTGGCGCGAAGCGGGACTCGCACTCGGGCCGGCCGAGGATCGCGCCGAAGAGGACTACCTGCTGCTGATCGGCGAGCTCAGTCAGGAAGACAACGCCGCCGGCCTGACCCGGATCATGACGCGGCTGGCCGCGGTCACGCCGCCATCGCCGGACCTGAGCCTGGCGCTCGGCATGGTGGCGATCGACTCGCGCGAATTCGAGCTGGCCCGCCGTGCCGCCCGCGATGCGATGCAGGGCGAGCGGGCGGTGCAGGCGAAGCAGCTGCTGATTCGCGTGCTGATGGCGGAGGGCAGGGAGCAGCAGGCGCTGGAGGAGGTCGATCGGTATCTCCAGGACGAGCCGAGCCTGCTGCTGGAGCTCGAGCGCGTGCGCATCCTCGCTGCCGCCGACCGGCACGACGAGGCGTTGAGTGCGCTGGCCGATCTGGATGCAGCCCACAAGGGCGATCCCGATGTTACGCGGCTGTCGGCCTTGATCCACATGGATGCGGGGGAAGTGGAGAAGGCCTGGGAGGGCTTTTCCGCACTGCTCAACGCCGGGCAGCACACCGACGAGAGCTTCTATTACATGGCGCAGCTGGCCGAGCGCAACAGCCAGTTCGACCAGGCGCTGCGGCTGTACGGGCGCGTGCAGGACGGGCCATTCCTGGTTCCGGCGCAGATCGCGGTGATGCGCCTGGCCGAGGACAACGGCGACCTGGCCTCGGCACTGGCCCGCCTCGATGATTTCGCCAGCGATTATCCGGCCTATGCCGCCGATGCCCTGCAGGTGCGCGCCGGCGTGCTGGAGCGCGCCGGGCGCACGGAGGAAGCGCTCGATGCGCTGGATGAAGCGCTCGAGCGGCGTTCCGAGGACGTCGCGCTGCTGCTTGCGCGCGGAGCGCTGCTCGATCGCACCGGGCGGCTCGAGGATGCGCTCGCTGACATGCGCGCGGCGGTGGCAGCGGCGCCCGACAGCGCGCTGCCGCTCAATGCACTCGGCTACACGCTCGCCGATCGCACGCGGCACTTCGACGAGGCTTACCGGCTGGTACGCCGCGCGATCGAGCTCGACCCGGGTAACGCCGCGATCCTCGACAGCCTGGGCTGGGTGTACTACCGGCAGCGTAAGCTGCCCGAGGCGCGCACCTATCTCGCACTGGCCTATTCGCAGTTTCCCGACCCCGAGGTGGCTGCCCACCTCGGCGAGGTGATGTGGCAGCAGGGCGATCGCGATGCGGCACGCAGCCTCTGGAACGAGGCCCTGGAGCGCAACCCCGACAGCCGCACCTTGCAGGCGGTGATGGCGCGGCTGATGCAGAAATGAAGGCCGGCCTGCTGCCCGGGCTTGCGCTGTTCGTCGCCGGCTGTGCCGCATTGCCGCCTCTGGTCCCGCAGGTGCCGTGGGACGAGCGCCGCGCGCGGCTGCTCAGCCTTGAGCAATGGCAGGCGCGCGGGCGCATTGCCGTGAAAAGCGCCACGGGCGGTGGCCAGGGGGACCTGCAGTGGCGGCAGGCCGGCGCCGTCAGTGACATTCGTGTCAGTGGACCGTTCGGCGCCGGTGTCTACCAGATCCGCTGGGAACCCGACCGGCTCACGGTACGCAGCCGCGACGGCGAGTTCTCGCGCGCCTACGACGGCGCGGATGCCGCCGAGCAGTTTCTCGCCGAGCAGCTCGGCTGGTCGTTCCCGGCCGCGAGTGTGCGCTACTGGGTGCTGGGCGTGCTCGACCCCACGTTCGCCGGCGCGGAGCGGTTCGCGGCGAATGGCGGGCTGGCCGGTATCGAGCAGAACGGCTGGTCGGTGACTTACGACCGATTCAATGAGGCGGCCGGCGTGCCGATGCCGGCGAAGCTGACGCTGCGCAACGACCGCGCCCGCGTGCGGCTGGTGATCGACCGCTGGGAGCTGGCGATACAGCCGTGATCCGACCAGCCCCCGCGCGCTAGACTGTGGAAGCGGCGCAAGCCGCGATGCCTGTTCCTCCCACAGGAGCATTTGAGGTGGGTTTGTTTGACACTCCCGAAAGGCGCCACGACAATACGCGCGCCTGTTGTGCCGACGACTCCTGGGGTGTAGCCAAGTGGTAAGGCAGCGGGCTTTGAACCCGCCATTCGCAGGTTCGAATCCTGCCACCCCAGCCATGACCAGACGGCCGGTAACTCAGGAAGCGGAGCCTGCGTGAATACCCAGAGCCAGCAACTGTCGAACATGGCGGTGTTCGCCGGGAATTCCAACCCCGGCCTGGCGCAACGCATCGCGCGGCATCTGATGATGCCGCTCGGCAAGATCCATTGCGGGCACTTTTCCGACGGCGAGGTCAACGTCGAAATCCTCGAAAACGTGCGCGGCCGCGACGTGTACGTGGTGCAGTCCACTTGCCCGCCGGTCAACGACAACCTGATGGAGCTGATGATCGTCGCCGACGCCTGCCGGCGCGCCTCGGCGGCGCGGATCATCGCCGTGATGCCCTACATGGGCTACTCGCGCCAGGACCGCC
>CAYOFE010000215.1:0-2769 GCA_964403135.1 uncultured Chromatiaceae bacterium | reverse complement strand
GGCCAACGCAGCCTGACTCAAGACCGGAAGCCTCCGGTGAAGCCGGGGCGGTTCATTGGTGGCATTCAGCAGCGTCTTGCCCAGCCCATTGCGCTCCAGCAGATGCCGGAACTCGCAGTTCGTCGTCTCGTCGGGCGCCGCCTCCACCCCAAGATTGATCCCCGCGAATTCGCGCATCGCCTCCGAGTTGTACAGCGCTCTTCCACAGCAGGATCGGAGAGGTTAACCACCGCTGCAGGAAGTAGATGCGCAGCAGTCGCTCCAGCGCGACCGGCGGGAGGCCGCCCGAGGCACCACCGCACTTCGGGTACACCGGCTCGATTGCCTCAGCCAGCTCCTTCCAGGGCATGGTTCGCTCCCGCTCCTCGAGGAACTTCGCCCGGCGCGTGGCCTTGCCGAACTTCTCAAAATCACCCCGCGTCTGCTACTTCATTGGCCCGGCCCTCCGCATACCAATGTTCCATCAGATCGGCCGGGTACATCAGAGTTTCCCTAGCGCTGGATCCACTCGAACAGTCTTCACGAACGCGGCGACGTCTCCTCGAGATAAGCCCGGGCGGATGACGGGCGCGACCATCAGCGACCGCGATTCCGTCGAGCGTGGCCCGGAGGATCGCCGGGGCGTTTAGCTTAGAGGCTTCGCCAACGCTCCGGAATGTCATCGAGCACCGCCGCGCGCAACACACGCAGCAGTTCCGACGGTGGCCACGCTTTCACATCGACCGGCCGGCCGTCGTACTCCAGACTCTGATATGCACGAATATCGCGGCCCGCCGGAAACTCATCACAGTTGCCATTCTCGAGATAGAAAAACATGCTGTCGTCCTGCGCCTGCCAGCCCGAGGCGAACTCTTCGCGATTCCACAGCAGGCGGTTTTGCCGGATCGCGTTGCGGCGATGGAGGCCCACCGACACCACCACGCCAGGCGCGCGGCGCAGCGTCCGGCGCATCTCGTCCTCCCATCCCGGGCGCGGTGCCGCCCAGTTCACTTCCGCGATGCGCTTGTGCCAGTAGCCGAGTACGTCGGCCTCGAGCGCCGACGGCTGCACGCACGATGCCACGCGACCCTCGAACACGTAACCTATCCACTTCGGCTCCGGCCGGATGGACAGCAATGTCGCGAGCACGCCGAGCGTCGCGACTGAATACAACAGACGCCATTGCGTGCGCGCCGCAGGCTTGACAAGTGCGCAGAGGGCCCAAAGCAGCACGCCCAGCACCGCTCCCGCCGGACCCGAAATGAAGATGCCGATGGCCGGACCCAGGTTTGCATCCGGCGCCAGAAGCATGGGCCCAACGAAGCCCGCGAGGAAGCCTGCGATGCCAAGGACCAAGATCCACTTGACGCCAGGCGGAGTGTCGAACCGGTCGCTCATCGCGAATTCAGAACCAGAAGATGCACATCACGCCCAGCAGACTGTACACGCCGATCATCATCCAGTACTCGCCCGGCTCCCCATCACGCGACACGGTCTTGCGCGTCCAGCGGTCCTTGCCAGTGACCTCGCCACGGTAGAGCGACCAGGCGACATAGAGAAGAAGGCAGACCCCGAGCAAACGGAACATGGGCTCAGATCCCGCGGCAACGTGGAAACCTTACCCCGAAAAGCACCGTACCGATGAGCTCCGTAAAAACTAGGGTGCTTGCCGCCGACGGTACGCGCCCGGCGACACTCCCATATGGCGTGTGAACGCGCGCGTGAACGTCGACTCCGACTCGTAGCCGACCTCGGTGGCGATACGACCGATCGGCGTCGGTGACTCTCGCAGCTTGCGGCAAGCCAGCAGCATGCGCCAGTGCGTGAGATACGTCATCGGCGGCATGCCCACTGTGCGGGTGAAGCGCTCTGCGAACGCGGAGCGTGACAGCAGCGCCTCCTCCGCCAATTGATCCGTCGTCCACGGATGCGCGACGCGCCCGTGCAGCGCCGCGAGTGCGCGCGCGAGCGGCGGATCGCGCAAAGCCGCCAACCAGCCGGTGGCCTGCGGCGGCAGCGCCTCCATGAACTCGCGCACCGCCTCAACAAACAGAAGCTCGGATAACCGAGCCACCAGACCCTGCGCACCGACTTGCTGTGCAGTATGCGTACGGGCGGCGTATTGCAGCGAGCTTTCAAACCATCCGGCGCAGGCCCGTTCATGCATATTGCAGACCAACAGCGGCGGCAGCGCCTCGAGCAGCGGGTGTTCTCGCACCGCGCTCGCGAGATAACCGCACACGAAGCGCGAGCACACCGCGCCATCGCCGAAGTCGATGTAAGCCAGTTCGCCGGCGCCGACCCTGCGAATCAACGGCTCGGCCGGCTGCGGCGGAAGCGTCAGATCGCTGCCTACCAGGTGGCGGTCGTTGCGCGCGATCACGATCAGATCGCCCGCCGTGCAATGACGCGCAGGCGCGCCGTCGACGCGCATTCGATCTCGCGGACGCCCTGATTCACGCGGTCGGCCCGGGGCGGCCGCCACGGCTTTCGCCTATCCACTGCGCTGTGCGCGCAGGCCGTTCTCGATGCCGCTATCGGCGATCCTGAAGGGCTGCGCACGATGCGGGCAGATGGCGGAGCGCAGCTTGCGCTACCGCAGCGAGGTGTCATCGCCTCAGGCAGAACTGTGGGTCGCTTGAAGCAGCGCCTCACGATTGAGCTTGTCCATCCTGAGGACCGCCAGGTTCATCCGCTCGGCGGCAGTACGGTCGGGGCCTTCGTCGATGTTCAGAACGAACTCCGGGACGATCTGCCAGGACACGCCGAAGCGGTCCTTGACCCAGCCGC
>CAYOFE010000214.1:0-2777 GCA_964403135.1 uncultured Chromatiaceae bacterium | reverse complement strand
GCCGACGACAGCTTGCGAAAATAGGGGTCGTTCTGCTCGATGCGGCGCGGCGGTGTTGTGTCGAGCGAATCGAGCTCGTAGAGCAGGATGTCGATCGGCAGGCCCACCGAGAGGTTCGAGCGCAGCGTCGAATCGAACGACAGCAGCACGAGCTTGGCAGCTTCGCCGAGCCGCATGCCGGGTTGCGCGACACGGTCGAGGATGGGCTTGCCGTACTTGTGCTGGGTGCATTACCACTTTGTCCAGCGAGTCATGGGTCGTCATGCTGTTAGGTGATCACATCGCACGGGGGTGCTCAGGTCCTTTTGCGACGGCGCCGCGCGGACCTCTGGGCACGGACGTAATCGCGGAAGACGCGCTCGAAGGTGCCGTTGTAGAGCGCGCAACGAATCCTGAGCATGCTGTTACAGTTCCCCTTGAGCCACCAGGCACCGGGACGCTTGATCCGCACGTGCGCGATGAACTTGTGCGCGGACTCCATCGCGCCGCTACCGCGCGGCAAGCCGCCACGTTTGAACTTCTGGTAGTCGATACGGTGCTCGTGGTTGGTGAGGTACCCTTTGAGCTGCCTGATCGACTCGCCCGCCCTTTGTGTACGGGGACGCATCTGCGCAAGCGAGGCGATCACCTGCTCGACTTCACCGTCGGCCAGCTGCGTGAGCTTGGTTTCGGCCCATTGCCAGCCCTTGAGCGTATCGCCGAATTGCAACCGCGCGGTTTCGTGCACGTGCTCCGAGCAGTGATAATAATCGAGAACCTCGCGCCCGCTGGGGAACGCTGCGCAGAGCACGTTCCACACCCAGTCGGCACCGTCGCCGACCAGAGCGATGCGCACCCGCTTGTGCGGAATGCGGGCGGCGATCTTCTTCAGGTCACGCTCGGTCTCGGCCGCGTTCGCCAACTGGTGCCAGCTCACCAGCGGAATGATGCGCTCCTGTTCGGTGAGCAGGTAGAGTCGCACCCCTTTGACCTCCTGCCATGCTCCCGGACCGCGCCTGGCGTTGCGTTTGCCAGGCGCACGCAGTGGCGCCATCGCGCCGTCGGTGGAGGCCACCAGCACCGGCCGGTAACGCTTGCACTCACGCTCGGCCTCGCGGATTCGTTGCGCGATCTCCCGCCGGCTCGGAATCACGTTGTCGAAGGTGGCCGCTTCGCCGACGGCATTGAGAGTGTCGTGGCCGAAGTGGTCGGAAACCTTCACCGTGGTCAGCCGCTCGAAGTGCTCGCTCCCCGTCTCGTAGGGCAGATCGGCAGCGAGCCGTGTGAGCGCTTGCTGAACGTCCCACTGGTGCTCCTCGCGCGCCATCCCCATCGCCTGGTCAGCGGGATGGAATCCAAGCTCGCAGCTCGTGCAATAGAAATACGGACGGCACAGCTCGGCGCGGCCCTGCAGCGTGGAGAGTTGCCTGCGATCGAGCCGCTTCATCGCCACCACCCTCTCGCACTTCGGGCAAGCGGCACGAGTGCACTCGAGCTCCGCGCGGTGCGCGTTCGTCAGTGCCGCTTCGAGCAGCGGGCCGGTCAACTCGTTGCGCTTTGCCTGGATCAGCGCGCTGATCTCCATGATGGTCGGCGGCTTCTCCGACTCGAACAGCGGCCTGAACCCCTCCAGCCAGCGGCGGAATTCCTCCTGCGCCATCTCGGCGAACTCATCGAAGGGCGCGGGCGCCTGCAGCTGCAAACAGACCTGCCCCATCGCTCAGCCCGCCAGCCTCTGCCGGGCACCGGCAACCAGCTCGTAGACGAATACCCGTTTCGGCGCCGCACCGTGCCGAGCGTGCTCGCGGTCCATTCGCCCGCGCCCCGCACTCTCTCCCACCTCCACCCAGTTCGCCGCACGGTAGCAGGTCCCCCGGTAGTGCGACGAATCCACCAGGGTCTCCGCCAGCAGCGGCCGCACCCCGTAGAGCGCCTGCCAATCCGCCACCACCCGGCGCAGCGCCAGCGACAGCACCCGGCTGGCGAGATTGGGAACCTGGATGTTCTTCAGGATCAGAAATCTGCTGTTCTGAATCACCCGCGTCAGTCCCGCCGAGCGTTGCGCATCCGACCAGCCGATCCATCGATCCCTCGCTGCCAGACGCCATGCCGCACTCGAGAACTGCACGCAACCGCCCACCCGCTCGCCATCCAGATAGGCGAGGTACTGCACTCGCGCACCGAACGGCATGCGATAGCCCAGGCAGTGATGCCCCTCGATCAGCTCCCGAAACAGGCGGCGCTGTGCTGCGTTCTGCACCCGTACCACGCTCACCTGCTCGAGCTGTGCTTGATCGACCACCGCGGCGCAAACCGGCGCCGCCTCGATTCGCGTGACGTGCCGGCGCGGCCCACGCAGCGCCGGCAGCTTCACCAGGCCCCGGGCTTCCAGCTTGCTCAAGAGATCCAGGCACTCCCGCCATTTCAGACCGCCCCCCGGCCGGCGCCAATCGAGCAGCTCGCAGACCGTGTTCGCCAACTCCGCGCGGCTCAACCCCGCGCACGATGCCGCGATCTCGCCGATCAACTCCACATCCTCGGCCGTGAATCTTCGGCCGCTCCCCTGCACATCCACCGCTTTCCACCTCCGGATCCTTCCCTACCTGACAACGCGCGGTTTGTCCAGCGGTTTTTTGAAACACGGCGGACAATTTCATGGACACACGCCCGATTCCCGATCAGAGGCGGACAAATTGGTAATGCACCCGAAGCGTCTGCAAATTACCTGACAATCTGAAGAAAGCGCTGGACATATCGCCCTGCTTGAGGCATACGATGATGGGAGAGTTTGGCGGTGG
>CAYOFE010000213.1:0-2802 GCA_964403135.1 uncultured Chromatiaceae bacterium | reverse complement strand
GCAGCATCGGCTCCATCGGCAGCGGCTGGGTACCGTTACCCGCCTTCGGGTAGTGGGGCTCGATCAGCGCGAGCAGCCGACCCCAGGGAATCACCGCGTCCATCTCGGCGAGAAACCGCTCCCGCCGCGTCACCTTGCCCTTGCGGTCCCAGGCGCTGGCGGCAAATGTCCGCTGCTTCATCACGCACCTTCCTTCAAAATCAACCGCTGCGCTCAGTATCAACCATCATTGATACCCTGTGCAGAGGTTCCCTAGTTCCGGTCGATGCCCTGCTCGCGGGGGGCGGCTGCGCTTTCTTCGGCGACTTTGCCGAAAATGGATTCGGCAAAGCGCTCGTCGAGGTCCTGCAGGCGCAACATGCCGGTCGCTCCGGTATCGGTGGCATCCATGGCCACCAGCGGTTTTGCGACCGCTTCGGCCCGGCGCGGCTCGGGTCGCGGCGCATCGGCAGCAGGCGCTGCGGAAGTGCGCGCCGCGAGCGCCGACATCGGAATCGGCGCAAGTCGCCCCGGCGAGGGTGCGGGCGGAGGCGTAACCGGGCGAATCGCGCGCAGGCGGCTGGTCTGCGATCCCGCATCGGTCTTTGCGATGGCCGGCCGGCTGGCCGGCGGGGCGGCGCTTTCGGCCGGTTTCGGCGCGAGCGGTTTCCAGCCCAGCTGGTCGGCGGTTCGCTTGATGACGCTGCCGTCGGGTTGCTCGATTTTCGCCAGGCAGGCGTCAGTCAAAGTCGCATCCATCAGCGTGTTGATCAGCCGGGGCACGCCGGCTACATAGCAATAAACGGCCGCCGCGATGCTGCCCGTGATGTTCAGGCCGGAATTGCCACCGACAGACTCGATCTGGTGGCGAATGTAGCGGTCGGTTTCCGCCAGCGTCAGCGGCCGGACCCGGTATCGATAGCTGACCCTCTGCCGCAGCTGGATCAGGGCGGGCAGGTCGACCTGCTGGTGCAGGGTGTGAGGACCCTGGAGGATCACGTTGAGCTGGCAGTCGTGCTCGCCGGCCAGGTTAACCAGCCGCAGCAATTGTCGCGCCAGCTCGGTGGTCAGGCCGGTGCTGTCCAAAGAGACGACGATACGCTGGCCTTGCTTGCCGTGGCGGCTCATCAGGCGGCGCACCGCATCGGCTGCAGCCGCCACGCTGGCCTCGCCCGGATCTTCACCCAGCGAAAGCAGCAGCAACGGGAACAGTTCATCGGGCTCGGCGAAGCGCATATCGACTCGCGCCACGACGAAACCCTCGCCGGCCGAGGCCAGGGCCTGTTCGACGATCGCCGACTTGCCGACGCCGGGGCCGCCGGTGACCACGGCGACGGAGTCCCGCGCCGTCGGCAGATGCCGTAATCGCGTCACCGCATCAGCTACGCCGGGGTTGGCGGTGAAAAATCGCTGGCCGGGTGCCTGCGTAAACGGGCGCTCACGAAGCTTGAAGTAGTCGCGGTACATGGCGGTTGCTGTGGGCGCTGCGGGCCCCTGGCTTGGGTATCGCGCGCATTGTGACCGGTATCGCGGAATACGTCGTTGATGCTCTTCACAGAACCGGCTCGGTACCCGCTATTCAATATTCCGTCGGGGGCATCTAACATGCCCGTCCGGGTGGCCGGCGGTGGCCGCCGTTACAACCACAACAGTCGGGTACGCGAATCATGTCGGCTAATCTCCAGCAATCCCAGGATGTGATCGAGAAGCTCGTCGCGGCCATCGGCCAGGAGCACGTGCTCACCGATCCCGCCGAGCGCGAGTTCCATGCCATGGACGTCTACAGCTTCCGGGCGCTGCCGATGGCAGTGGTGCGGCCCGGCTCGGTGGCCGACCTGCAGGCGGTGGTGCGGATTGCCGCTGCCGCCGGCGTGGCGCTGGTTCCGCGCGGCGGTGGCGCCTCGTACACCGATGCCTATCTCCCGGCCACCAGTAACTCGCTGCTGATCGACACGGCGCGCCTGAACCGCGTTGTCGAGATCAACGCCGAAGACATGTACGTCACGGTGGAGCCCGGCATCACCTGGCATGACCTGTGGCAGGCACTGAAGGCGAAGGGGTTGCGCACCTCGTTCTGGGGGCCATTCTCGGGACTGAAGGCCACGGTGGGCGGTTCGACGTCGCAGAACGCGGTCAGCCTCGGATCGGGCAACTACGGCATCTCGGCCGATGCCGTGCTCGGCTTCGAGATCGTGCTCGCCAACGGCGAGCTGCTGCGCACCGGCGCGCATGCGGCGGCAAATGGCACACCGTTTTTCCGCTGGTATGGTCCGGATCTCACCGGGTTGTTCTGCGGCGATGCCGGCGCGCTCGGCATCAAGGCGCGCATCACGCTGCGCGTGATCAAGGATCCACCATACTTCGGTGCGGCCTCGTTCGGCTTCGATACCTTCGAGAACATGGCCGGCGGCATGGCCGCGGCGGCGCGCGAGAATGTGGTGGCCGACAATTTTGGGCTCGACCCGAAACTGCAACAGGGCCAGCTCGGCAAGGCGAGTGCGAAGGACGCGATAACGGCGGCGATGGCCGTAGCGAAGACCTCGCGCAACCCGGTCGACGCCGCCGTGCGCCTGGCGAAAATGGCGGCCGCGGGCAAGCGTTTTCTCGCCGGGCACAACTACTCGGCGCACTATACGGTCGAAGGCGTGAGCCGCGCCGAGGTCAACGGCAAGCTCGCCGTGCTGCGCCGGGCGATGGCGCCGTTCGGCCAGGAAACCGCTAACACCATTCCGACGGTAATCCGCGCGATGCCGTTCATTCCTTTGTATCCGATCCTCGGGCCGAAGGGCGAACGCTGGGTGCCGATGCACGGCATCATGCCGT
>CAYOFE010000212.1:0-2816 GCA_964403135.1 uncultured Chromatiaceae bacterium | reverse complement strand
AACCCGGAGATGCAGCGCCGCGCTCAGCAGGTGATCGAGAGCTGCTGGGCCGCCGGCGCGGCGCCGGGCGGCCGCAACCCGATTCTCATCATTCACGACGTCGGCGCGGGTGGCTTGTCGAACGCGATGCCGGAGCTCGTCGATCACAGCAAGCGCGGCGCGCGGCTCGAGCTGCGCGACATCCCGAGCGCCGAGCCGGGCATGAGCCCGGCAGAGATCTGGTGCAACGAGGCGCAGGAGCGCTACGTGCTGGCGATCGCTGCGGCGGACCTGCCGTGGTTCACCGCGGTGTGTGAGCGCGAGCGCTGCCCGTTCGCCGTTCTCGGCGTCGCCGACGACAGCGGCCGGCTGGTGGTTGGCGACCGCCTGCTCGGCGAGCCGCCGGTGGACATGCCGCTCGAGGTTCTGCTCGGCAAGCCGCCACGCACCGTGATGCGGGTGACGCGCCGCGAACGCCCCGTGCCGGCGAAGCGCCTCGGCGGCATCGACCTTCACGAAGCCTGCCGGCGCGTGCTGCGCTTCCCGGTGGTGGCCGACAAGTCGTTCCTCATCCATATCGGCGATCGCACCGTCGGTGGCCTGGTGAGCCGCGACCAGCTGGTGGGGCCGTGGCAGGTGCCGGTGAGCGATGTGGCGGTCACTGCGCTCGGCTTCGATGTTTATACGGGCGAGGCGATGGCGATGGGCGAGCGCACGCCGGTCGCCGTGCTCGACCCGCAGGCGTCCGGGCGGCTGGCGGTTGGCGAGGCGCTGACCAACATCGCCGCCGCGGATATCACCGGCATCGACGCCGTGCGGTTGTCGGCGAACTGGATGGCTGCAAGCGGCGTGGCCGGCGAGGACGAGGCGCTTTACGACACCGTCAGCGCGGTGAGTGCGCTGTGCCGCGAACTGCGCATCGCCATCCCGGTGGGCAAGGACTCATTGTCGATGCGTACCGTGTGGCAGGACCACGGCAGCCCGAAGGCGGTCATCGCGCCGGTGTCGCTGATTGTGTCGGCGTTTGCGCCGGTGGCCAATATCCGCCGCACGCTGACCGCGCAGCTGCGCCACGAGCGCGATTCCTCGCTGTACCTGCTCGATCTGGGTGCCGGGCGCAATCGTCTCGGCGGCTCCTGCCTCGCACAGGTCTTTTCATTGCCCGGCGGTGCGCCGCCGGATGCGGATGATCCGCGCGCGCTGCGCTCGTTCGTCGAGTGCATCGCCAGGCTTCGCGATACGGGCCTGCTGCTGGCCTATCACGATCGCAGCGACGGCGGGTTGTTTGCGACGTTATGCGAAATGGCGTTTGCCGGCCGCGCGGGGCTCGATATCGAGCTGCCGGTGGCCGGCCACGATGCCGTTTTCGGCGAGCTGTTCAGCGAGGAGCTGGGCGCGGTGGTGCAGGTGCGCGACCGCGACCAGGCGCGCTTCGCCGCGGTGATCGAGGCGCATGGCCTCGCGGCGCAGTGCCGGCGGATCGGCACGGTGAGCACTGCCGACCGCATTGTCGTTCGCTCGGCAGGCGCGGTCGTGGCCGGGTTCACGCGTACCGAGTTGCATCGCACGTGGTCCGAGCTGACGTGGCGCATGCAGCGCCTGCGCGACAATCCCGCGACCGCCGATGAGGCCTTCGGTGCCTTGCTCGATGCGGACGATCCGGGGCTGAGCCCATCGGTCAGCTTCGACCTGCGCGACAACCCGGCCGCGCCATATCTCAATGCCGGTGCGCGGCCGCGCGTGGCGATCCTGCGCGAGCAGGGCGTGAACAGCCAGCTCGAGATGGCGGCGGCATTCGATCGCGCCGGTTTCCAGCCCGTGGACGTGCATATGTCGGACCTGCTGGCGGGCCGCCGGTCACTCGAGGAGTTCCGTGGCCTGGTCGCCTGTGGCGGCTTTTCCTTCGGCGACGTGCTCGGCGCCGGTGGCGGCTGGGCGAAGTCGGTGCTCTTCAATTCGCGCGCTCGCGATCAGTTCCAGGCATTTTTCGCGCGGCCCGACACCTTCGCGCTCGGCGTGTGCAATGGCTGCCAGATGCTGGCCGCGCTCGGCGCGATCGTGCCGGGCACCGGCCACTGGCCGCGTTTCGTGCAGAACCTGTCCGAGCAGTTCGAGGCACGCCTGAGCCTGGTGGAAGTGCTCGACTCGCGTTCGATCTTTCTGCAGGGCATGCGGGGCAGCCGGCTGTTGATCGCGACCTCGCATGGCGAGGGCCGCGCGCAGTTCGGCGCCGGGAGCGATCTCGAAGCCTGCCGCGCGGCCGGTCAGCTGGCGATTCGTTACGTCGACAACCACGGGCGCCCGGCTGAAAGCTATCCCGCAAATCCGAATGGCTCGCCGGGCGGGGCGGCCGGCTTCTGCTCGGCCGACGGGCGTGTGACCATCATGATGCCGCACCCGGAACGGGTATTCCGCACCGTGCAGCACTCCTGGCACCCGGAGGGCTGGGGCGAGGACGGCCCGTGGATGCGGATGTTCTACAACGCGCGCGCGTGGGTTGGGTAACGACGGCACTGCAGGAACGAGGCGAGTCACGACCTGCCGGTCGGGCTCGTTGCAAGCGGCCTGACGGCGATGCGCCTCTCCCGAGCCGGCGCTTCGGTTTCGTATGGTGGTCACTGCGGCGTGCAAGCTGTGACCGGCCCGCCTATAGCGAGCCGGCATCCCAGCTTGCCCCGGTCGAATGACCATGGCCGGCTCGTCCGAGGCATCATCGCCTGCGGCCGCCGACGCCTCATCGGGCCGACGCGAGCGCCCGGGATACCCGCGAGCGGCATCGAGCCCGAGCGACGCAGCAACTGTGTTTCAACTGACACTGACTGGCTGCCAGGGACGGC
>CAYOFE010000211.1:0-2854 GCA_964403135.1 uncultured Chromatiaceae bacterium | reverse complement strand
TGCTGCGCACCCCCTATCTGGTTGCAGCCGCGCAGGAGTCTCGCGGCCGCGCCGAGCTCGATCTCGTGCTGCGCGAGCAGATCGGCACGAGGATCGATCTTCGGGTAGCCATCGCACGAGGCAGGGAACTTGCACCGCAATTCGTCCGGCGGCTGGCGGCGCTGCGTGGGCGGTGTGAAAGCTGGCCCGCCAGGCAGTCAGCGGCCCAGTGGGTCCATGCGTTCAGTGCCGCGCTCGGCGACATCGGCTGGCCCGGCGATCGCGGCCTCGATACGCAGGAATATCAGGCGGTCAGGGCATGGCAGCACATGCTGGACGATTTGGCGCGCGCAGACCAGGTCCTGGGGCAAGTGACGGCGGCTGCGGCGCTCAGCGCGCTCGGCGGCATGGCGCGTGATCAGGTGTTCCAGGCTGAGGGTCAACCCGATGCCATCCAGGTCATGGGCGCACTGGAGGCAGTCGGCCAGGAATTCGACGGGCTGTGGATCTGCGGCTTGACGAGCGATGCCTGGCCGCCGGGTGGACGGCCGAGCCCTCTGTTGCCGCTTGCGCTACAGCGGCGCCTGCGCATGCCGAACAGCACGCCGGCGCTGATCCGCGAACACTCCGAACGGCTGCTGCGCCACCTGATCGGTAGCGCCCGACGGGTCATCGTCAGCTGGCCCGCGGCACAGGACGATGAAGTGCTGACGCCGAGCGCGCTGGTGCAGCCGCTTCCCGAGCGGGCGATCGCGGAGGTGCAGCGCTGGCCGGAGGAGTCTTACCGTCAGCGCCTCGCCGCGCAGCGGCGGCTCGAGGTACTGATGCCGGATCCGGCGCCTCCGGTGGCGGCGGGCCGGCTCGTACGCGGTGGAACGAGATTACTGTCGCTGCAGGCGCGTTGCCCGGCGCGTGCCTTTGCCGAGATGCGCCTTGGAGCCTCAGAGCTTCCCGTGCCAGCGCCGGGCATCGGTCCAGCCCTGCGCGGCCAGATTGTCCACGCGGTGCTCGAGCGCTTTTTTGCCGAGGTGAGCGATCAGGCTGCGCTGTTAAGGCTGTCGCCCGATGACGCCGCCCGACGACTATTGGCGGTCACTCACGCCGAACTAAGCCAGCGTCTGCCGCTCGACCGCGCGCTGATCCGCCGCATGGCAGACGTCGAGGCACGCCGTATCGTCGCCATTGGCACGCAATTCCTCGCTGGCGAACGTGCACGGCCTGCTTTCCAGGTCGAGGCCCGCGAAGCCTCGCGAACGACCCGACTGGCCGGCCTCGAACTGGACCTGCGGCCGGATCGAATCGACCGGCTCGGCGATGGCGGACGCCTGGTCATCGACTACAAGACCGGCACCGACTTCAAGCCGTCGGGCTGGCGCGGGGCTCGACTACGAGATCCGCAGTTGCCGCTCTATGCAGTGGCGCTCGACGCAGCGGCCATTGCAATCGTGGAACTTAGACCGGACGGCGTCAGGTGGCGGTGCGTGGGTGCGGCCGGAATAGTCCTGCCGGACATCGAAGAACCCGCGAATTTTTCCGATGGAGTGTACGGAGACTGGGCAGCGCTCTGCGCAGCGTGGCGCATGGCGCTGCAGAGCGCCGCGGCAGAGTTCATGGCCGGCGATTTCCGTGTGAACCTTCGTGATGCCGATCTCGCCGCTGGCCGCTGGGCCATGTTGACCCGCGTTCACGAACAGCCAGCAGCCGCGATGCCAGAGGACGAATGAGCGTTGCGGCACGGCTGCAGGCGGATGCCGCGACGCGGCTGGCGGCGCTCGATCCCGCCGAGTCGTGCATCGTCCAGGCACCGGCCGGTTCCGGCAAGACAGAACTGCTGATCCAGCGCTACCTGCGGCTGCTCGCCTGTGTCGAGGAGCCGGAGGAAGTGCTCGCGATTACATTCACGCGAAAAGCAGCCGGAGAAATGCGCGCGAGGGTGATCGAAGCGCTCCGGCTGGCGGAGGCCGGGCAGCCGCCCAAAGCGCCGCACCTGCTGCGCTCCTATGAGCTTGCCCGCACCGTGATCCGGGACGAGCAGCGCAGGCATTGGCAGCTGCACCGGCATCCGGCACGCCTGGCCATCAGCACCATTGACGCGGTGAATGCCTGGCTTGCCGGGCGGGCACCGCTCACGGCCGGTAACACGGCCCTGCACCGGGTGACAGATCAACCGGCGCCGCTTTACCGCGAGGCGGCCCGGGCCACCCTGGAGATGCTCGGTGAGGGGGGTGCGGAGGCCGGACGCATCGAGGAGCTTCTCGCCCATCTCGACAACGATGCCGAACGCTTCGAACGGCTCATCGCCCTGATGCTGCCGCGCCGGGAGCAGTGGCTGCGCCATATTCCGCCCGGCGAGCGTCGATCACGTACTGCACTCGAACTGCCGTTGCGCGAATTGTGCGAAGGCCTGCTGCGGCGTCTGCACGCCGCATTGCCGGCTGATGCCCGCGCCGAGCTACCGGCGTTGCTCGCTGCGGCCGCGGACAACCTTTCCGCTGGCGCTATCGCATCGCCGCTGCATGTCTGGCGAAATTGCTTGCATATGCCGGAACCGGTGACGGCGGAATTAGGCCGCTGGCGCGCCCTTGCGCAGACGCTGCTCACGACGAAGGGCGAGTGGCGCCAGACCGTCAACAAGACCCAGGGCTTCCCGGCCAATAGCCCAGCCAGGGCGCAGATGATCGCGCTGCTGGCGGGGCTTCGCGATACGCCGGGCCTGCTCGATACGCTCGACGATGTACGACAACTTGCGGAACCGGCATATAGCGACAGCCAATGGGCTGTGCTACGGGCTTTGCTCGACGTCCTGCCGCTCGCTGCGGCGCAACTGCGACTGGTCAGCGCCGCACGGGGCGAAGTGGATTTTCCGCAGGTCGCC
>CAYOFE010000210.1:0-2879 GCA_964403135.1 uncultured Chromatiaceae bacterium | reverse complement strand
AGCAGGTACAGGCGCAGCGCCGCGAGCAGCTGGTCGTTGCGCGAGCGGCCGAGGTGTATGCGTCTGCCCGCCTCGCCGATACTTTCGGTGAGGCGCTTCTCGAGCGCGGTGTGCACGTCCTCGTCCTCGAGCGTAATCTGCCAATCGCCGCTGGCGTGGCTGACGGCGAGCGCTTCGAGGCCGGTGCAGACGGCGTCGAAATCGGCATCGGTGAGCAGCTTCTGCCGGTGCAGCATGGTGGCGTGGGCGATCGAGGCACGCACATCGTATGGCAGCAGCCGCCCGTCGAGGCGATGGTCCTCGCCGGCGGTGTAGCGCAGCACCTGCGCGTCGAGCGGCTCGCCCTTGTCCCACAGCCTGGTCATTTGCTTCCGCCCTGCTCCTCGGCCGACAGCGCGCTGATGTTCTCGACGACCAACGTGCCGGTGCCCTCGTTGGTGAAGATCTCCAGCAGCAGGCTGTCCGGCACCTTGTACGAAATCACGTGCACGCGCGGCACGCCGCCCTTGATGGCGGCCTCGATGGCGGCGGCCTTCGGCAGCATACCCTCGGCGAGCGAGCCATTCTCGCGCAGCTTTCTCAGGCCGGCGAGATCCACGTAGGAAATCAGCGAGGCCGGGTCGCTGCGGTCCTCGAGAATGCCCGGCGCGCCGGTGGTCAGAATCAGCTTTTCGGCACCGAGCGAAGAGGCGAGCGCTGCGGCCACCGTGTCGGCGTTGATGTTGAGGAGCGTTCCCGAGGCATCGGCCGACAGCGGGCTCACCACCGGCAGCAGGCCGTTTTCGAGCTGTGTGCGCAGCGCCGTCGGGTCGATGCCCTCGATGTCGCCGACGTAGCCGTAATCCACCGGGCGCCCGGCGACCGTCACCGGCGCGCGCTTGCGGGCGCGGATCAGGCCCGCGTCCACGCCGCTCACGCCGATCGCGGGCAGGTCCATTTGCCGGCAGGCGGCGACGATCTGCGTATTGATCTGGCCGTTCAGTACCATGGTGGCGACTTCGAGCGTGCGCTCGTCGGTGACACGCCGGCCTTCGACCATGCGCGTTTCGACGCCGAGCGCCTCGGCGAGCCGCGTGTTCTGTGGCCCGCCGCCATGCACCAGCACCATGCGGATGCCTACCTGGTGCAGGATCGACACCTGTTCGATCAGCGCGCGTGTCCCGGCGGAATCTGCGAACACCTCGCCGCCCGCCTTGATGACGAAAATCTTGCGCCGGTACAGGCGCACGTAAGGCGCAGCGTGGCGCAGCGCGGCCACGACGATATCGCGGTTCTGGGTATTCTGGATCATCACGCACCCGGTCCCATCATCTGGTAAAGAACGGCCATCTGGGCCCACATGCGGTTCTGTGCCTCGTGGATCACGACGCTGCGCGGCCCGTCGAGCACGCGGTCGGTGACCGCCACGCCGCGGCGCACCGGCAGGCAGTGCATGAAGCGGCAGTCGGGTTGCGCGGTGCTGAACCACGGCTCGTCCACGCACCAGTCCTGGAGATCCTCGCGCAGCTTCGCATCGGCGATGCGGTCGCCGTAGTGCTTCGTTGAGGACCACTCCTTGGCGTAGATCACGTGCGCGCCTTCCAGCGCCTCGGCGCGGTCGTTGGTTTCGTGCACCGAGCCGCCGGACAGCTGCGCCGCCTTGCGGGCCTTTTCCATGATCGGCACCGGCAACTCGAAGCCGTCCGGTCGAACCACGGTAACGTCCATGCCGCGCATCGCCGCCATGTGCAGCGTGGCCGACGGTACCGCGAGCGGCAATGCCTTTGGGTGCCAGGCCCAGCTCAACACGAACTTACCGCCATGCTTCGGGATTTTCAGGTCATCCATGGTTTTCCAGTCCGCCAGGCTCTGGCAGGGATGCTGAATGGCCGACTCCATGTTGATGAGCGGCACCGGGACGAGTTCGCGCATGGCGTTGAATTCCTTGTCGGCGAGATCGTCCTCGAGCCTGACGCGATTGGCGAACGCGCGAATGCCAAGCGCATCGCCGTAGGAGGAGATCACCGGCACCGCTTCGCGCAGGTGCTCGGCCGCAACTCCGTCCATCACGATCCCCGATCGCGTTTCGAGGCCGTGGATGGACATGTTGGGCGAGATCACGAACGAGCCGCCGCCGAGCCGCACCATCGCTGCCTGGAACGAGGAGAGGGTGCGCAGTGAAGGGCTCAGGAACAGCAGCGCCAGCACTTTGCCCGCCAGGGAACGCGGTTCCGGATACCTCTGCAGCTTTACGGCCAGCCGCAGCAGCGCCTCGACTTCCGGAATCGTGAAGTCGGCGAGATCGTTGAATAATTTCAAACCCATTGCCATTGCCTTTACTTGATATCGGACAAAGCGTTTAAGAGCGCGTGCACGTGCTCGCGCTCGAGGATCAGCGGCGGCAGCAGCCGGATCACCCGCGGATCGGCGCTGGTGCCGACCAGGATGCCGCGGTCGAGCAGCTCCACGAGCATCTCCTTCGCTGGCCGGCGGCAGCGCAGCCCGAGCAGGAAGCCCTTGCCCTGCACCGCTTCGACGGGTCCGGCCGGCAGGGCCTGCAGGATCTCGGCGGTGCGCGCGCGCACATTCTCGATCAGGCGGTCGCGCGCGATGACGTCGAGCACGGTGCAGATAAGCGCGGCGGCGAGCGGGCCGCCGCCGAACGTGGTGCCGAGGTCGCCATGCTTCAGACCCTTTGCTACTGCGTCGGTCATCAGCAGTGCGCTGCAGGGGAACCCGGCGCCGAGCGCCTTGGCCGTGGTCAGCAGGTCCGGCCGCACGCCGCAGAGATCGATCGCGAACGGCGCGCCACAGCGGCCCATGCCGCACTGGATCTCATCGGAAATCAGCACCGCGCCCTGCGCCTCGGGATACTTGGCGCGGACCTTGTTGATCGCGTC
>CAYOFE010000209.1:0-2882 GCA_964403135.1 uncultured Chromatiaceae bacterium | reverse complement strand
CCGCCGAGGGCGATGCCGTAGAGCCCGCCGACGAGTTCTTCGCCCTCCCACACCTCGATGCTGTGCGCGTGGCCGCGCCGGTGCAGCTCGGTGTACGAAGCAACGAAGTCCGGGGTGATCCAGGTCTCTGGGCGCGCCGCGCAGCCCTGCATCACGCCGGCGAAGTCGCGGTCGAAGGAAAACGTCCACCCGGCGCGGCGGATGCTGCGCTCGACGCTCCGGTGCGGCTTCCAGGTGTCGAGATCGAAGATCACCCGCGGGTCGGGCGACCACCACGTGATCTGCGGCACCGACGACCAGGGAAACACCCCGGCGCGATACGCCTCGAGCAGCCGGTCGGGCTCGAGCGAGCCGCCAACAGCGACGAGTCCGGGGGGCCAGTCAGCGCGAGCCATTCGCGCAGTATTACACCGGGCCCGCTGGCGCGATAAGTTCCCCGAGGGCCGCCAGGCGCGCGAGGTCGGCTACCCCTGGTGCCCCGCCTCCACGGCCTGCCGAAAAGCAGGTGAGTTCAGCACGGTCCGCAAGCGGCGCCGCATCATGCTCAGCCCGGCCGTGGCTTCGCCGCTGCCCTCATCCATGTAAAGGCGCCGATTGATCTCGATCATGATCGATTTGACACGGGCATCACGGCCAAAAAAGCGCGCGGGCACCAACGTGCCGGCGTAGGGCCGGTTGATGGCGACCGTCAGACCCATGGCACGGAATGAATTCTCCAGGCAGGCGATCAGCGCCTTGGGCGTATGCAGCGCATCGGTGCCCAGACAGATGTCCGGGCGGCCGGGAGCCTGGTCCAGGTCGCACGGCAACGGCGTCGAGGGGAAACTGTGCGCGTCGATGATCAGGCAGCCACCCCGCTCTTCGAGCCCGCGCTCGACGGCAGCGGTCAACGCCGCGTGATGAGGCTCGTAGAACCGTCGCACAAGCGCCGCACGCTCGGTATCGGCCAGGGAGCGCCGCAACGGTGCACCCCCGGACGTGCGCGTGTAAACCATACCCATGCCTCGCTGACTCATGGGTTCGAGGGCATCGTCGGCAAAGCGCTCCGGATCGACCACCAGACGGCTGACCGGATAGACGATCGTCGCGGCATCGGCCACGGCCTCTTCAAACAGCCGGCCAGTGTACAGATCCGTCATCGCCAGGAGCTCAGCGGCCAGCGCCTCGTCCGATAACAGAAACTGCTCGCGAAACTCGTCGGGAATGGCGCGACTCGCATGCGGTATATGGACGATGACGTGCAACGGCTATCGCTCCGTGGTGCGAACGAGCGTCGAGGCCTGCGCGGCCGCCGCTTCACTGGCCGCAGCAATTGTCAGCAAAGCCAGTTGCTCCAGGGACTCGGCCGATGCGTGGTGGCTCTGCGCAGCCTCACGCCAGGCGCGCGCCACGCGCCGTCCGCCGGCGAGGAAGGCGGCCACCAGCATATCGAAGAGCACGGCCCGCTCTTCTTCAGACAAATCGTGCGTCAGCCGGCGTGCCGCCTCGTGCGCATCGAGGAGCATCGCATCGGCAATCTGCTGCATGGCCTGCTGCGCCGCGCGGTCGGCCGGCGGCTCGGCCTGATTCTGTGACACGGTCAGGTCTCGTCGTGAGTCAGCCGAAGGGAAACGCCCCACTGCGCGGGCTGGCTTTTTGCCAGCCCGCGCTTTCGTCGTGGAATCAACTCGAGGGCGGCGTGCGCTGCGCGTGGCGTTTGCCCTGCGCCAACTTCCGACGCAGGTACTCGGGCACGTCATCCTGCAGCGATTCCGACATCTCTGATACGGAGGCTAGCCGACTCGACATGCGACGCGACGCGTAGAGCGCCTCCTTGGCGAACAAGCGCATATCGCGCTGGTCGGCCAGGCCGCGCAGCTCGAGCACGATCTTCTTCACCCACTCGTTATCTGCCCCGAGCTTGTTGATCTGCTCGATCAGTTCATCAACCGCCGCCCAGTCACCCTGCATGGCAGCCGTGCGGGCGAGCCGCTGAACGGCCGCGGCATGCAGTTCATCCGAACGGCGCTTGACCAGCGGGTCCTCAGCCACCGCCGCGAATGCCGCCGCGGAGATCGCCGGCAGGCGGAGGTCCTGCGGCTGAATGGCGCGCGGCTCCCCGGCGAGATCGTCATAGCGAACGCTCGCGGTCAGAATCGGCACCTCGCCCGACCCGACCCGCTCGACAATTGCGACCGGCAGGTGCAGCCGCACCAGCGCCCAGGCTTCCGCGCCAAAGGCCAGGTCCGGCAGCCGCCAGCCGCCCTCACCCGCTTCAGCGTAGTCGTTCAGCAGCTCGATGCGCGCGCCCTCAATGGCCGTTAGCGAAAGTTGCACCTGGCGCCCGGCCAGCGCGTTGAGCAGCGACAACTCCTCGCGGAACGGATCCATCAGATCTTCGGCCGTCTGGCCGTAGTAGTGATTACCGCGACCGGCCTGGGCCATCGCCACCATGAGATCCTCGTTGAAACTGCGGCCCAGGCCATATGTGGAGGTTGTTACCCCCGCTGTGGCGAGTTCCTGGCACTGGCTGGTGATGGCGGACACCGACGTCAGGCCTACATTGGCACAACCATCGGAAAGCAGAATCACGCGCGAGGTCGAGTCGGCCGACGTGTGCGGCGCGAGCGTCTCCGCTCCGCGCAGCCAGCCGCCATGCAAGTTGGTGCTACCGCCCTCAAATACCTCGCGAATGGCGCGACGGAAGACCTCACGATCCGTGAGTTGCATCGTGGGGACGCACGTTACCGCGCTTTCGTCGTAGACGACCAGCGAGGCACGATCCGACGCAGTAAGCCCGTCGATAACAAATTCCGCGCAGCGCTTAGCCTCTGCCAGCGGCTTGCCGCTCATCGAGCCTGAGCGGTCAATCACCAGCGCCACATTAAGCGGCTGGCGCCGGG
>CAYOFE010000208.1:0-2911 GCA_964403135.1 uncultured Chromatiaceae bacterium | reverse complement strand
CAAGTGAGAACCGCCGACGGAACTCTCCTGTACGCCCGGCTCATCAAGCCCGCCATGGCGCAACGCCGGCGCGGCGCGGACTGCGACTGTGTGGACGTGTACTCGCCGGTCAGCGGCAGCGTGCTGCGCGTGCTGCAGGAAAGCGAGGCGGTGGTCGCGTCTGGCACCGCGCTCGTCGAGATCGGCAATCCGCAGGAACTGGAAATCGTGGTCGACTTGCTCTCGTCGGACGCCGTGCGCGTGGAGCCCGGACAGCGCGTGTTCATCGAGGCCTGGGGTGGCGGCGAGCGGTTGAACGGCAAGGTGCGCCGCGTCGAGCCCTTTGGCTTCACCAAGGTCTCGGCGCTCGGCATCGAAGAACAGCGCGTCAACGTCATCATCGACTTCAGCGACCCGCCCGAGCGCTGGCGCCGGCTCGGCCACGGGTATCGGGTGGAGCCGCGCATCATCCTCGCCGAGGGCGACAACGTGCTGAAGGTGCCCCGCTCGGCGCTGTTCCGTGACGGCAACCAATGGGCGGTGTTCGTTGACGATGACGGCAAAGCCACGCTGCGCCAGGTCGAGCTCGGGCTCGAGAACGGACTTGAAGCCGAGATCCGCACGGGCCTCGAGGAGGGCGAGCGCGTGGTGCTGCAGCCGAGCGATCGCGTGAGCGATGGGATGCGGGTCGCCGAGCGGCAGTCCTGATACGGCCGATCACCTCTCGCGGGGAGCCGCCACCTCAGGTCAGAGCCAAAGACGGGGTAAACAAATGACATTTCAGCTGTCCAGGCGCTTCTGTATCACGGCCCTGCTTTCGCTCGCGATGCTGTCCCCCGGCGCCCAGGCCGCCGGGGAAGCGAAACGCGATGTCCTGGTACTCGGCGGCACTGGCGCGCTCGGCGCCGAGATCGTGAAGCTGCTGGTCGCGCAAGGCGATCGCGTGACGGTCTTTATCCGTTCCGGCTCCGATCAGTCCCGCCTCAAGGATTTGCCGGTGGATTACGTCACTGGCGATCTGCTGAACGAGGCAGACGTCGCCTCCGCAATGCGCAGCCGGCGGTTCACCGCGGTCATCAGCGCCGTGCGGGTGACGACGGGCGACACCCACTTCTACGCGAAAATCCTGCCGGCGATCACCATGCAGGCGAAGGCAAATGACGTCTCGCATTACATTCACTCCGGCGCGGTCGGCGCGGGCGCGAATGCCGCGAAGTTCAGCGGCCTTGGCTGGGAGAAGGTGCCAGGGCTCCTCGACCGGCTGAAGGACCAGGGCGTTGGCGAGGACATCATCCGGGCAAGCGGCGTGCCCTACACCATCATCCGCAACACGCGCCTCTGGCCCGATGGCACGCCGCCCACCGGCAGGGCCGAACTGACCGAGGACGACACGACCATCACGCCGATGACACGCGCCGACCTGGCGCGGCTGACCGTGCAATGCCTCGACAACCCCGCCTGTCTGAACAAGACATTTCACGTCAGGGACACGTCCTTGGCATGGCCACCCCCGACGGCACGCCTGCGCTGAGCGCTGCCCGCCGTTGCGGCAAACCGCAACGGCGCAGTCCGGCCGGCTGCTTATAATCCTGCGCATGACCCACTTCCAGATTGCCCTGGCGGTGTTCATCGGTTCGCACGTCGTCGTCGCCACGCCGCCGGTCCGGCGCGGGCTCATCGCCCGGTTGTCGGAGGGTGGGTTCCTGCTGATGTATTCGGTGATGTCTTTCGTGCTATTCACCTGGCTGATCGTCGCGGCCATGGGAGCCGAGACCACCGCGCTCTGGGCGCCGTCGGCGTGGGCCTACTGGGCGGCCGTGATCCTGATGCCGGTTGCGGCGCTGCTGCTCGGCGCGAGCCTCGCGGCGCCGAATCCCCTTTCCATCGCTTTTGTCGCCGGCACGTTCGACCCTGCGCGGCCGGGCGCCGTCGCGATCACGCGCCACCCGATCCTCTGGGGGCTTGCGCTGTGGGGCATCTCGCACGTGCCGCCCAATGGCGACACGGTGATGCTGACGCTGTTCGGTGGACTCGGCTTCTTCGCCTGTGTCGGCATGGCCATCGTGGAACTGAAAAAGCGCAAGGCGCTCGGTGAGCAACGCTGGCGCGAACTGGCAGCGGCCACTTCATTTCTGCCGTTCGCGGCCATCCTTGGCGGCCGCGCCCGCTGGCCGCGGGATGTACGCACCCTCGCCGGCGCGGCATTCGGTGCGGGCATCGCCGCCTTTCTGCTGCTCGGCGGGCATCTGTGGCTCTTCAACCGCGATCCGCTGGTGTTGTTCTGACGGTCGGTACGGCCGGTCATTTGATCGAGGTCAGATCGTATGACATCCCCCTGCTCGCTCAACAACGATCCGGTCCGCGGCACCCTCGAGCGGTTACATGGCGAGGCCGGCGGCGACTGGAAGAAATTCCTCGGCATCACGCCGCGCTACCTCGCCGGACTGGTGCGCGGCCGGCCCATGCACGAGAGCATCACGCCGGCGGTCGCCCGCGAGATCTACATGCCGGTCTCACCCGACAAGGGCCGGTTCCTCTATATTACCGCTCGCGCGATCCAGGCCCGCACTATCGTCGAGTTCGGCACCTCGTTTGCGATCTCCACCATCTATCTCGCCGCCGCCGTGCGCGATAATGGCGGCGGGCGGATGATCGGCAGCGAGATCGAGCCGCACAAGCATGGACGCGCGGTGGCCAACCTCGCCGCGGCCGGCCTCGGCGGCATTGCCGAGGTGCGACTCGGCGATGCCATGCAGACGCTGCGCGAGGTGCCCAGCCCGGTGGACCTCGTGTTCCTTGACGGCTGGAAGGTGCTGTACCTGCCGCTGCTGAAGCACCTGGAGCCGTCACTGCGCCCCGGTGCGGTGCTGCTGGCCGACAACATCCGCAGCTTCCGTTCAAGCCTGGCGGACTTTCTCGATTACCTGCACCG
>CAYOFE010000207.1:0-2934 GCA_964403135.1 uncultured Chromatiaceae bacterium | reverse complement strand
CCAGAGCGGGCCGGCACGCGCCACCAGCCACCAGATCAGGGCGAAGGCAAGTGCCGAGCGCAGGCCGTGGATGAAGATGGTGTTTGTCACGCGGGTGGAGTCTACGCAGCGACCCGGGCAGCTCGCGCTGAGGACGACTGCCTACGGGTACTTCTCGATCGACTCCCGTGCCAGGACTTCACGGCACTGGCCGCTCCCGCAGAGCGACACCCGCCGAAGGCACCGGCCGAGCGCAACGACGGCGAAGCGGGCCGACCTTTCGGCAGCGGCGTCAGCGCACTACGCCGGCCGGCAGCGCCAGTCGAGGCGAACGCCCCCGACGCTCAGCGGTCCTGTGCGCGCGCGTGGGCGATCCAGCCGCGCAGCAGCGACAGCAGCGCCCCGCCGGTGACCATGCCGAGCGCGTAGACGAGCACGACCAGCAGCGCCAGCGGCAGCGTGATCCGGATGGCGAAGAACGCCACCGTCACCAGTTCGAGGTTCTGCACCATGAACGCCACCACGACCGCGGTCAGCAGCACGATCAGCGCGATGTACAAGTAGCGCATCAGCAGACGACTCCTTGTCGAACCATGCCGGCGTCAGCGCGCCTCCAGGGCGCAGGCCGGCGCGGCCGTTACCGGCACCTTGGCCTGGTCGCGCGCCAGTTCCTCGCCGGTGGTGATGCGGCGGAACCAGATCGTCACCGCGCTCGAAGTCAGCACGATGAACAGGGAGTACAGCACTGGCACCAGCAGCACCTGCTGCTGCAGTTCGCCCTGGAAGGTCAGCAGCACGATCAGCACCGCCAGCGGCCCGTTCTGGATGCCGGTCTCCAGCGCGATCGTGCGCGCGCGGCGCGGATCCTGCTTCAGCCGCCGGCTCAGGAAGTAGCCGAGCGCCATGCCGAACAGGCCGAGGCCGATCACCGCGAAGTACACCGCCCAGTGCGTGGTCGCCAGCAGCATGTGGTTGCGCGGCACCCAGGTCACGATCAGGAACAGGATGACGAAGATGCCGAGGAAGCCGCCGACCAGCTCGATAGTCGCGCCGACGTTGGGATTCCACTTGCGGAGCACCATGCCGATCAGGGTCGGCACGATCAGCACCACCAGTACCTGAGCAACGTTGCCGGCCGGCACCTTGTACTCGGCCGGCAGCCCCTTCAGCTGCGAGTAGAACTCCAGCAGCAGCGGCACCATCGCCACCGCGACCAGCGTCGAGCAGATGGTCATCATGATCGACAGCGCCAGGACGCCCTTGCTGAAGTAGGCAAAGATGTTCGAGGTCGTGCCGCCCGGCATGCAGCCCATGAGAATGAGGCCGATGGCCAGCGCCGGCGGCATGCCCAGGCCCACCGCCATCAGGTAGCCGAGCGCCGGCATGATCCCGTACTGCGCCAGCAGGCCGACCAGGATGCCCTGCGGCTTGCGGAAGGCGATGCGGAAGTCCTTGAAGGTGAGCGACGCGCCCATGCCGAGCATGATGACCATCATCATCAGGCCGAGCAGCTTCGTTTCGAGTTCGGTGAGCATCGTTGCCGGCCTTCTTTGTGTGTCGTTCCCGCGCAAGTGGGAACCGATGGTGGGTGGACAGAGGCTGGATTCCCGCCTGCGCGGGAATGACACAGCGCGCTACGTCGTGGCTCCGTTCTTGTCCCGGTACTGCGCGCGCAGTTCCTTGCGCAGGATCTTGCCGATCGGCGTCTTCGGCAGTTCGCGGCGGAACTCGACCCGCTTCGGCACCTTGTAGTCGGTCAGCAGCCGGCGGCAGTGCGCCCGCACCTGCTCGTCGGTGAGCCCGTCGGCCATCGGTACCACGAAAGCGTGCACCGCCTCGCCGCACTTCGCGTCCGGCACTCCGATCACCGCCACCTCCAGCACTTCGTCCATGCGCGCGATCGCATCCTCGACCTCGTTCGGGTACACGTTGAAGCCAGACACCAGGATCATGTCCTTCTTGCGGTCGACGATCTTGGTGTAGCCCTCGGCGTCCATGACGCCGATGTCGCCGGTGCGGAAGAAGCCGTCGGGCGTCATCACCTTCGCGGTCTCGTCGGGACGGTTCCAGTAGCCCGCCATCACCTGCGGGCCGCGGATCGCGATTTCGCCGGTGCTGCCCACCGGCAGCTTGTTGCCGGCGTCGTCGAGGATCGCGATTTCGGTCGACGGCACCGGCAGCCCGATCGTGCCGGTGAACTTGTCGGTATCGGTGCGGTTGGCGGTGGCCACCGGCGAGGTCTCCGACAGTCCGTAGCCTTCGGCGATCGGGCAGCCGGTTACTTTCAGCCAGCGCTGCGCGACCGCTTCCTGCACCGCCATGCCGCCGCCGGCGGTCAGGATCAGACGCGAGAAGTCGAGCTTCTTGAAGTCCTCGTTGTTCAGCAGCGCGTTGAACAGCGTGTTGACCGCCGGGAAGACGTGGAACTTGTATTTCGACAGTTCCTTGACGAAACCGGGGATGTCGCGCGGGTTCGGGATCAGCAGGCACTGCCCGCCGATGCGCATCGACATCATCGCGCACACCGTCAGCGCGAAGATGTGATACAGCGGCAGCGCCGTGACGGTCAGCGGATGCTCGCCGGGTTTGAGCTTCTTGAGCGCCGGCTGGTACCAGGCCTCGGACTGCAACATGTTGGCGATGATGTTGCGGTGAAGCAGCGTCGCCCCCTTGCTGACGCCGGTGGTGCCGCCGGTGTATTGCAGGAACGCGACGTCGTCGTGGCCGACGTCGACCGGCTTGAGCGTCATCCGGTGGCCTTCGGCCAGCACCTCGAGGAAACGCTGCGCGCTGGGCAGCGAGTACTCGGGCACCATCTTCTTCACGTTGCGCACGACGAAATTGACGATCAGCCCTTTGACGAAGCCGAGCATGTCGCCCATCGCGCAGACGACGACGGTCTTGGTCGGCACCTTGTCGAGCACCTGCTGCAGCGTGGTGGCGAAGTTCTCGAGG
>CAYOFE010000206.1:0-2934 GCA_964403135.1 uncultured Chromatiaceae bacterium | reverse complement strand
GCGGCCAGGCGCAGTAGCACGCGACGACCGGGGTCATGAGAACCCGCCAGGCGGGTGAATCGGCGCTGCTGCTACTTGACGCAGTGGATCTGCTCGAGCGTGCAGGGATTGCCTATGCTGTCGTCGGGGCGATGGCAGCCGCCGTGCATGGTGTAGTCCGTGCCAGCATGGATGCGGATGCCGTGATTTCGCTGCCGCCCCATCGTGTCGCCGAACTTGAACGGGACTGCCGCGCGGCCGGGTTCGTTGCTGAAGTACGCCATGGCGACCCGGATGATCCCATCGGTGCAGTGCTTTCGCTGAGTGATGGCTTTGGCAATCGGGTTGACCTGCTCTTGGGATTGCGAGGGCTTGGGCCGGGCACATACGCACGGGCTATCGTCATTCCATTTCAGGATCGCCAGCTTCGTGTCGTTGGACGCGAAGACTTTATCGCCATGAAACTCTTTGCGCACGGGCCGCAGGATCTTGTCGATGCTGAGCATGCGCTGGTGGGGCCAGGCGAAGCGCCAGACCTGGAGCTGCTGCGGAAGCTTGCCGCTGCGTATGGCCCGGAAACGCTGGCAGCGCTGGAGCGCATGCTGGCGAGATCCTAGCAACCGGTCGGATTTGAAGCCCCCGCACCCAGTCCCTGTATGAGCGGTTTCAGCCGAGACCGGTCGGCCTGAATGCCCTCCTACGGGGTTTCCCGCCGGCCAAGCCGTCGCCCCGGCCTTTTTTCTCGTTTTTTTGCCAAGCCGCCTGCTCGAAACGGCGAGCGGTTCCGGGGCGGTTTCGCTAGCGTGGCCAGATCATGCCGCGCCCGGACCTCATCGCCGCCATCGAGGACCACGCCCTGGAGCGGGTCCCGGATGCTGAGCGCGAGAGCTGGCTCGCCATCAGCTGGAACACCGCGGGGCTGGTCACCACGCTGGTGATCCTGTTTTTCGGCGCGCTGGTGTGCTTCGTGGCGGGGACACGGATCGCGCTCCTGGCCGGCGTGGCTTCGTTCGCCATCGGCAGCACGCTCGGGTGGCTGCTGGCGCGCGTCACCTACGAGACCGGCTGGTCGAACACGCTGATCACCCGCCGCTACGGCCTCGGCCGGCGCGGCTCGGCGCTCGCCTCGCTCATTTTCGGCGTGCTGATCGTCGGCTTTCTCGCCGTAGAGAACGGCCTGCTCTACCGCGGCTTCCTGTTTTTCTTCGGCTGGCCCGATGGCTGGACGACAAGGATTACTCTGTACGGCGGCATGACGCTCGGCTGGGTGCTGCTCACGACCTTCGGCTTCAGGGCAGTGACGCGCGTCTCGTCGCTGATGCTGATCGGCTTCCTGCTGGCGCTGGCGTGGATGCTGGCGAGCATGCTGGGCCAGGCCGGCGAGGCAACCGGCGAGGTGTTCGCGTTCGACAGCCAGATGACGCCAGCCGCTCTCGCCGCGATGGGCATCGTCTCGGATTTCGACAAGTTCGTATTCGCGCTGAATATGCTTGTCGGTCCGGCCTGCGCACTGGCGCTGAACACCGCCGATTTCGGCCGCTACGGAAGATCGGCCGGCCACATCGGCGCGGCCGCGATGATTGCGATTTTCGTGCAGTCGCTGGTAATGATGCTCGCCGGCGGTGTACTGATGAAAGCCGCCGCCCCGGTGATGATCGAGCATTTCGCCAGCGCCGGGGCGCTCTCCGCCGACGCCGCCCGCGCGCAGGTGCTCGGCAGCCCCGACAGCATCGCCGCCACGTTCATGGTGTTCGGCGGCGCGCTCGGCTTTTTGCTGATGATTCTCGCCCAGGCGAAAGCGCAGGTGCTGAATACCTACAGCTCCTCGTTGTGCATCGCCAACCTCTGCGACGCGCTGTTTCGCTGGCGCCCCGGGCGTCTCGCCTTCGTGGTGCTCGCCAACCTCATCGCGCTCGGGATGCTCTACGGCCAGATCCTCCATTTCGTCGAAGCGTGGATCAGGCTGCTCGGCGTACTGTTGAGCGCGCTCGCTGCCGTGATCATCATGGACTATTACGTGGTGGCGCCGCGGCTCGCCCATCGCGACGAGGACGCGGTGAACTGGGCCGGCGTGGTCGCCATCGTCACCGCGGTTCTGATGGCCCATTTGGTGCTGCGGCCGTGGGTGCCGGTGGCGGTGCTGAGCTCCATCGGCTGCGTCGCGGTGCTCTATCCGCTGCTGCGCCTGACGGCACTGCGGCCCGCCACGCGTGGGATGGCGGCATGAACGCGATCCGCTCCGTCTGCATCGTCGGCGCCGGCGCCATCGGGAGTCTCTTCGCCGGACACCTTGGCACGATCGTTCAGGCCAGGGTGCTCGTCCGCCGCCCGGAGCATGCGGCGGAAGTGAACAGGCGCGGCATCCGTGTGACCGGCAAGTCCGAACTGCACGCGCCGGTGCAGGCCGCCACCGAGTCGTCCGCGCTCGGCGACGTGGACCTCGTCATCATCGCCACCAAGGCGACCGCCGTGGAGGCGAGCGCCCGCTCGATCGCGGGCCACTTCCCATCCGCGCTGGTCATGACGGTGCAGAACGGCCTCGGCTGCGAGGAAGTCGTGGCCCGCTACGGTGCCTGGCCGATCATCTCCGCCGTGACGTTCATGAGCGGCGTGCGCCACTCCGACACCCATGTCGAGTACGAGCTGGACACCGAAACCTGGCTCGGGCCGTGGGCGCGTGGCACGGCTAGTTACGCCGACGTGCAGAACGTTGCCGCCCTGATCAACCACTCGGGCCTGAGGGCGCGCGCGTTCGAAGACCTGCTGCCGGCGCAGTGGTCGAAGCTGCTGTTCAACTCCTGCGTCAACAGCATCGGCGCGCTCACCGACCTGCCGCACGTGCAGGCATTCGCCGAGCGCAGGGACGTGAGCGATCTCGGCCACCTGGTGTACGCGATGATGGATGAAGGCAAGCGCGTGGCGGCCGCGGTCGGCACCTCTCTTTATGAAGACCCC
>CAYOFE010000205.1:0-2946 GCA_964403135.1 uncultured Chromatiaceae bacterium | reverse complement strand
CCCGTCCTCGCTGATCACCAGGCTGCCGCACAGCGTGGCCCCGCAGGTTCGCGCGGTCGCGCGCAGCCAGGCGACCGTCTCGCCGTCCATGGATTCGGCGTTCGCCTCCGGCGCCATGGTGAAGCCGGTGGTGAACATCTCTGGCAACACGATGAGATCGGTGTGCTCGCCGATGCTGCCGATGAGCGCCCCGAACTTCGCGCGATTCGCGGCGGGGTTCTGCCAGGCGAGCGGTGCCTGCACCAGCGTGACCGTCAGATTCTGCACAGGATCTCCGCCGCGCGCTCGAGGGTGGCGGCGTCCTTGGCAAAACAGAACCGCACCCGGGTCTGCGCGGGCGGCTGTTCGTAGAACACCGACACGGGTATGCAGGCGACGCCGTGCTCACGGGTCAGCCGCTGCGAGAAATCCACGTCGTTCTCCTGCGAGATCGCGCCGTAATCCACCAGCTGGAAATAGGTGCCGCGCGAGGGCGTGAAGCGGAAGCGCGAAGTCGCCAGCAGCTCGCAGAACAGATCGCGCTTTTCCTGGTAGAACGCTGGCAGCTCCAGATAGTGCTCCGGCGCCCGCTCCAGGTATTCGGCCAGCGCATGCTGCATTGGCGTCACCACGCAGAACTGCACGAACTGGTGCACCTTGCGAAACTCAGCCATCAGCGGGGCGGGCGAGATGCAGTAGCCGATTTTCCAGCCGGTGGCGTGATAGGTTTTGCCGAATGACGAGACCACCAGGCTGCGCGCGGCGAGATCGGGATAGCGCAACAGGCTCTCGTGGCGATGGCCGTCGTAAATGATGTGCTCGTACACCTCGTCGCTCAGCACCATGATCGGCCGTTTGGCGAGAATTCCGCGCAGCGCCGCGATGTCGCTCCCGTCCAGCACCGAGCCGCTGGGGTTGTGAGGGGAATTCAGGATGATCATGCGCGTGCGGGGCGTGATCGCATCGCGCACGCGGTCCCAGTCCGCCGAAAACGCCGGCGGCACGAGCGGCACATGCACGCTGCGCCCGCCGGCCAGCTGCACGGCGGGCACGTAGGAATCGAAGGCCGGATCGAAAATGATCACCTCGTCGCCCGGGTGCACGAAGGCCTGGATGGCGCAGAACAGCGCTTCAGTGGCGCCGGAAGTCACGGTGACTTCGGTGATCGGGTCGCCGCGCCATCCGTAAAGCCGCTCCACCTTGGTGGCGAGCTGCTCGCGCAGTGCCGGCACGCCAGCCATCGGCGCGTACTGGTTGTGCCCGGCGCGCAGATGCCGCGACACCCGCTCGAGAAGATCCGCAGGCGGCGAAAAATCCGGGAAGCCCTGCGACAGGTTAATCGCCCCGCAATCTGCCGCGAGCTGCGACATCACGGTAAAGATCGTGGTGCCGACGTCGGGAAGCTTGCTGCGCACGGGTTTGGGGCGGGGATTGTACCTATTGGCAAGTGTCCCACGGCGTGCTCAACATTGTCGAATGACGGCAGCCGGGCCACCCACGGGCGGCTCGCGCCGTTGCTCGTGGGACGAGTGGCCGATCAGGCCGCGCCGCATGAACCGCGCCCGCGATCGAGAATTTCCTTGGGTCCGCGCTGAAAACGATGGCGTACGAGCCCGAGGTGCTTACAATGGCTTGGGTTATTGGCCGCCGTGCGGAGGTTGGCCGTTACTGGTTCCGGCGGGTGTGACGCCCGCCGGAACCGGTTTTCTTCCGTCAGCCCGCGCGCCAAATGTTTGACTCGCTGCGGGCGCTGCCCGATCATAGCGGCGGGGCCCCTTGGTGCGCGTTCTTGCAATATGCCCGATCTCCAGGATTTCACTCTGCCGAGCCCGTTTGGCACTTCGCCTGCAGAGCCGGCTACGCTGACTGCGGCGCCTGCCGGAACCCCGCCGCGCGCCGAGCTGGTCGCTTACTACCCCACCGGCCAGAGCTCGCGCATGGCCGCAGTGCGGCGCCTGATCGAGCAGGTTGCGGGTTTCAACACCAATGTGCTCATCACCGGCGAGTCAGGCACGGGCAAGGAGTGGGCGGCCCGCTACATCCACGCGCTTTCGCCCCGGCGCGATCAGCCGTTCGTGCCCGTCAACTGCGGTGCGATTCCGGGCGATCTGCTGGAGAGCGAGCTGTTCGGTCACGAGAAAGGCGCCTTCACCGGCGCCATTGCGGCCCGCGTCGGCCGATTCGAGGCCGCGGAGGGCGGCACGCTGTTCCTCGACGAGATCGGCGACATGAGCCTGCCGATGCAGGTCAAGCTGCTGCGTGTGCTGCAGGAGCGGGTATACGAGCGTGTTGGCAGCAATAAGAGTCGCACCTGCGACGTGCGCATCATTGCAGCCACGCATCGTAATCTCGAAGAGGCGATTCGCGCCGGCAAGTTCCGCGAAGACCTGTTCTACCGTCTGAACGTGTTCCCGATCGAGCTGCCGCCGATGCGCGAGCGCAAGGAAGACCTGAACGAACTGGTAGACAACGTGCTCGCGCGATCCGCGGCATCCGGACTCAGCCCGGTAAAGCTGACTGGGGGTGCGCTGCGCATCCTCCGCTGCTACGAGTGGCCAGGCAACGTGCGTGAACTGGCCAACCTGATGGAGCGGCTGTGCGTGCTGTATCCCGGCCAGTCGGTCGATATCCCGCAGCTGCCGAAGCGCTACACGGAGAACGCGCCGCTGCGCGAGGCGGACCGCGTGGAAGTGGCACGCCAGCATGCCACCGGCCCGCAGCCGCAGGATTTCGACATGCCGACCGAGGGGATTTCTCTCAAGGCGTACCTCGAGAACATCGAAGTGGCATTGATTCGGCGCGCCCTGCATGCCGCCGACGGCGTGGTGGCGCATGCTGCGGAACGCTTGCAGATCCGCCGCACCACGCTGGCCGAGAAGATGAAGCGCTACGGAATCACTGCTTCGGCCGTGGGTGCCGGGTGGGCCTTTTGGGCGTATGGGTATATAAGGATCGGGAAACACCCCC
>CAYOFE010000204.1:0-2959 GCA_964403135.1 uncultured Chromatiaceae bacterium | reverse complement strand
CGTAGCTCTTGGTGGAACCCTCGTGATCGTTGAACGTCACGCAGGGCGAAATCACGTCGATCAGCGCAAAACCGCGGTGCTTGAGACCGGCCTTGAGCAGCGGCACGAGCTGCTCCTTGTCGCCGGAGAAGCTGCGCGCGACGAAGGTGCCGCCGAGCGCAAGCACCAGCTGGCAGGGGTCGATCGGCGGCTGCTGATTGACCTCACCCTTCTTCGCCTTGCTGCCAACGTCGGCGGAGGCCGAGAACTGGCCCTTGGTCAGGCCGTACACGCCGTTGTTCTCGATGATGTAGAGCATGTTCAGGTTGCGGCGCACCGCATGGCAGAACTGCCCAAGGCCGATCGAAAGCGTATCGCCATCGCCCGACACGCCGATGAAATGCAGCCCGCCATTGGCGGCATTGGCGCCGGTGGCGACCGATGGCATGCGCCCATGTACCGAGTTGAAGCCGTGCGATGCGGAAGCGAAATACGCCGGAGTCTTCGACGAGCAACCGATGCCGGAGAGCTTCGCCATACGATGCGGCGGAATTGACAGCTCGAACGCCGCCTGGATCAGCGCCGCGGTGATCGAATCGTGCCCGCAGCCGGCGCACAGGGTGGACATGCCACCCTCGTAGTCGCGGACCGTCAGCCCGAGTTCGTTGCGGGGCAGCTGCGGATGGATGACTTTCGGCTTGGCGATAAAGCTCATGCGGCTTTTCCCCTGGCAAGATCCCGGTTGATGCCCTCGACGATGCTGGCGGCAATCATCGGCAGGCCGTCATAGTGCAGAACCGGCACCAGCTTTTGCGGATCGACCGCGGTTTCCAGCACCAGCAGGCTGCGCAGCTGCGCGTCGCGGTTCTGCTCCACGACGTAGATCCGGTCGTGCGCGTCGAGGAAATCCTGCACCTGGGCGTTGAACGGGAAGGCCTTCACGCGCAGGTAGTTGGTGTGCACGCCCGAGGCGGCGAGCAGCTCGCGCGCTTCGCGCACGGCGCCGTCGCAGCTGCCGACCGAGATGATCCCGGCGCGGTGCCTCTCGGAGTATTCGACCGCGGGGGCCGGCACGTACTGCTTGGCGGTCTCCCACTTGCGGCGCAACCGGTCCACCACGGCCTGGTATTCCCTGGCATCCTCGGTGTAGGCGCCGTACATATTGTGGCCGGAGCCGCGCGTGAAATACGCGCCCTTCGGGTGCACGCCGGGCAGCGTGCGGTAGGGAATCGCGTCGCCGTCGCTGTCGAGGTAGCGATGGAATTTTTCGATCTTCGCCAGCTGCTCCGCCGTCATCACCTTGCCGCGGTCGGGCTGATAGCTCGCGTCCCACTGCAGTTCACGGCACATCCAGTCGTTCATGCCGATGTCGAGGTCGGTGAGCATGATCACCGGTGTCTGCAGCCGCTCGGCAAGATCGAAGGCCTGGACGCCGAGGTAGAAACACTCCTCGGGGTTTGCCGGGAACAGCAGCACGTGGCGCGTGTCGCCGTGCGAGGCGTAAGCGCAGGACATGATGTCGGCCTGCTGGGTACGGGTCGGCATGCCGGTCGAGGGCCCGCAGCGCTGCACGTCGATCAGCACTGCCGGGATCTCGGTGAAATAGCCATAACCCAGAAATTCGTTCATCAGCGAAATGCCCGGCCCGCTGGTCGGGGTAAAGGAACGCGCCCCGTTCCAGCTCGCGCCGAGCACCATGCCGATCGCGGCCAGCTCGTCTTCGGCCTGGATGATGCTGACGTTCATGCGGCCAGTGACCGGGTCTTTCCGGTAGCGCTCGGCAAAGCGCTTGAAGGCATCCATCACCGAGGTCGACGGCGTGATCGGGTACCAGGCAGCGACCGTACACCCGGCAAATAGAGCGCCGAGCGCGGTGGTCGTGTTGCCGTCGATCATGATGTGCCCGCTGGTCTTGTCCATGGTGCGTGCGCGGAACGGCAGCGGGCAGGTGAAATTTTCCCGGGCGTAGTTGAAACCCAGGTCGAATGCCTGCTGGTTGGCATCGCGCAGGTGCTGCTTCGCCGCGAAGCTCTCGTTGAGAAGCTGACGGATTACCGCCGTGTCGATCTCGAGCAGCGCCGCCAGCACGCCCACGTAGGCGATGTTCTTCATCAGCACGCGATCGCGCGCCTTGGTGAAGCGCTCGTTGCACATCTTGGCGAGCGGCACGCCGAGGATGGTGATGTCCTCGCGCGCGAGCTGCTTGTGTCGCGGCCAGGTGGAGTCGTAAATCAGGTACCCGCCCGGAACGACGTCGTTGAGATCCTTGCGGTAAGTCTCGGCGTTCATGGCGACGAGGATATCCACACGGCCGGAGCGGCAGATATAGCCGTCTTTGCTGACGCGGATCTCGTACCAGGTCGGCAGGCCCTGGATGTTCGAGGGGAAGTAGTTCTTCCCGGCCACCGGGATGCCCATGCGGAAAAACGACTTCATCAGCAGCGTGTTGGCGCTGGCCGAGCCGCTGCCGTTGACGTTGGCGATTTTTACGGTGAAGTCGTTGTCGCGGGGCTTGATGCTCATGGCGGGCTCTTCGCGGCTTGCGGCGCTGCGGCCCCTGGCGGCCGCCAGCGCGGGCTGGCGTTATTCATCATGATGGGTATTTCCGTGCTCAGGTACCGGTCTTGCGGGAAGGTTCCGGAGCGGACCGGTTCGCCTCGTCGCGTGCGTAAGGCACCTTGAGCGTGAATTTCTGCATGTCCCAGGCGCCGGTCGGGCAGCGCTCGGCACACAGGCTGCAGTGCACGCAGAGATCCTCGTCCTTGACCATTACGCGGCCGGTCTGGGGCAGCGCGTCGGAAACGTACAGATCCTGCGTGATGTTCTTCGCCGCCACCGTCAGGCGCTGGCGCAGTTCGGCCTCCGGGCCGTTCATGGTGATCGTCAGGCAATCCGTGGGGCAGACGTCCACGCATGCATCGCACTCGATGCAGAGCTTCGCGGTGAACACCGTCTGGATATCGCAGTTCAGGCAGCGCTC
>CAYOFE010000203.1:0-2960 GCA_964403135.1 uncultured Chromatiaceae bacterium | reverse complement strand
GTGAGCCTGCGTGGCGTCCGGGTAGGCGGCAACGACGATGAAATGGTCTTCGGACACGAAGCGATTATCACCGCTCCCGGGGTCCCGGGCATAGGGACGGCGCGGTCAGCCGCCGGCCGTGACCATGTCAATGCAGCCCGCGAAAACCGGGTCCGGCTCGGGATATGCCACGTCAGAGAAGCCCAGGTGCCGTACAGGCGCAGCGCCCGGGCCGAAGGCAGGACACGCTGAAGCCGCAGAAGGCATCGTCGGCGCCGATCAGCGACCATGAGGGCAGGCGGTCGAGCCTGGCGTCGTCGCCGACTGCCTGTGCCGTGAACGGAAATCGAAACCCGGGGCTACTCCACTGCCGGCAACTGGCCGGATCCGCGGACCCGCTCATCAATTCCGGCAGTTGGTATGGCTGGAAGCGCCGCAGATGCATATTTTCTTAATGGCCTTAATGGGCCGCCGCGGCTGGCGCCGCTCCTACAAGGGCGGCCGGCGCGCGCGGCTGTGCCAGGCGCGAATGCCGAGCAGGGCAGCCAGAATCGCGCAATACACCAGCGGCTCGGTGACGTCCTTTTTCACCTGCCACCAGAAATGCCAGCAGATGAGTATGCCGGCAACGTACACCGCGCGGTGCAGTTGCTGCCAGCGCGGCCCGAGCCGGCGTCGCCAGCCGGCGGTAGAAGTGACGGCGAGCGTGGTGAGCAGCACCAGCGCGCTGAAGCCGATGATGATGTACGGCCGCCCGGTGAGATCGCCGATGATCTCATTGGAATCGAGCGCGCGATCGAGCAGCAGGTAGTTGCTGAAGTGGATCGCAGCGTAGGTGAAGGCGAAAAGCCCCAGCATGCGCCGGAAGGCGAGTGGCCAGGGCTTGCCGAGCGCCCGGCGCAGCGGCGTCATGCACAACGTGATGAGCAGGAACCGCAGCGCCCAGATGCCGGTGGTGTCCTGGATCATCTCGACGGGATTGGCGCCGAGGCTATAGCCCGGCAGGCCGAGCGCACCGGCGGCAAGCGCTGCGAGCGGCAGCAGGCTGGCGGCGAACACCGCCGGCTTCAGGATGAACCGGATCTGCCGGACGCTGGGCTGCACACCGCTAGTAGTTCTTCACCAGGTCGAGCCCGGCATACAGGCTCGCCACCTGTTCGGCATAGCCATTGAACATCAGCGTGGGCTGCTTCGGGCTGAAGAACGCCGAGCCGATGCGCCGTTCCGTGGCCTGGCTCCAGCGCGGGTGGTCCACCTTCGGGTTCACGTTGGCGTAGAAGCCGTACTCGTCCGGCGCCGACTTCGACCAAGTCGTGGGCGGCTGTTTCTCGGTGAAACTGATGCGCACGATGGACTTGATGCTCTTGAAGCCATACTTCCACGGCACGATCAGGCGCAGCGGCGCGCCGTTCTGGTTCGGCAGCTCCACGCCGTACACGCCGACCGCGAGGATCGCCAGCGGGTGCATCGCCTCGGCGATGGTCAGCCCCTCCACGTAGGGCCAGTCGAGCACGCCGGAGCGCTGGCCCGGCATTTCCGCAGGCCGCACCACGGTTTCGAACGCGACGTACCTGGCATTCGAGGTCGGCTTGAAGCGTTTGAGCACGTCACCAAGTGAAATGCCGACCCAGGGCACCACCATCGACCAGGCCTCCACGCAGCGGAAACGGTAAATGCGTTCCTCGAGCGGATGCGGCTTGACGATATCCTCGTAGCTGAAGCTGCCTTTCACCTCGCACTCGCCGCCGATGGCCACGCTCCAGGGCTTCGGGCGGAACCGGCCGGAGTTCGCTGCCGGGTCGCTCTTGTCGAGGCCGAACTCGTAGAAGTTGTTGTAGCTGGTGATGTCTTCGAACGAGTTCGGCGCCTCCGCGGTGCTGAGCGGGCTCTTGCTCAGGTTGGCCAGCCGGCGGTACCGGGCCGGGATGTCCGCGGCCGTTGCCGCACGAGACAGCAGCAACGCTGCGCCGGCAAATCCCGCGGCGCGCAGGATCTCGCGGCGATTGCGAAACACGGGCTCGGGCGTGATCTCGGAAGGCCGGATGTCATCGGGTTTTCGAATCAGCATGTGGCGCTCCCCTCGTCGTGCGGCAGTGTCAGTCCGGTGCGGCTGCCACGTATCGTCCGTTCAGATCCCAGTCGTAGGGCAGGTAGCGAATCGCGAGCCGCCCATCGAGCAGTGCGGCCTCGACCGCCGCGTCGTCGACGTGCCGCGCGATGAATTTCGGCACCGCGCCGGCGCTCTTCGCAAAGTCGTCCTCGAACCAGTCGAAGATCTGCGACAGAAACGCGGTTTTCTGCGCGACATCGAAGCGGTTGCGGGTATTGTCGTTGACGAACCGCCGCGCGGCCTCGTCGAGCTGGCGATCCAGGCGCTCGGGCAGGTATGCGCCGCTGGCCAGCCGCGGGCATGAGATCGACGCGCAGACGATGGCGAAGTGGACGCGCGCATCGCCGAGCGGGCGCAGGCGCTGGTGTTCGAGGGTATCGAGCGTGATGCTCTCCCCCAGCAGCTGGTATTTCTGTCTCTTGAAGTACCGGTACCGGCCCAGGCGGCCTGCCGGCGAGTAACCGTCGAGGATGCCCTGGATGGCGAAGGCGTTATACGCATTGATATACAGGGCGAGCGTCTCCTCACGGCTCGCGGGCAAGGTGCCGGGCTCGCCGAGCTGGGCGATGAACCGGCTGAACTTCGGGTGTGCGCGCACGCCGTCGTAATCCACGTAGCCGTTACGCACGTTGTAAAGGAGCACCTCGTCAAAGAGGGCGTAGTCGGGCGCTGCACCCGCCGCCTGCGCGAGCAACAGCAGCCCGAGCGCCGCGCCGGCTAACCGGCAGCACTTTCCCTTTTGCCCGCGATCAAGCGAAGCCTGTAGCATGTATGCCTCTCGTCGAATGTCCGGATTGTGGCGCAAGCATAACCTTCCTAAGGAAGCTCTGCACAGGCGGCTATGCGGGCGGCAGTTGCAGTGAACATGGCG
>CAYOFE010000202.1:0-2992 GCA_964403135.1 uncultured Chromatiaceae bacterium | reverse complement strand
TCGGCTGCAGCCATCGCGCGCGTCATCGAGGAAAGCGCCCGCTTGGCGGAAGATGCCGAGAAGCTTTCCGCGCAGCTGCGCGGCATTGCCGACCTGCTCTGTGAGGCGGACTACTGGGGGCGGCAACACGGATGCAGTGTCGTCGGTATCGAGCACGTTGACCGGGCGGTGGCCGAGCGCGTCCGGCGGCTCGACCGCATCCGCGGCGAAATGCATGAGGCGGTCGAGCGCGATATCGTCCACGTCGAGACGGACGGCCTGCATATTGCGCAGGTGAATGGCCTGTCGGTATTGCAGCTTGGCGAATTCGCGTTCGGCCAGCCGTCACGCATTACCGCCACTGTGCGCCTTGGTGATGGCCGCGTGGTCGATATCGAGCGCGAGGTCGAACTGGGTGGGGCGATTCACAGCAAGGGCGTGCTGATTCTGGCGTCCTTTCTCGGCGCCCGGTTTGGCCGCGAGATGCCGTTGTCACTGGCTGCGAGCCTGGTCTTCGAGCAGAGCTATGCCGGGGTGGAGGGCGACAGCGCGTCGGTGGCGGAACTTGTGGCGCTGCTCTCGGCAATCGCCCGCGTGCCGGTGCGCCAGGACCTCGCGGTGACGGGCTCGGTCGACCAGCACGGGCGCGTACAGGCTATTGGCGCAGTGAATCAGAAGATCGAGGGATTCTTCGACGTGTGTCGCGCGCGCGGCCTGACGGGGAATCAGGGGGTGCTGATTCCCGCTGATAACGTGCAGCACCTGATGCTGCGGGATGACGTCGTCCAGGCCATTGCCCGCGGCGAGTTTCACGTCTACGCCCTGCGCACCATCAATGAGGCGGTCACGCTGCTCTGCGGGCGCTCGGCGGGCGAGGCCGACGCCGAGGGCCGGTTCCCCGACGGCAGCGTGAACGGCCTGGTGGCCGATGCGTTGCGCGAGTTCGCCAGGCAGCGCCGGGCGTTCGGCAGTGGAGCCGCTGAGGAGCGCGGGAAAACGTGAGCGCATCCCGGCCACCACGGCGCGTGCTGGTTGCGCTCGATCCGGGCGTGCCGCAGGAGACGGCATTGGCGGCGGTGGCCAGCGTGGCGGGCGGTGATGTTGCCGAGGTGCTGGGTCTGTTTGTCGAGGATATGGCGCTGCTGAGCCTGGCGCGCCTGCCAGCGGTTCGCGAGATCACTGTGGAGGCTGCGGAGCGGGTGCTGTCTGCGGAGCAGGTCGAACGGCAGTTCCGGGCGCAGGCAGCCCGGCTGCGCAGTCTTTTCGAGAGCGGCGCGGCGCGTGCGGGGTTTCGATATCGATTCGAGGTGGCGCGCGGTGAAGTCAACCGCGAGATCCTGCGGGCCGCCGCCGCCTGTGACGTGCTCGTCGTCACGCATTCCAGGCAGCAGGTGCTGCAGACGCTGGTCGCGCGGCTGGCATTTCCCGAGCTGCCGGTGCCGGGGCCGCAAACCCTGGTCTTCGTCCAGGAGCGCTGGTTGACCGGTCGGCGCGTGGCGGTGCTGTTTCGCGGCAGCGAGGACCAGGGGCCGCTCGAACGGGCGCGGGACCTGGCGCAAACCGAGAGGCTCAGCCTTGCCGTGGTGGTACCCGGTGGCGCGACGCCGATGACAGCCGTTCGCGCGTCCGTCGACGCGATACTGGGTCCAGGACACGGGGCGCGCATCCGCGGCATTTCGCGGCCGGATGTAGCCTTTCTGGCGCAGGCCGTCACAGCGGAAGATGCTCGCGTGCTGGTGCTGCCGGGCGCATTGGTCGCCGGGACACCTCGCCTGATTCCGGAATTGCTGCAGCGGGTCGAATGTTCGGTGATCGCGATCAGAGAAGTGACGCAGCAATCGTGCCACACCGCCGATTGCCAGCACCATGAGTAGCAATTCCGCAAACTGGCCGGCAATTTCCCGGCATATCTGGCGTACCAAGTATCGCTGGAATGAAGAAAGCGGGATCCGCGACACCTGGCGGCGCGTCGCCCGGGCGGTGGCGAGCACCGAGCCGCGTGACCGCGAGCAGTGGGCCGCCCGCTTCGCGGCGCTGCTCGAGCAATTTGCGTTCCTGCCTGGCGGGCGGATTCTCGCCGGGGCCGGTACCGACCGGCATGTCACGCTGTTCAACTGCTTCGTGATGGGGGTCATCGAGGATTCTCTGCCGGGAATATTCGACGCGCTAAAAGAGGGCGCTCTCACCATGCAGCAAGGTGGCGGAGTCGGTTACGACTTCTCCACATTGCGCCCGGCTGGGACGGTCGCGCACAGCACCGGCTCGATCGCCTCGGGCCCGGTGTCGTTCATGCGCATCTGGGATGCCATGTGCGCGACCATGCTCTCCACGGGTGCGCGGCGCGGCGCAATGATGGCGACTTTGCGTTGCGATCATCCGGACATTGGCGTGTTTGTCGACGCGAAAAGAGATCCGGCGGCGTTACGTCACTTCAACCTGTCGGTCCAGGTTACGGATGAGTTCATGGCGGCGGTGCAGGCCGATGCGGCCTGGCCGCTGGTGTTTCCGGTGGCCGACGAGGCCGGCGATGTCCGCCGCCACTGGACGGGTGCGGCGAGCGACGTTGCATGCCGGGAAGTGAGCCGTCTGCCCGCGCGTGAACTCTGGGAGGCCATCCTTCGTGCGGCCTACGACACCGCTGAGCCTGGCGTGTTATTCGTCGACCAGATCAACCGCGAGAACAATCTCGGCGATATCGAACATCTCACTGCGACCAACCCGTGCGGCGAGATTCCTCTGCCGCCCTACGGCGCCTGTGACCTGGGATCTCTGAACCTGACAGCCTTCGTCCTAGAGCCGTTTGAGCCTGGTGCGCGGCTGGACTTGGGAAAGCTCGCGTCGAATGCCAGGTTAGCAGTGAGGTTTCTCGACAATATTATTGATCTATCTGGATTTCCTTTGCCCGCTCAAGCGGCAAGTGCTCGCGGCAGTCGAAGGATAGGCCTGGGTGTGACCGGGCTGGCCGACACGCTGGCCATGTTGGGTCACCGCTACGACAGCTGGACGGCAAGAG
>CAYOFE010000201.1:0-3032 GCA_964403135.1 uncultured Chromatiaceae bacterium | reverse complement strand
TTGCCCGGCAGCGTATAAGTAATCACGGATTTCACCGTGTCGGTGCCCTCGCCGGCCAGCTCCACCACCTGGTCCCCGGCGTTGTCCACCGTCATCGTGTCGTTGCCCGGACCGCCTTCCATGGTGTCAGCGCCGGCCTTGCCATTGATCGTGTCGTTGCCGCCGAGGCCCTGGATCAGATCGTTTCCGGCGGTGCCATCCAGGTTGTCGTCACCTTCGGTGCCGACAATCGCCGGGGGTGCCTCCGAGGCGGTGCCGGAAATGTCCACCCGGCCGGTCGACAACGTACCGCAGGAGATACGGGTACCGTCCCAGACGATGTAGGTCGAACAACCGCCGCTTGCCGAACCGAGCATGCGGCGGTACTCACCGCTGGTGGTCGTGATGTTGCCGCCAGCATCCAGCGTCAGCGACGCCAGCACGCCGGACAGGGTCTCGATCACGTTGCCGTTGACGGCGTCGCGTACCGGCACCTCGACAGCCGCCGTTGTGCCCGTCCCATCGCCGTCCAGGTCCACCCCCCACGACAGGTTACCGCCATCCTTGGACTGACCGCCCGCAGTAAGCGAACTGGTGCACAAGGTGCCGGCAGCCGCGTCACTGGTCGAACCCAGGCCACCCTGCTGGCAGGCAAAACCCGGGTCGGTGAAGCGCACGCTGCCACCGGTGATCTCCCAGGTCGTTGCATTGAAACTGCCGGTTAACGAAACGGTCAGCGTGCCGCCCGTCGTGACGCCTTGCCAATAGTTGCCAAATGGCGACCCGTCGGCGGATCGCAGGTTATAGCCGCTGAAGCCGGCATCCGTCGTGTTGCTGAGGCGAACGCCCGTGCTGGAGTACGTGGTCGTGGCGCCGGTCGGCTCGTCGCCAGTCGCCACGATGGTCAGCGTGCCGGTCAAGGTGGTATCGGTCACCGTCAAGGTGCCCGACGCTCGCGCACCCTCAAGAGCGGCCGCCTGGCCAGAGACGGGCACGGCAATGAATGTGGGTGTGCCGCCAGTCGTCGTATAACGACAACCGTACTTGCGGCGAGTGATGGACGTACCTGTCGCGGGCACCACGCCGGTACCGGCCGTGCACTGCGCGGCCGTGGCGTAATCGGCGTCGTAAAAGCTCCGCGAGTTGTAGCCCGACTGCGCGCTGAAATAGGTGCTGTCCGACATCTCGCCGAGCGTGCTGGTGCCGTTAGCCGTCCAGGCGATATCGGCTGACGTGTCGCTGGTCGCGCCGTAAGAGGAATTCGGGTCGGCGGTACCGCCGTGGTTGCCGCCCCAGTTAAACGTCACGTCAGCGGTCCCCTGATACGCCTGAGCAGCGCCGAGGTATACCCCTGCAAGCGCGCCGGCGCTCGCGATCAGCGCAAACTTTTTCATCATGTTCTCCGTGCCGTGAAGGCGGTATGGCTTCTGCGGCGGTGATCTTTTTCAACCTGACCCAGCGCCACCGGTGCCGGGAACGTCCGCAAGAGGCCCCTCTTTACCCGGCGTCCCGTACGGTGTGCGGCCGAGGCCCTATCCCATCGAACCTTAACATACAGGCGTAAGCCGCTCAAAGCCGCGGCCACCAGCGGCCACCGCTGCGCGGTTGGCTATTCCTGCAATCCGGTGATCTCCGGCTTTGCACACCGCAAAATAGCCGCTAGCATAACGGCTTTTTCATACCTGTGGTCGGTCCGGGAGTTGTTCATGGAACTGCAGCAAAAGACCATCGTCATCACAGGGGCTGCCAGAGGCCTGGGCGCGGCGATGGCCCGCCGCCTCGCCCGACACCGGCCGGTGCTGGCGCTCGTTGATCTCGCCGCCGACAGCATTGCCATGACGGCCGCCGCCTGCCGGGAGGTCGGCGCCGAGGTGCGAACCTACGGTGCCAACGTCGCCCGCGAAGACAATGTCATACGGCTGTTCGACCAGATCCGCAGCGACACCGGCGCGATTCATGCGCTGGTCAACAACGCCGGCATCACGCGCGACGCTCTCCTTGTAAAGTTCCAGGACGGCAAGCTCGCGGCGAAGATGAGCCTCGAACAGTGGCAGGCCGTCATCGACGTCAATCTGACCGGCGTGTTTCTTTGCGGTCGGGAAGCGGCGCAACGCATGGTCGAGGGCGGCGTCAAGGGCTGCATCATCAACATCTCGAGCATTTCGCGCGCCGGCAACATGGGCCAGACGAACTACTCGGCCGCCAAGGCCGGCGTCGCCGCCATGGCCGTGGTCTGGGCCAGGGAACTGGCCCGCTACGGTATTCGCGCCGCCGCGGTCGCGCCGGGCTTCATCAATACGGAAATGGTGGCGGGCATGAAACCCGAGGCACGCGAGAAACTGATCTCGGGCATCCCGCTGAAGCGTATGGGCGAGCCTGACGAGATTGCTCACACGGTGGAGTTCATCCTGCTGAACGATTACGTCTCGGGGCGCTGCTTCGACGTCGACGGAGCGCTTCGCCTGTAGCGGCGAATCGGCCCGCGGGTCATCACCGCGCTTTGGAGCGCTCGCCCCAGCCGCCGCGGAACACGCCGGTATCGTAAGGATTGACGCCGACCCGGGCCTTGTGTCGAGCCGACTCGCCAAGACCCCAGGGATCGGCTTCGAAACCTTCGTTCGCCTCAGCAGGGGCGGCCGGCGCAGGGGCGGGCACATCGACAACGGGCGGCTGCACGGCGGCACCTGCCGTTCGGGCCGGCCGTGCGCCGTTCGCATCGAGCTCCCAGGTATAAGTATTGAACGGATCCCGGCCGGGCGCCGCGTCGCCGAGCACCCGTAACCACTCCTGCGCGTAGGAATCACCACTCTGCCTGCCGCGGCGCGATGCGGCTGTGCCACTCACCTTTTTCGGGGGCATGGCAGCAAGCGGCGCATCCCCGTCCGGAGATTGCCCGCCCTTCGTCCTGAACCAATCGAACCAGCTCATACCGCGCCGCCGTCCGGGTCCGCCCCGGCAGCAGACGCTACTACCCTGACCATCTCCGCGGCGTGACGCGCATCACATAAGAGAAACCGGATCGGCGGGGGATTTCGGCATTTTACCAATCACCC
>CAYOFE010000200.1:0-3034 GCA_964403135.1 uncultured Chromatiaceae bacterium | reverse complement strand
AGGAGATCGCGGCCCGAGTTAACTCCGGCTTGCCATTGAACAGATCGAGGTAGATCAGCGGCTCACTGCAGCGGAGATCACGGCGAATGAACAAAACGAAGAACACGAATCAACTCGCAAAGATCAGCCACACCAGCGGATCGAGGTGATTGTCCTCGACCGGCAGGCGTGTGCAGCCGAACAGCACGCCGAACAAGGCCATGGTCAGATGCACGGCGCCGGGGTAATCAAAACGGCGGCTGGCGCCGGCAAGCGCGAGCGGCGTGCGCACGCCAAGCGACACCAGCGCCAGCGCTACCGTGCCGGCCGCCAGCGGTATGCGGCTCGCGAACGTGGCGCGCCAGTCGTAGGCGTCGAGCAGCCATCCGGCAAATACCGGGCCAAGGATAAACCCCAGCGCATTGGCCGATTGCAGCAGACCGAGTGCCCGGCCGCGGCGCTCCGGCCCGTAGATGCGGGTGGCGATGGTGAATGTCGTCGGCAGATACAGCGCCATGCCCAGACCCTGAACCAGCCGCAGGGCAATCAGCGCCGGCACGTCGGGGGCCCAGGTGCAGGCGATCATCGCCGCCGAGTAGATCAGGGTGCCGACCTGGAACAGCCGGGCATGCCCGAAGGCATCGGCGAACCGGGCCGCAAGCAACATCGGCCCGGTCGCCGTCACCAGATAACCAAGCGCCACCCAGACGATGTCCGCAGTGTTCGAGTCGAGATCCTCGATCATGTCCGGGAACGCCAGCGGCATGAAGCTGGAATCGAGACTGCCCAGCGCCGTGGCGAGCAGCAGCGCTGCCATGATCGACCGGGCGCGGCCGCGGCTGTAGCCTGATTCCATCGGATCGAGGCGCATCAGAACGGCTTCGCCGCGCCGAGAAACGCGATCGCGGCGACCAGCGCCCACATCACCAGCGCAGCGGCAGCCGCCTTGCGCCGGCGCGCGCTGAGCAGAGCCTCCCCGCCGCTGACGTCGCCGGCCGCGAAGCGCTCCATGGCGATGCGCCATTGACCGCTGTACACGCGCAGCACCATCCCGTCGATGATGATGGCTGCGAACAGCAGCAGCTTCACCGCCAGCCACAGCGGCACGTCGGCGAACCTGCCCGCGAGCAGGCCGAGCGATAAAACCAGCATTGCGGCCAGCAGTACTGAACGCAAGGCGAGATCGACCTGCAGCAATCGCTTCACCAGCGCGGCGTCGGCCTGGAAATGGATCAGCAGGGCCAGCACGATCCAGCCGAAGGCGAGCCCCCACGTGCCAGGCACCCACGCCGCCGGCAACGGTGCACCCCAGGACACAGACAGTTGAAATCCAACCGGCAACATGCCGAGCAATGCGATTCGCGGCAGCAGGTCGATGTCCATCAGCAGACCGCGAATGCGATTGCGCTCCGGCACGGACAGCCCGGGGCGCGACATCACCCCGCCAGCGAGGAACACGCCGAGGTCGGCGCCAAGCCAGTAAGCAAAGAGCAGCACGTGGACAAACCGCAGCAGCGGGTAGGCGTCGGATTCCATCACCACGGTGGGCTCGAGGGTTGGCAAATTTATACTATTGTCATGATCTTAATACATATTTGTGGGCAACAGGCAGGCTGACCGGGCTCCCCGTGCCCGGATCTACGGCTATCCACGCCGTTTTTGTCATAATTGCGGCGCCCATCGGATCTTACGCGCGACCGTTATGTCACGGTTGTGACCGCGTGCGCAGCGTCACATGGGCAGCGCCAAATAGAATCCGCCCGCATGGCCAAGGATCCGGCTCGACCCGGCTGCGCGCGGCTATGCCGCGCGGGCAGGGCTACCGGGCGCCGGTCAGAACAATGAATCAGCACACCAAGGGTCGCACGGCGTCGATGGGACAAGCACTGATACTGACTGCGCTGACACTGCTCGGTGCCGCAACGGCGGGTTCCGCTTCAGCGACAGCCCCGGCCGATCTGCGTGCGCGCCAGCAGGCCGCCATCAACCAGGCGCGCGCCGGAGACACTGCCTCGGCGCTGCGTGAACTCGACGCTCTGCGGGCACTGGCACCGCAGGACACGGCGCTGTTGCACGACGAAATCGTGGTGCTTTCCTGGGCAGGTCGCGATGCCGATGCCGTTGCGCAGGCCGGTGGCCTCGACGTGAGGCGCACACCGGCGTACGTCCTCAACGCGGCCGCTAAGTCCGCAAGGAACCTGGGTGACGTGGTAACCGCCGAGCGCTGGTACCGCGCCGCCGCCTCGGCCGACGCGGGCAATGCCGATGCCGGGGCCGGCCTCGCACTGACACTGGCCGATACCGGTCGACTCAGCGAAGCACGCGGCTTGCTGGATAGTCTGCCCGCGTACGCCCAGCAGACCGCCGCGGTGCGGCTGGCTTCCGCTTACGTGTACTCGCGCCAGGAACAATATCTCGCGGCGGTCAACGATTACGATGCTGTGCTTGCCCTGCAGCCGGGCCAGCGCGAGGCACTGCGCGGCAAGGCCCTGGCGTTGCGCGCAATGCTGCTGCCCGACCAGGCGCTGGCAATCGGCCGGGCCAATCCCGGTATTCTCACCGCCGAGGAAATCGGCTCGCTGCAGGTCGACGCCCTTGCAATGGACCTGCGTTTCGCGCTGGCGACCGAAGCGCCACCGGGCCGGCCATACGAGTATCTCGATCGCGTGATCGCCGATTACGACCAGGCCCTGGCCGGCGAGGCCGGGCGCGGGCCTTTCGCGGCTCGCCTGCGTAACGATCGGCTGACCGCCCTGGTGGAACGCGGCCGGCACGCCGATGCGATCCGCGAGTACGAGGCGCTGCGTGCCGAGGGCTCGAGCCTGCCGGCCTACGTTCACTCCGCCGCGGCCAGTGCCTACCTCGAATCACGGCGCCCGGAGGAATCGCTGGCCGCGGTCACCGCCGGCCAGCAGCTCGCCCCCGCCGACATGGATCTGCGGCTGCAGCGGTTCTATGCCGAGTCCGAGGTCGAGAACTACGACGCGGCGATCGCCATCGCCGATGGCATGGCGGCCGAGCTGCCGCCGTCAGAACGCACGGGGGCGGAAATGCT
>CAYOFE010000199.1:0-3066 GCA_964403135.1 uncultured Chromatiaceae bacterium | reverse complement strand
CAACCGCTGCGCTCAGTATCGACCATCATTGATACCCTGTGCAGAGGTTCCCTAGTCGTCCAGTAAACGCCTCGTGATGCCTACGTAGGCGTCGATTCTGCGGTCGCGCAGGAACGGCCAGCCCTGGCGCTGCCGCTCGATCTCCGCAAGGTCGATGTCGGCGAGCAGCAGCGCCTCGCGATCCGCCGGGCCCCGGAGAATAACGTGCCCGTCGGGCGCGGCGACGAAGCTCTGCCCCCAGAACTCGATGCCGCCGGAGCCTTTCGGGTCGGGCTCGAAGCCGGTGCGGTTGATCGCGATCACGAAACAGCCGTTGGCAATCGCGTGCGCGCGCTGGATGGTTTCCCACGCCGCATGTTGCCGTTCACCGATCTGGGCCTTCTCCTCCGGGTGCCAGCCGATGGCGGTGGGATAGACAAGTATCTCGGCACCCTGCAGCGCGGTGAGCCGTGCGCCTTCCGGGTACCACTGGTCCCAGCACACCAGCACGCCGAGTTCTGCGGCGCGCGTGGTGAACGACCGGTAACCGAGATCGCCCGGCGTGAAGTAATACTTCTCGTAATAGCGCGGGTCGTCCGGAATGTGCATCTTGCGGTACTTGCCGATGCAGCCCTGCTCGCCATCGATCACCACCGCGGTGTTGTGGTAGAGGCCTGCCGCGCGCCGCTCGAACAGCGACAGCACGATGGTCACGCCGTGCTCGCGCGCCAGCGGCTCGAAGGCGGCGCTGGTCGGCCCCGGCACGGCTTCCGCCAGCGCGAAATGGGCCGCGTTCTCTTCCTGGCAGAAATAACGCGAGCGAAACAGCTCCGGGAGGCAGATCAGCTTCGCCCCGGCCTTGACCGCCTGTTGTGCCTGCTCCAGCGCCCGCCTGAGATTGGCATCCGGGTCCTCGCCCATCCGCATCTGGAGGAGCGCGACTTTCAGGCGGTGACCTTGGGCGATCACGCGATCGGCCTCAACCGGCGATGCAGTAGGTCGTTTCGTTGAAGCACGCGGTGTACTGGTCGAGGATCTGCATGCCCGCGCCGGGGCGCACCTCGCCCGCGTCGATCTTGCGCTTGACCAGCTCGCTCATGCGCCGGTTGAGATCGTTCGGGAAGTACTGCACCTGGGCCAGCATCTCGTGCACGGTCATGCCCGGGATCACTTTCTCGATCCAGAAGTAGTCCGGCTCCTCGGCATCGCCATACACGTGCACCTCGGGGACGCGGCCGAACAGGTTGTGCGTGTCGCCCATGATGTCCTGGTACGCGCCGACCAGGAATATGCCGATGTAATAAGGCATGTCCGGCTGTTGCGCGTGCACCGGCAGGAAGCTCTTGTCGTCGAGCGCCGAGATGTAGTGGCTGACCTTGCCGTCGGAATCGCAGGTGAGATCCACCAGCACGCCGCGGCGGTTCGGGTTCTCCTCCAGCCGGTCGATCGGCATGATGGGGAAGCCCTGTCCGATCGCCCAGTGGTCGAGCATCGACTGGAACACCGAAAAATCGCAGAGATAGAGATCTGTGAGCCGTTCCTCGAGTTCGGCGAGCTCGTCCGGCGCCGGATCCAGCTCTGCAGCGCGCAGCCGCGGCAGGATCTCGGCACAAACCGTCCAGTACAGCCGTTGCACCGCCGCGAGCTGATCCAGCGCCAGGTAGCCGAGGCTGAAGAGCTGGTCGGCCTCGTTGCGGGCGTCCTTCGCGTCGTGATAAGCCTCGAGCAGTTCCTCGGGCTTGCCGTTGCGGCGGCGCAGCTGGTCGAGGATCTTCTTCAGGCCTTTGACCGTGGCGTGCGGCTTCTCCGCAAGCTCGACATCGAGCGGCGTATCGGGCCGGTGAGTGCCGAGCACCGGCACGATCAGCACGGAGTGGTGCGCGGTGATGGCGCGGCCGCTTTCCGAAACCAGGATTGGCGGCGGCACCTCGCGCGCGTCGCACACTTCCTTCACGGCATAGACCACAGCGTTGGCGTACTCCTGCAGCCCGTAGTTGATGCCGTCCTCGCCGCGCGCGTAACCGGCGCCGTAATTCACGCCCAGCCCGCCGCCGACGTCGATGTAGCGCACGCCGATGCCCTGCCTCTGCAGGCTGACGTAAACCTGAGTGGCCTCGCGCACAGCGTGCTTCAGCACCTGGATGTCAGCGATCTGGCTGCCGAGGTGGAAGTGCAGCAGCTGCAGCGAGTCGCGCAATTCGCGCTTCTCGAGCTCCTGCAACATGCGCACCAGTTCGGGAACCGCGATGCCGAACTTGGAACGCGCGCCGGCCGACTCGAACCAGCGGCCCGAGCCCTGCGTGGCGAGCCGGATGCGCGCAGCGAGACGTGGCTTGATGCTGGAGGCCTGCGCGATCTCGATCAGCTGCTCGAACTCGGAGTATTTCTCCACCACCGGCAGGACGTTTAGACCCAGCTGTTGCGCCGAGAGGATCAGCGACAGCATGGTGCGGTCCTTTACGCCGTTGCAGAGCAGCAGCCGGTCTTCAGTGAGATGCGGCAGCGTGGCGATGAGCTCGGCCTTCGAGCCGCACTCCAGGCCCATGCTCCAGGGCTTGCCGGCGTCGAGCACCTCCTCGACTACCTCGTGCATCTGGTTGACCTTGATCGGGTATACGCCGCGGTACACGTTGGCGTAACCGGACTCGGCAATGGCGGCGGCAAAAGCCTCGTTCAGCCGGCGCACGCGCGCGCGCAGCACGTCCTGGAAACGGATCAGCACGGGGAAGCCAACGTTGCGGCGGCGGATCTCGGCGACCACCTGCACAATGTCGATGGCGAGCGGGTTGTCGGGCAGCGGTCGTACGGCAGCGTGGCCTTTTTCATTAATGAAGAAAAAATCCTCGCCCCAGGCATCGAGCCGATACAGCTCGGCGGATTTCTCCACCGACCACGGCTCCGGGACCGGCGGATTGAATTCGCGGGAAATGGCGGCGGCGCGGTTTCTGGCCATGGATTTCGGGCTCCCGGGCCTACTGGCCCAGCACGCAGGCAAAGATGAGAGGGGCGACGATGGTGGCGTCGGACTCGATGATGAACTTGGGCGTCCCGGCAGAGAGCTTGCCCCAGGTGATTTTCTCGTTTGGC
>CAYOFE010000198.1:0-3088 GCA_964403135.1 uncultured Chromatiaceae bacterium | reverse complement strand
CAACCGCTGCGCTCAGTATCAACCATCATTGATACCCTGTGCAGAGGTTCCCTAGCGCTGACATCGCGGGCAGAAAAACGTCGAGCGCTGGCCCTGCACGATCTGGCGGATCGGCGTGCCGCACACCAGGCAGTCCTCGCCCTTGCGCCCGTACACGCGCAGCTCCTGGGCGAAATACCCCGGTTGACCGTCGCCCCAGGCGAAATCGCGCAGCGTCGTGCCACCCTGTCGAATCGCTTCCGTTAATAGCTCTCGCGCCGCTGACGCCAGTCGATCCATGTCGGACCGGGAAATCCGACCCGCCGGGCGTCGCGGATCGATACCCGCGCGAAATAGCGCTTCGCTGGCGTAAATATTGCCGACGCCAACCACCACGACTGGGTTCATCAGGTGCTGCTTGATACTGACCCTGCGGCGTCGGCTCCGCTGCCACAGGTAGCCGCCGTCGAAATCCGGCCCGAGTGGCTCCGGTCCCAGCGCTGCAAGCAGCGGGTGGCGCGCCGGGTCAGAGCCGGCCCAGAGCAGCGAGCCGAAGCGGCGCGGGTCGTGGAAGCGGATCCGTGTCCCCGAGTCGGCGACGATGTCGAAATGATCGTGAGTATCGGGCGGCTCAGGGCAGGGCAGGACATGCAGCCGGCCGGACATCCCGAGATGGATCAATGCGGTGCCGGCGTCCGTATTCAGCAGCAAGTACTTGCCGCGCCGGCCGATTTCGCGTACTTCGGCGCCGCGCAGGCGCTGCTCGATGCCGGCAGGGACCGGCCAGCGCAGCTGCCTTTCGCGCACCAGGAGCTGTCGGATCCGCCGTCCGGCGAGCCACGGCTCGATGCCGCGTCGCGTCGTTTCGACCTCGGGTAGTTCGGGCACGCCAGGAATCTCAGGTATAGTCTGCCGCCAACCTATGCCTTGGGCGGGGACGGGGCTTCATGCTGAACTTTCTGGCTGAACATATTGATGGCTTGCTCGGGCTGTCCGTCTGGGCCCGGCTTGCGATCACCTTCGGTCTGATCCAGGTCTCGATGATGGCGGTCACGCTGTACCTGCACCGGGACCAGGCGCACCGGGCGATCGAGCTGCATCCGGCACTGCGGCACTTTTTCCGGCTGTGGATCTGGCTGACCTCCGGGATGGTGACCCGCGAGTGGGTGGCCGTGCACCGCAAGCACCACGCGTTCTGCGAGACCGTGAACGACCCGCACAGCCCGGTGATCCATGGCCTGAAAACCATCGTGCTCCGCGGTGCCGAAGTCTATCGCATTGAGGCGCGCAATCCGGCCACGGTGGAGAAATACAGCCGTGGCACGCCGGACGACTGGCTGGAGCACAACTTATACGGCCGTCTGCACGGGGCCGGTATCTATGCGACGCTGGCGATCGACGTGCTGCTGTTCGGCGCTCTGGGTATCACCATGTTCGCCATGCAGATGATGGCCATGCCGTTTTTTGCGGCGGGCGTCATCAATGGCCTGGGTCATGCCTGGGGCTATCGCAATTTCGAGACCGAAGATGCCGCCACCAACCTGGTGCCGGTCGCCGTCCTGATTGGCGGCGAGGAACTTCACAACAACCACCACGCCTTCCCGACCTCGGCGAAGTTTTCGGTGCGCCGCTGGGAAATCGACATCGGCTGGTTCTACATCGTCGTGCTGCGCGTACTCGGCCTGTGCCGGGTGTCGCGCGTGGCCCCGCAGCCGCGGTTCGCCCCGGCGCCGCGGCCGGTGGACATGGAAACACTGCGTGCCGTGCTTCAGCACCGCATGCACGTGCTGCGGGATTACACGCGTCGCGTGATGTTGCCCGTGCTCGATATGGAGAGGCAGGCTCGCCGTGGCGATGCACTGATGAGGGCCGCCCGCCGGCTGCTGGTGCGCTGGCCAGGCCTGCTCGACGAAGCGTCGAAGTTGCGGCTGGCGAGGCTGCTGGAGTCGAGTCCCGCACTGCATACGGTGCACGAATACCGCCGCCAACTCGTCGAGCTTTGGCAGCGGGCGAATGTCTCGAACGACCGGCTGGTGAAAGACCTGAAGGAATGGTGCGCGCGCGCCGAGGCGAGCGGCATCGAGGCGCTGGCGGAGTTCTCCGCTCGGCTGCGCGGCTATCTGCCGCAGCCGGCCTGCGTTACTTGATCTTGCTTTCCTTGTAGGGGACGTGCTTCCGGACCACGGGGTCGAACTTGCTTCGCTCCAGTTTGTCCGGCGTGTTCCGCTTGTTCTTGGTGGTGGTGTAGTAATGGCCGGTTCCGGCCGACGACACCAGTTTGATCTTCTCGCGCATGATCCGGCTCCTGCCGTCAGATCTTCTCGCCCCTGGCCCGCAGGTCGGCGACGACTTTTTCGAGCCCGACCTTGTCGATGTTGCGCAGGCCGCGCGTGGACACGCGCAGCCTCACGAAGCGTTTCTCGCTTTCCAGCCAGAACCGATGCGTGTGCAGGTTCGGCAGGAACCGACGCTTGGTCTTGTTATTGGCGTGGGACACGTTATGTCCGACCGCCGGCCGCTTACCGGTCACCTGGCATACGCGCGACATGGCGAACCTCTGGCGAATCAATCAATTGGCGCCGCACGAGGCGGCAAAAGGGCCGCTATTAGACCAGCCCGGCACGGCGGAGGCAAGGGTGTCAGATCAGCCCCCGGCTCGCCAGCGACGTGCAGGTCCCGTCACCGATCACGAAGTGGTCGAGCAGGCGCACGTCGATCAGTTCCAGCGCGCTGCGGATGCGTTGCGTGATGAGCTGGTCCGCCTCGCTCGGCTCGGCCACCCCGGAGGGGTGGTTATGGGCAAGGATCACGGCGGCCGCGTTGCGTTTCAAGGCCTGGCGCACCACCTCGCGCGGATAGACGGTGGTGTTGTCGATCGTGCCGCGGAACAATTCATCGAAGGCCAGTACGCGATGGCGGTTGTCGAGGAACAGGCAGCAGAACACTTCGTGCGGCCGGTCGCGCAGCCTGGCGATGAGAAATTCCCGGCTGTCGGCTGGCGAGCGTATCGGTTGACCCGGGGTGAGCCTTTCCTGCAGGTAACGACAGCAGCATTCCCGCGCGGCAATCAGCGCAGCCGCCTTGCCGGGCCCCATGCCGCGTACCTCCT
>CAYOFE010000197.1:0-3235 GCA_964403135.1 uncultured Chromatiaceae bacterium | reverse complement strand
CGTCACGAGCATGTCGCGCTCCGAGGACATGGGCCGGCAGCTGCTCAACCAGCTGCTCGGCGAGCCGCGCGTGCTGCGGGTGGTCGGGTCCCTGCTCGCCCTGCTCGGGATCGTGCCGGGTATGCCGAACGTGACTTTCCTGCTGGCTGCGGCGGGCTGCGGCGGGGTCGCATGGCTGACGGAGCGGCGTGCCGCCGAAGCCAGACAAGCGGCCGCCGCGCCGCCGCCGGCACCTGTCGCGCCCGATGCGGAACTCGCCCGGGATCTTTCCTGGGACGATGTCGGGGAAACCGACCCGATCGGGCTCGACGTCGGTTACCGGCTGATCCCGCTGGTGGACAAGGCGCAGGATGGCGAGCTGATGCGCCGGATCAGGGGCGTGCGCAAGCGGCTGTCCGAGGAGCTCGGCTTCCTGGTCTCGCCGGTGCGAATTCGCGACGACCTCGACCTGCCGCCGCAGGGCTATCGCATCAGCATCATGGGCTCGCCGGTGGCGCAGGGCGAGGTATACACGGATCGCGAACTCGCCATCAACCCGGGCCACATCACCCAGCGCATGCAGGGCATTGCCGTGCGCGACCCGGCGTTCAATCTCGAGGCCGTCTGGATCGACCCCGTGCAGCGCGAGGATGCGCAGGCGCGCGGTTACACCGTCGTGGATGCCCCGACCGTGATCGCCACGCACATGTCGAAGGTACTGCAGGAGAACGCGCACGAGCTGTTCGGCCACCAGGAAGCACAATTCATGCTCGACCGTCTCGCCAGGCAGGCGCCAAAGCTCGTCGAGGAGCTGGTGCCGAAGACGCTGCCGCTCTCGACGGTGGTGCGCGTATTGCAGGAGTTGCTGCGCGACCAGATCCCGATCACCAACATCCGCACCATCTGCCAGACGCTGGCCGAGTACGGCCGCACCAGCCAGGACCCCGAAGCGCTGACCGACCAGGCCCGTGTGGCGCTGGGCCGGGCGATCGTCCAACGGCTCGGCGGCCAGGCGGATGAACTCCCCGTGATCACCCTGGACCCGCGGCTGGAACAGATCTTGCAAGAAGCTCTGCGGGGAGGCGCCGAGGGCAGCATCGAGCCGACGCTGGCCGAGCGGGTCCAGGCGCAACTCTCGGAGACAACTCACCGTCAGGAAATCGCCGGCCAGCCGGCGGTCCTGCTGGTGCCACCGGGCCTGCGGCCCTGGCTATCGCGGTTCCTGCGTTTCACGGTGCCGAGCCTGAAAGTGCTCGCCTACAACGAGGTTCCGGACAGCCGGCGGGTGCGGCTGGTGGCCGCGGTCGGAGCCTGACAGCCAGCCGTCGCGTGACGGCGCGCCGTCGCGAGACGCCGGGAAAAGGACAGCTTAAGGGGCCGAATACATGAAGATCCGACGATTCATCGCCCGGGACACGCAGGAAGCCCTGCAACAGGTGCGCGACGAGCTGGGGCCGGATGCGGTCATTCTCGAAACCCAGCGGGTCGAGGGTGGCATCGAAGTCGCCGCGGCGGTGGACACCGCTGCACCAGCGAGCTTTGCCCGGCCGATTGCAGCGGATATCGCTCGGCCGACACCGCCACCCGCCACCAGCGCGCCGGTACAACCGATGGCGCCTGCAGCAGCCGATATCGCCCGGCTGCAGGACGAAGTGCGCCTGCTGCGTGGGCTGCTGGAAACCGAACTGGCCCGCCTGACCTGGGACCAGAAAGTCCGGCGCGATGCCGGCACCACCGGCGTGGTGCGCAACCTGGCGCGCCTCGGCCTGACCAGCGATGCCGTACAGACGATCATCGCTGCGCTCGGCACAACGGTCACTGCCGCCACGACCTGGAGCGCGCCGCTCGCCGCGCTGACCGAGCGCATACCCACCTGCGAGACCGACCTGATTGCCGAAGGCGGCGTCTTCGCGGTGGTCGGGCCGACCGGCGTGGGCAAGACCACCACGATCGCCAAGCTCGCCGCGCGCTTCGCATTGACAGGCCATGCCCGCGACATCGCGCTCGTCACCACCGACACCTACCGGCTCGCGGCACGCGAGCAGCTCGAGACTTTCGGGCAGATCATCGGCGCACCGGTTTACCAGGCCAGCGACGGTGAGCAGCTGCAGGAAATTCTCAATGCGCTCGGCGGCCGCCGCCTGGTGCTGATCGACACCGCCGGCATGGGCCAGCGCGATGTGCGACTCGCCCGCCAGCTGTCCTGGCTGGTGCGCGCAGGCAGCCGCGTGCAGGTACTGCTGGCCCTGCCCGCCAATGGACAGACCGAAAGCCTCGCGGAAATTGTGGACTCGTTCCTGATTGCGCGCCCGACCGCATGCATCCTCACCAAGACGGATGAGGCGAACTCCCTGGGCGGTGCCTTCTCGGTGCTGATGCGCACCGGGCTGCCACTGGCTTATGTCGCAAATGGCCAGCGCGTCCCGGAGGACCTGCATTTCGCACGGCCTCGCCAGACCTGGCTGGTCAAGACCGCGGTGGAGCTGATGAACCGCCGCGACGACGTGAACGACGACTTTCTGGCCGAACACTTTGCCGAGGTACAGACCGATGCCTGCGCCTGAACAAAAACGCCAAGCCGACCAGGCGGAAGGCCTGCGACGCCTGCGCGATGCCAAGCCCGTAAAAGTCATTGCCGTGACCGGCGGCAAGGGCGGTGTGGGCAAGACCAACATCTGCGCAAACCTCGCGGTGGCACTTTCCCTGCTCGGCCGGCGCGTGATGCTCCTCGACGGCGATCTCGGGCTTGCCAACGTCGACGTGCTGTTCGGTCTGCAGCCGCTCTGCAATATGAGCGACGTCATCCGCGGCCAGAAAAGCCTCGAGGAAATCATCGTCACCGGCCCTGCCGGCGTGATGGTAGTGCCGGGCGCCTCGGGCATCACCGAGCTGGCAAACCTGAACCCCGCGCAGCACGCCGGTATCGTGCATGCCTTCAGCGAACTCACCTGCGATCTCGACGTGCTGCTGGTGGATACGCCGGCCGGAATCTCCGACCTGGTGCTGCGCTTCGCCGAGGCGGCGCACGAGGTCGTCGTGGTGGTCTGCGACGAGCCGACCTCCATCACCGACGCCTATGCCGTGATCAAGGTCCTGTCGCGCGAGCGCGGCGTGAACCGCTTCCGCATCGTCACCAACATGACGCGCGAAGGCGGGCATGGCCGGCAATTATTCGACAAGCTGGTGCGCGTCACCGACCGGTTCCTGCAGGTCTCGCTCGACCACGCGGGCAGCGTGCCCTACGACGACCGGGTGT
>CAYOFE010000196.1:0-3310 GCA_964403135.1 uncultured Chromatiaceae bacterium | reverse complement strand
GTCACCGACAGCTCAGGGGCTACGGTGGCGAGCGGCAACTGGTTGCCTGGCGAAACCATCGCGTTCAACGGTGCGTCGATCACCTTCGCGGGCAACCCGGCCGCCGGCGACGGTTTCACGGTGGCAAGCGCCGCCAACCAGAGCGTGTTCGACATCGCCGCGGAACTGGCGCGCGCGCTCGAGGCGGACATGTCGACGCCCGCCGATCGCGCGCAGTTTCAGAATGCGCTGAATCGGGCTCTGCTCGACCTCGATGGCGCTCAGGCGCACGTGAACGAAGCGCGCAGCCGCGTTGGCGTGCGCCTCGCCGTCATCGACAGCCAGATCGAGAGTAACAGCGAGCTGGAGCTGGAGCTGCAGAAAACCCTTTCCACGCTGCGCGACGTGGACATGGCGAAGGCCGTGTCCGAGCTGCAGACGCAGTTGCTGGGGCTCGAGGCCGCGCAGAAGGTCTTCGCCCGGACCCGCAGCATGTCGCTGTTCGACGTGCTCTAGATCCGGCGGCCGCGGGTCGCCTGCAACCGCCGGCGAGCGGCCCGGCAAGCGTCCCGATCGCCAATTTTCTGCGACACCGGTCACAACCGCCGATTCAAGTCGCCCACGCCCCTGCCGATAAGCCACTCGCAATGGCTAAAAGGTCCCCCTCGGGGCGCTGACCCAAACAGCACAGACCAAGGGACCCGGTAAGCATGTAAGTTTGGCAGTTTTTACCCATCAGGAGGGGCAGTCATGCCACTAGTTATCAACACCAACGTGATGTCGCTGAACGCGCAGCGCAATATGTCGCGCTCGGAAGGTATGCTGGCGACCGCCCTGCAGCGGTTGTCCTCGGGCCTGCGCATCAACAGCGCCAAGGACGACGCGGCGGGCCTGGCGATCAGCCAGCGCTTCACCACGCAGATCCGCGGCCTGAACCAGGCGGTGCGTAACGCCAACGACGGCATCTCGCTGTCGCAGACCGCTGAGTCCGCTCTGGACGAGCTCAGCAACAACCTGCAGCGCATCCGCGAGCTGGCCGTGCAGTCGGCGAACTCGACGAATTCGGCCTCCGACCGCGCCGCCCTGGACGCCGAAGTCCAGCAACGCCTGGCGGAAGTCGACCGCATTGCCGTGCAGACCAACTTCAACGGCGTGAAGGTGCTCGACGGCAGCTACGGCACGGCCGTGTTCCAGGTCGGCGCCAACATCGGCAACACGATCTCCGTGGACCTGTCGGTGGGCGTGCGCCTGACGCAGATGGGCCAGACGGCTGGCCTGGAGTCCGACTCCACCAACTTCGACACCTCGGCGGGTGCTCTCTCGGTCGACTTCCAGGTCGGTACCGGCACCGCCGTAACCGTGGACTTCGCGCAGGACTCGACGGTGCAGCAGGCGGTGGACTCGATCAATGCCGCCGGCATCAGCGGGCTGTCCGCCTTCCTGAACAGCGCTGGCAATATCCAGTTGCTCGCCGAAGGCGACATCACGCTGACCGGTGACTATGCCAGTCTCGGCTTTGGCACCGACACGGCGGCCCTCGGCACCGCGGGCCTCGAAACCCTGAGCATCGCCGACGTGGACGGCGCCAACACGGCGATCGCCCAGATCGATGTGGCGCTCACGGTGGTCAACAATCTGCGTGGCGACTTGGGCGCCATCCAGAACCGCTTCGAGTCCACCATCGTGAACCTGCAGACGGTATCGGAAAACCTCGCCGCCTCCCGCAGCCGGATCATGGATGCGGACTTCGCGGCGGAGACGGCTGCGCTGACCAAGTCGCAGATCCTGCAGCAGGCCGGTGTAGCGGTGTTGGCCCAGGCCAACGCCTCGCCGCAGGTCGTGCTGGGGCTGCTCCAGTAAGCTGATGCTGAACGGGGCGGTGGCCGGCGAAAGCCGGCCACCGCCGCGGATCGGCAGAGCCGCGGCACCCAGCCGGTCACCGCGACGATGTGGAGAACCACACAACGGCAAGGTCGAAGCCACCCGGCCATCCGGCGTGGCCTGTGCCGTTTGGTTCCGCCTGATATCACGCTGTGAGGTCAGCCATGAGTATCCCCGCTGTCAGCATGCAGGACGCCTCGGTCCGGCCGTCGACCACAGCGGCAGGCCAGGCCGCGCCCGCCGGCAAGGCGCCGCCGGCCAGCGGCAATGCCTTGCCGCCTCCGCCGCCTGCACCACCGGCGCCGAGCATCGAGCAGGCCATCAAGCAGATCCAGGATTACCTGGCCAGCAGCAGCCGCGAGCTGCATTTCCAGGTCGACGATGCGACGGGACGGACCGTCATTCGCGTCACCAACCCGCAAACCGGCGAAGTGATACGCCAGATCCCGTCGGAAGAGTTGCTGCGCATCAGCGCCTCGCTGAAGGCGGGCGGGTTCCACACGATCAGCGAGATCGTCTGACTGGCACGGAACTTGCTTTCCCCAGTCCGGGCGACGGCACAACCGCTGGATCGCCAGCACAGGTCTGACGCATGCAAATCACAGCGCCCGGAATTGGCACTGGCCTCGACATCAAGAGCCTCGTGGAGCAGCTCGTCGCTGCCGAACGCCAGCCGCTCGGCCGTTATCTCAACCTGCGCGAGGCCAAAGCCAATGCCCAGCTTTCCGCTTACGGCAAACTGAAGAGCGCGCTCGCCACGTTTCGCGATGCGCTCGCCGGGCTGTCGAGCCTCGACAAGTTCCAGAAACGTACCGCGACCGTGACTCCCAGCGCGATCCTTAGCGCCGCCCCCGCAGCGGCCGCCGCGCCCGGCTCCTACGATATCGAGGTGTTGGCGCTCGCCAGCACCCACAAGCTGGTTTCCACTCCTTTCGCCAGCGCGGACACCGTGGTTGGCGCAGGTACTCTGGCCGTCACGATGAATGGCGCGGCCGCTACCATCGAGATCGCCGCCGGAAGCACGCTGGCCGACATCCGCGATGCCATCAACGATGCGGCGGACAATCCGGGCGTGCGGGCGAGCATCGTCACCGCCGACGACGGCGCGCACCTGTTGCTGGCCAGCATGCATACCGGCGCCGACCACGCCATCGGCATCGACGCCGTACAGGCCGGCAGCCCGCTCGAGGCCTTCGAATTCGGCGCCGGTACGACCAACAGCATGACCGAGCTCGCAGCGGCACAGGATGCATCGATAGAAATCGACGGCCTGGCCGTACGCTCCGCTGGCAATTCGATCAGCGGCGCCATCGAAGGGGTGACGCTCAATCTGCTCGAGGCCGAGCCAGGCACCACCGTGAAACTGAACATCAGCAACAGCGCGACGGCCGCCGCAGAGGCAGTCGACGAGTTCGTCAAAGCCTATAACGCGCTGATGAAAACCGTATCG
>CAYOFE010000195.1:651-3345 GCA_964403135.1 uncultured Chromatiaceae bacterium | reverse complement strand
TTATAAATATCTTATAAAGCATTAATTTATCAGTAATTTTATATCTGCTTCATGATGTTCGCCGCGTCACCCCGGGTTGCCCTGCTGATCACCTGTCTCATTGATCTGTTTCGCCCGCGCGTGGCCGCAGCCGCCGTGCGGCTGATCGAGCGGGCGGGTTTCGGCGTCGCGGTGCCCGCGCAGACCTGCTGCGGGCAGGTCAGTTTCAACGGCGGCGACCGCGAGGGCGCCGTCCGTCAGGCCCGGCAGATCATACGAGCATTCAGCGATTACGAGCGCGTGGTCGTGCCTTCGGCGTCCTGCGCCGCCATGGTTCGGCAGGAGTATCCCGGCCTGTTCCCGCCGGGCTCGCCGCAGCGGGCAGCGGCGGAATCGCTGGCCGCGCGCACCTCGGAGTTGACGGGCTTCCTGCGCGACGTCGCCGGCGGTCCCGAAGTCGATGCCGAGTTCGATGCATTGGCAACCTACCACGACAGTTGCTCGGCGCTGCGCGGCCTCGGGATTTTCGATCAGCCGCGCGCGCTGCTCGGCATGGTGCGGGGCCTTGAACTGACGGAGATGGCAGCGAGGGAGGAATGCTGCGGTTTCGGCGGGCTGTTTTGTGTCCGGTATGCAGAGATCTCGGCGCAGATTGCCGATCGCAAGCTCGATTCGATCGTCAGGACCGGCGCTCGTGCGCTCATCGGTGGCGATCTTGGTTGCCTGATGCATCTGGAAGGGCGCCTGCGCCGCATGGGTCACGATATCGAGGCCTTGCACATCGCAGAGGTGCTGGCCGGAAAGGCAGCGGGCGGTGCAGACGACCAGCGCTGAGTTTCCACGCCTTGCGCGCGAGGCGCTGGCTCGCGAGACGTTGCAGGGGTCGCTGCGCGGACTGCGCCACGCCATGCCCGCCATGCGTGCCGCGGCGCTGGCCGATTTCCCCGAGTTCGCATCGGTGCGGGCGGCGGCGGCGCGAATTCGCGAGGCCACGCTCGGCAGTCTCGATCACCACCTCGATCGTTTCGAGTCGCAGGTTATCGCGGCGGGCGGCCACGTGCACCGCGCCGCAAACGCGGCGCAGGCCTGCGAGATCGTCGCCCGCATCTGTGGCGAAGGCGCGGCGCGCGCAGTGATCAAGAGCAAGTCCATGGTCACGGAGGAAATCGAGCTCAACGCGGCGCTCGAAAGCCGCGGCCTGCAGGTTACCGAGACCGATCTCGGCGAGTACATCATTCAGCTGCGCGGCGAGCGGCCGAGCCACATCCTGGCGCCGGCTTTGCACGTCAGCCTCGCCGAGGTCGGCCGGACCTTCGAGAGGCACCACTCTCTTGCGCGCGACCACGCTCTCGAGGATGCCGGCGAAATGCTGGCCGAGGCGCGGGCCGTGCTGCGCGAGGTGTTCCTTCGCGCCGACGTCGGCATAACCGGCGCCAACTTCCTCGTCGCGGAAACCGGTGGCGTGGTGCTGGTGACGAACGAGGGCAACGCCGATCTCACTGCATCGCTGCCCGCCACGCATATCGTCGTCACCGGCATCGAAAAGGTGGTGCCGACGCTGGAGGACGCCGGGGTGCTGCTGAAACTGCTGGCCCGCTCGGCGATCGGCGAGCCGCTCAGCAGTTACACCACGCTGATCCACGGCCCGAAGCGCGCCGCGGACGGCAGCGCAGCTGGCAGTCTTCACGTGGTGCTGGTGGATAACGGGCGCCGCCGGCTGCTCGGTACGCCGCTGCAGGACATCCTGCGCTGCATTCGCTGTTCGGCCTGTCTGAACCACTGCCCGGTTTACAGCGCCGTCGGCGGGCACGCCTACGGGTCGGTTTATTCCGGGCCGATGGGCGCGGTGCTGACTCCGGGCCTGGCCGGCATCGCGGCGGCCGCGCATCTGCCGGCGGCATCGACGCTGTGCGGCCGCTGCGAGACGGTGTGTCCGGTCGGCATTCCGATTCTGCGGCTGCTGCGTTACTGGCGGGAGCAGTGGCAGTTGCAGGCCGCCGCGACGGACAAGCGCGCCCTGGCGTGGTGGCGGGCGCTCGCCACCCGGCCATGGCTTTATCGTATGGCGCTGTCACTGGCGGCGAAACTGCTGTATCTCGCCTCCATCCCTGGCGCAAGGCCAGGCCGGCGCTGGCTGCGGCGGCTGCCGCCGCCGCTTGACGGATGGACCCGTTTTCGCGACTTGGCGGCTCCGGAGGGCAGGACATTTCAGGCGCGTTGGCGTCAGCGGCGCATGATGGGCAAGCCATGATCCTCGATCGCTTCACGGCAAACGCCTCGCGGGCTGCAGCAACTGTCGTGCGGGTCGCCGCGCTGGCGGCGGTGCCTGAGGCGCTCGCGGATTACCTGGCGTGCCGCGGGCTGGAGCCGAGCGTGGCGCTCGGTGACCTGTTGCCGGATGTGCCGTGGGAGTCGCATCCGCGGCTCGATGCCCGGTCGCGTCCGTTGCGCACCGACGGCGATGCGCTGGTGACGGGCTGCCTGGCCGCGCTGGCCGAGGAGGGCGCCGTCGTGCTCGTGCCCACCCATGGCCAGGAGACGGTGCCGTTTCTCGCCGCGACGCACATCGTGCTGGTGCAGGCCGGGCAGTTGATCGAATCGATCGATGGCCTGTGGAGCCGCCTGCGAAGCGTCTATGGCCCGGACAGATGGCCCCGTGCGACGAACATCATCTGCGGCCCGTCACGCACCGCCGACCTCGGCGTGCCGAGCCGG
>CAYOFE010000195.1:0-641 GCA_964403135.1 uncultured Chromatiaceae bacterium | reverse complement strand
TGTTGGCGTAGGTCGCGCGCACCGTCCGCAAGCCCGCCTCGGCGTGCCGAGCCGGCTCGGGGCGCACGGTCCCGTGCGACTGCATATCGTGGTCATCGGCGCGTCATGAACGCAGGCGAAGCGGGGGTGTGAGCGCAGTGAAATGGCTATGGCGCCTGTTGGCGCTGCTGATCGCGCTCGCGCTCGGTGCGATCGCGTATCTCTGGCAGGCCGATCGATATCGGCTGGATGGTACGCTGCAACTGGCGGTGCTCGATGCCCCGGTGCGGGTGCTGCGCGATGAACAGGGCGTTCCCTACGTATTTGCGCAGAGCATCGACGATGCGATCCGGGCGCAGGGCTTTGTCACGGCGCAGGACCGCTTGTTGCAGATCGAGTTCAGCCGTTACCTGGCGCACGGCCGACTGTCCGAGCTGATCGGTGAGGCGGGGCTCGAGTCAGACACCGCATTGCGCGTGGCCGGCATTCCGCGCCCCGCGGCGCGCCATGCGCGACTGCTTGGCGCAGCGCAGCGGCGCATGCGAGAGCTTTACCTTGAGGGGATGAATGCCTACATCACCGGGTATCGCGATGAGCATCCCGTGGCGCTGCGCCTGCTAGGCATTTCGGCCGAGCCCTGGACGCTCGAAGACTCGGTCACC
>CAYOFE010000194.1:0-3404 GCA_964403135.1 uncultured Chromatiaceae bacterium | reverse complement strand
AACTTGTTTTCGTATTGACCGATATCGACCGCCGATTCTTTCCCGCCGAGCGTGGCCGAGAAGCCGGAACGAAACGCATCCAGCTCCTCGGGCGTCAGGCGCAATTGCTTGAGCTGATCGTTGAGCTGCTGGCCGATCGCCGCGCCGTAGGCGTAAACCGACTTCTGGTCTTCCGTCATGGTCTTGGGTTCAGCCTCGGCCGCCTTCTGCTGGCATCCGGCCAGCAGTGCCGCACCCAGGAACACAGCGGTTATTGCCTTGTGAGACATGGAATTGCGCCTTTCTTCCCGCGGGCGGATCTCGCCAGACGGGGCTGTCGTTGAAGGAAGGCGGCGATGATACGGGCGTGCGGCGCCGATGTCACTGGAGGCAATCGGTGCAGGCAATCGGTGCCGGGTCGCAGTTTCGCAGTTATGGCAATCGGTGCCGGGTCGCAGTTTCGCAGTTATTGCAGCAAACCAGCCGCACCAGAGTCGCAAACAATAACTGCGAAACTGCGACCCGGCACCCAGTCACCCAGTCAGCCGTTGGAATGGCGGCCGATGTACACCGCGGCCAGCTGCGGGCTACCGACACTGTCGACGGCGCGCCGAATCGCCTGCGCGCGGCATTCGCGGATGGCTTGCGCAGTGCGCGCGTCTCGCACCCCACTGTCAGGACAGACACGATGGGCCGCCGCAACGATGCGCCGGTAGAGTGTGGTCGCCCCTTCGACCGATGTCAGGTCGAGGTCGGAATAGCGCACAGCAGCCTGCAGTGGCTGCTTATCGCTCGACAACACCGGCTCGGCCACCGCCGGGCCCACGGTCAGCACAACGGTCGCTGCGACAGCTGCGGCACTACGGAGCGCGACTGAGGCGACAAACTGAGTTAGCGTGAGATACTTGCGGTTCATAATCGTCTCCTTATCGGTCAGCTCGTTGAGTGGATGTATCGGCGCGATCTCTCGCGTTGGTGATATCAGACGCTCTCGGCCCACCGCAAAACCATAGGCGTCCCTCGTGACCGTCCCGTCCGCGGACGGGCTCGTCCCCAAGCGGCGAACACGACCAGCACGCGGCGCTAAAGCCGCGTCGGGATTTCATCCCGCCTCGCGCCGGCGCCGTCCTGCGCCGCGTCTGTTTCGTCCCTGCTGCTGACGGCTTCGTCCCCGAGTGTGCCCACCGCCATCGCCTGCGGCGCGAACTGCGCTACCCTAGTCAACAGCAAACCGCAGGGACCGATTGCCGTCGTGGCCGAGTCACAATTGGAACTGAACCTGCCAGGCCGGGCGGGCCAGAGCGCCGTTGGCGCGGGAACGCCGGCAGGCGTTGCTCTGGCCCGTGTGCCCGGCCGGCACGGCCTGGACTTTCGCACGCTCACCGCGATCACCGGTGTTTTCTGGCTCTACGCCACGGTGTCGGCCGTGCTCTTCAACTACGGGCTCGGCGCAACGCTTGCCACGATCACCGACAAGGCGCTGTTCGCGCCCTGGGAAATGCGCGTCCTGCAGTACGCCCTGCTGTTTCCGCCCCTGCTCGGCTGCTATTGGCTCTCGCTGCGCCGCGGATGGGAGCCGCTGCTGCCGAATGCCCTGCAGCAGTTGCTGCTCGCGCTGATCTTTTCAGTGCTCGCATACCCGGCCATGGTTCTTGCCGACTACGCCGCCATGCCGCTCGAGACGCAGGCGGGGAATGATTTCGGCCTCGATCACTGGATCGCCGGCGGCGGGCCCACCGTCTGGCTCGCCAGCTTCATTGATTTCCTAGTGCGCTACGGATTCGGCCTGGCGCTGGTCACCGGCTTTTCTATCTACAAGCAGTACCGCGACGTGGAATCGCGCGCCGCGGCCATGGAGCGGCAATGGAGCGAGGCCCGCCTCGCCACGCTGCGCATGCAGCTCTCGCCGCACACCCTTTTCAATTTACTGCACACCATACGGGGGCAGATCAGCTGGGACCCGGCCGCGGCACAAGAGATGGTCGTGCAACTCGCCGACCTGTTACGTCGCTTGCTGAAGGCCGGCGAACGCGATTTCAGCCGACTCGCCGACGAGATGCAGTTCGTGCAGCTGTACCTCGACCTGCAGCGACGCCGATTCGCCGACCGCCTGACAGTAAACATGCCGGAAATGGCGACGCTTCCGCCCGCCTGGGTACCGAGCCTGATCCTGCAACCGCTGGTGGAAAATGCCATTGTCCACGGGCTCACCGGCCACGCCGGACCCGTGCACGTCGAGCTGGCCATCTGGGCCGGCGGCGATGAACTGCACCTGCGCGTGGAGAACTCGACCGGTACCGAGCGAACGACCGCCTCACCGGGCATCGGCCTTCGCAATGTCGGAGAACGACTTGCCGTTCAGTTCGGCGAACGCGGCATTCTCGTCGCGGGCCCACAGGGATCCGGCCGCTGGGTCGCCGAGATCCGCATGCCGCTCATGTGCGAGCAGCCGCGGCCGGCAGGCTCCGCGAACGCCACAAGCGAGGCCGCCGGCGCATGAACGTCATCATCGTCGACGACGAGCCGGCAGCGCGACGCACCCTGCGCGAGTGCTGCGCGGCGGAGCCCGACCTCGAAATCACCGGTGAGTATGGCGACCCACGAGAGGCGCTCGCGGCAATCCGGGCTACCCCGCCCGACCTGCTGTTTCTCGACATCCAGATGGACACCATGAACGGCATCGGGCTGGCGCGCGCGCTCGACCCCGCGCACCTGCCGCTGATCGTGTTCGTGACCGCCTATGACCAGTACGCGCTCGACGCTTTCGAAGTCAGCGCGACCGACTACCTGCTGAAACCGTTCGACCAGAAGCGCTTTGCGGCCACGCTGCAGCGCGTGCGCCAGCGCCGTGCTGCCGAAAGCGGAAGCGATCGCGGCGCCGCGGTGGCTGCCCTGCTCGCGCGGCTGGAGCATGGTGCCGGGGAATCGCCGCGGTTGCTCGTCGAAGCAGCTGGTCGCATGCACATGCTCGATGCTGCGCGCATCGAGGTGGTGGAGTCGGACCGGAACTACGTGCGCTTGAGGGCCGGAAAAGACAACTACACCGCGCGCAGCACGCTGCAGCAGGCCGAACAGGCGCTGCAGTCCCAGCCGATGCTGCGCATCAGCCGGTCATGCCTGGTCAACACCAACCACGTTCGCGAGGTGAGCCGCACGCTGCGCGGCGACTACATCCTGGTGCTCGCCGGCGGCGCTACCGTCACCAGCAGCGAGGGCTTCCGCGACAAGGTACGGGAGTACCTGGAGCGCTTGCGGCTCGGGGGGCGTTAACGGTTCGGGCGGGTAACGGCCCGGCAATCGGCGGCAATCGGTGCGCGGCGGCAATCGGTGCCGGGTCGCAGTTTCGCAGTTATTTTGTGCGGCGGTGGTGCCGCGGGTTCGCGGCAATAACAGAGAAACAGCGACCCGGCCGGCGGTCCCGCACC
>CAYOFE010000193.1:0-3406 GCA_964403135.1 uncultured Chromatiaceae bacterium | reverse complement strand
CGACCTTCCGCTTAGGAGGCGAACGCTCTATCCCCTGAGCTACCGGGGCGCCGGACAGTAACGGGTGGCGACTGGAGCGCCACCGCGCACATCCCACGGCAACGCCGTGCCATTCTAGCCCAGCGCTGCGAACCGGGGCAAAATGCCTGCACTCATGACGTGGATCATTCGAGAGGCGCGCTCCGACGACTGGCCGGCAATCGCCGAGTTCAACCGGCGGATGGCGCTGGAAACCGAGCGCAAGCGGCTGGAGCCGGGCGTAGTGGCCGCCGGCGTGCAGCGCGTGCTCGCCGATCCCGCGCTCGGCTGCTATTTCGTTGCAGAGAACAATGGCGAGCTGATCGGGCAGCTCATGATCACGCTCGAGTGGAGCGACTGGCGAAATGCCACATTCTGGTGGTTGCAGAGCGTTTACGTCACCGAGCCGTGGCGCGGCAGGGGTGTGCTCCGCGGCCTGTACAATCACGTCGAGGCGCTGGCGCGCGCCACCGGGACAGTATGCGGCATCAGGCTCTACATGGACGAACACAATGTGCGCGCGCACCGCGCTTACGAGGCGCTTGGCATTCGCCGCGGCACCTACCTGCTGCTGGAAAAGGAACTGCCGCTCGATTCCGCGGCGGGCGGACCGTGACACCCGAGCGTTTTGCCCGGCTGAAGACGGTGCTTGACCGTCGCCAGCCAGAGCTCACTGTGCTCGCAGAGGACGTACACAAGGCCCACAACGTCTCGGCGGTGCTGCGCAGCTGCGATGCGGTTGGTGTACCCGAGATACATGTCGTGTCTCCGGGCGGAGAGTTCCACCGGCACCACATGGTCTCGGGCGGCAGCCGCAAGTGGGTGCGCGTGCGCGCCTACCGCGACATCGACACGGCCGCGCAGGCGCTGAAGGCGCGTGGGTTCCAAGTGCTAGCGGCACACTTCTCCGCTTCGGCACGCGACTATCGCGAGGCTGACTACACGCGTCCGACGGCCATACTGATTGGCGCGGAACGCACTGGCGTGTCCGCGCGCGCTGCCGCGCTGGCCGATGCTCACATCCTCGTGCCGATGCGCGGCATGGTCAGTTCGCTGAACGTCTCGGTGGCCGCGGCGGTGATCCTGTACGAGGCCGCCCGGCAGCGCGACATCGCGGGGCTGTACGCGCATTGCCGGATCGACCCGGAAACCTACCGCGCAACGCTTTTCGAGTGGTGCTATCCGGGCGTGGCCCGGATCTGCCAGGCGCAGTCCCTGCCCTACCCGGAGCTCGACGCGTCGGGCTTCATCCTGCGGCCGGATCTGCCGAAGGCTGTGCGGGCTGGGCGGCATACGGTGCGCCGTACTTCAAACGCAGCGTCTTGACCTTGCCGTACCACGGAATGCTGACGATATAGAGATTGTCGTATTCGGTCGGGGCGATTGGCGGCAGCTTCTTGCTGCCGTGGAGCCCGCGCACCAGCAGCGGCAGCTGCTCCGTGTGGGTGATCACCAGCACCACTTTGCCCTTGTACTGTCTGAGTATGCGCTTCAGCAGGCCGTCCACATCGGCAACGTCCACCGGCGCCACCGAAATGTGCAACCGCTTGGCCAGCGGGTCGGCCGTTTCCTGGGTGTGCCGGTACTGCGTGGAAAAAATCACGTCCACGCCGGCGACGACATCGGCGTCACCGAGCACGCGGGCCAGTTCCTGGGCGCGGGCCACCCCGGCTGGGCTCAATCCGGGGTTCTCGCCCTGATCGGTCGCCTCATCGGCGTGGCGTACGAACACCACTGTCGTCGTCGCCTGGTTCTCGAAGAACCATGCCAGGCCGAGCGCGAGCAGCATGAAAACCAGTACCGCTGCCTGGCGGCGGCGGCGACGCTTGCGGCGGCGTTGGTCATCTGCTGCCATGGTGATCCCCAATCACGACCTAAAGGCGCGTGCACTCCCCCTGATGGCGTCATTCTACCGGGGCGGCAGGAGCAAGTTCACGCATTGCCCGGTGGACCCGCCCGACCGGCTGCGACAGAATGATGCCGCGGTGGAGAGGTGGCAGAGCGGTCGAATGCGGCGGTCTTGAAAACCGTTAGGGGCTCACGCCCCTCGGGGGTTCGAATCCCTCCCTCTCCGCCACCTTTAACCCCACCCGCGCCGCCACGAACGCCCACTGGTCGGCATATTCATCAACAATCTTGCTGATCGACGCCCCCGCCCCATGTCCACTGCGGGTCTCGATGCGGATCAGCACCGGGTTCGCACAGCCCTGCGCGTGCTGCAGCGCCGCCGCGTACTTGTAGCTGTGCCAGGGCACGACGCGGTCGTCATTGGCATCGGCCTGAACCAGCACTGCGGGGTAACAAACGCCGGCACGAATATTGTGATACGGCGAGTAGGCGCGCAACGCGCGGAATTCCTCGGGCACCTCGCTCAACCCGTAATCGCTTGACCACTGCCGCGCGTTTGCACTCGCGGTGTGATATCGCAGCATGTCCATCACGCCCACGGCTGGAACGGCGGCCGCGAACAGGTCCGGACGCTGATTCAGCACTGCGCCGACCAGCAGCCCGCCGTTACTGCCGCCCCAGATCGCCAGATGTTCGCGGCTGGTGTAGCCCTCGCGGATCAGCCACTCGGCGGCCGCGATGAAGTCGTCGAAGACATTCTGCTTGTTGAGCCTGATGCCCGCCTGATGCCAGGTCTTACCGTACTCACCGCCACCACGCAGATTCGCGACTGCATAGATGCCACCCGCCTCCAGCCACGCCGCCCGGCTGGCCGAATAGGCCGGCAGCAGCGAAATGTTGAAGCCCCCATAACCGTAGAGCACCGTTGGCCGTCGCCCATTGGGGTTTACCTCACGCCGATGCACGATATACATCGGCACGCGCGTGCCATCGCGGCTCTGCGGAAACACCTGCCGCACAACATAGTCGCCCGCGCGCAGACCGCCGGCTGGCCGGCGCAAAGGCGTAACCTCGCCACTGCCCACATCCAGCCGGTACACGGTGCGCGGCGTGGTGAAATCCGTGTACGCGAAAAAGGTCTCCCGCCGCGACGAAGGACCTTTGAGTCCATCGACGGTGCCCATCCCGGGCAGCGCGATTTCGCGCCAACGCCGGCCGTCGAGGTCAAACAATTCGACCTTCGCGCGGGCATCTTCAATGTACCGGACGACGATGCGTCCGCCGACAAAAGACGCCGCCTCGATCGCGTACCTCCCTTCGGCAACCACCACGCGCCAGCTTCGCGCCTCGGGCTGGCGGACATCGATAGCAACGACGCGCCCCAGTGGCGCATCGAGCGTGGTCTTGACGTAGAACGTTTCGCCGTCGTTTCCCAGGAAGTCATAAAGCGCATCCCAGCGATCGAGCAGCCGCACCACCTCTGCATCCGGCGCGACGAGCGGCAGGTAGTAAATGCCGCTGGTTTCCCAACCGTCCGACA
>CAYOFE010000192.1:0-3418 GCA_964403135.1 uncultured Chromatiaceae bacterium | reverse complement strand
CCCGGTGCCGATCGCGACGTCGAGCACGCGCATCCCCGCGGCGAGCCCCGCGCGCACCAGCGCCCGCCGCCGGTACCACGACCCTGTACCGAGCGCCATGATGCGCTCGACGTGCTCGTAGTCTTCCGCCGCGTGGTCGAAGATGTCGCGCACGAACGAGCGGCGCCCGACGTCGCCGCCCAGGTAGTAGCGGTCGAGCGGCGGATGCGGCCGCATCAGCTCGGGCACGTCGGTCTCCCCCTTGCCGGACATCCCGCCGAGTGTAGCAGCAGAGGCGGATTGAAGGTTGAAGATTCAAGATTGAACCGGAAAACCTCAGTTGAAAGCCGGGACCGGGGCCCGGAAGGCCTGAGCTGACGGTCTGGGACGACGCGGACGCCAGGGTTGAGGGGCTACAAGCCGAGACGCGTCTTGGGATTGAGGAACTGTCGCCACAGTTGGAACGGCGTTGATCCGCTCCAGGAGCGTGGCGAAGCGCTCTCGCCAACGGCCGCGCAGGCCCAAGCGGAGAACCGGGGTGCGGCCGGTCGCACCGAGGATTGCACCGATGACGAGGGTGGTGCGCCGGATCGTGCCGAGATGCGGCGCCTCGTCGCGAAGGACGTGTCGCTTGAACAGTTGCATCAGGTTGAAGAGAAGACAGATCAGACTGATTTTCGACAGTTGGACGTCCGTGGCGAGAGACCGGGTACTGAGCATCAATGACTTGCGGATCAGAAGCGTGGTTTTCTGCAGAAATGTAGTGCCACCGTCGCTCCAGGTTTGGCTTGACAAGAGCCACTTCAGAGCTTAGGTTCATGGCATGTTCGTGCGGGTCAAACGTAGTGGTTCCGGTCAACAGAAGCACGACTACCTCCAGATCGTCGAGTCCAGACGCGAGGGCACGGCGGTTCGGCAGAAGGTCATCGCCACTCTCGGGCGCAAGGACGAGCTCGTGGCTGACGGACGGCTCGACGCGCTCGTGCGCTCCCTGGCCAAGTTCAGCGCCACCCTCCAGGCCGTGGAGAAGGTCAGAAGGGACGGCCTCCAGGCACACACGGCCCGGAGCTGGGGTCCGGCGCTGGTCTTCGGACGGCTGTGGCAGGAGCAGGGTCTGCCGGAGATCCTGCACGGCCTTGCGGCCGGGCGGAAGTTCGAGTTCGACATCGAGCGCACCACCTTCGCCCTGGCGCTCCAGCGGCTGTGCGAGGCGGAGCACGGGAGCGACCTCCAGGGGTCGAGCTGGGTGCGGACCGTGGAGTGCCCTGGGTTCTCCGAGATCGCCTTGCAGCACCTGTACCGGACGGTCGGAGGCTTCCTGTGCGAGGCACGAGAGAAGCTGGAGTGGGAGCTGTTCCGGCGGGACCGGGATCTGTTTTCCGACGAGCTTGACCTCGTGTTCATCGACACCACCTCGGCCTTCATGTGGCGTGATGCGGGGAGCGATCTGCGGCGACGGGGCCACTCCAAGGACCGCCGGCCGGACCAGCCACAGGTGCTGCTGTGCGTCGCGGTCGACTCACGGTCGTGGCCGATCGGGTGGGACATCCTCCCGGGGAACACCGGCGACAGCAAGGCGTTCGTGGCGATGATCGAGCGCTTGCGCACGCGCTTCCGGATCCGGCGGGTGACCGTGGTGGCGGACCGGGGCATGATCTCGGCCTCGACGATCCGGTTGCTCACCGGGCATCGCAAGGCGCCGTACGACTACATCCTGGGCTGCCGCATGCGGCGACAGAAAGAGGTCAACGAGGCGGTGCTCGGGCGGGCCGGCCGCTTCCGGGAGGTCGAGGACAACCTCGAGGTCAAGGAGGTCCACGTCGGAGACCGGCGGTATGTCGTCTGCCGCAACCCGATCGAGCAGAGGAAGGACGCCGCCGCCCGCGAGGCCATCCTGGACAAGCTCACGAAGACGCTGGAGCACGACGGGCCGAAGGCGGTCATCGGCAACAAGGGCTTTGCCCGGTTCCTCAAGATCACCAAGGGTGCGGTGTCAATCAACGAGAAGGCGATCGAGGCGGATACGCGGCTGGACGGCAAGTTCGTGCTGCGGACCTCGACATCACTGTCGGCCGAAGAGGTGGCGCGGGCGTACAAGAGCCTGTGGCGGGTGGAGCGGACGTTCCGCGAGACCAAGTCAACGCTGGAGGTCCGCCCCATCTACCACCACCGTGACGAGACGACGATCGGCCACATCGTGGCGTGCTTCCTCGCGCTGCGCCTGGAGGTGCACCTCCAGCGCCGACTCGATGAGCGGGGTTGCGCGTCCTCGTGGCCGGACCTGATGCGCGATCTGGCGCAGGTGCAGGCGGTCGACCTGGACCTCGACGGCGAGCGCTACCGGCTGCGCACCGATCTCGTTGGTACCGCCTTCGCGACGTTCGCAGCCGCCGGCGTGCGGCCGCCGTCGGTGGTTACGCACATCGGGAAAGCGCCGCCGCCCGCGACCCCCGCTCCGCCGGCGGAGCCGGAAATGTAGTGCCAAAGTCAGAGCTGTGACATGCAAGCGATTGAAACAGCCAGACTTCGGAAATCGTGCTGTCGAAAATCAGTCAGACGAAAGACGGCCTCTGTCCCGAAGAACGACTGCAGGCAGAAGCCGTTGGCCGCGTAGTCGTGCTTGAGTTCCCTGATTCGATTCTCGCTGTCGGCGCGGTCGTTGTAGAAACGCCAGATCTGCTCTGGCGGACCGGGCATCGAGGTGATGACCCCGTGATAGGTGTAGTCCGGGTCGTCGAACAGACGACGACCACGGGCCTCGGGCCGCACGCGGATCTCCTCACGCACGAGGACCAAGCGCCGGGGGTGAGGCCACTTGTAGCTTTGATAGCGGACCTCTCCTGCCTCCAGACCCGGGCCAAAGGGACGCCACTCGCAGACCCGGAGCACGGTCCGCTTCACGAGCGGGTTCATCCGTACGGCAATCGCGTAGTCCAAGGAGCGCGACTCGAGCTCGTCCAAGAGTGCGGTCTCGAAGAATCCGGAGTCGGCACGAATGGCTCGTACTCGCACGCCCACTCGCGCGAGCACCTCGGCCAAGAAGTGCCTGACCCCACGAGAGCTGGATGTGTTTCCGCTGCGCAGCCAGCCGTGGACCACGGTCTTGGCGCTCGCTGCCATCGCCAGGAGCGGGTGATGCGACGGTCGCCCGTGCTTACGGGGGTTGTGCCCCTTCAGGCTACCCTCCTGGGTTCCGTAGCGCTCGAAGACGGTTGAGTCGAGGTCGATGACCTCGCCCTCCGGCATCGCCTTCAAGGTGCTCATGACCAGGGGATTGAGCACGTCACTCATGTGCTCGACCTGGCTCTGCACGAAGCCACCGAAGTACCGGGTCAGTGTCATCGCAGACGCCAGCCGGCGCACGCCGACCACACCGCGGACCACCTCGTCCTGCCGAATCCGCTCCACATGTGAAAACCGGCCGCCACCCGTGAGCACC
>CAYOFE010000191.1:0-3431 GCA_964403135.1 uncultured Chromatiaceae bacterium | reverse complement strand
CCCACAGCAGCCGCGCGGCGCGCAGTTTCGCCGCCTCCATGAAGAAGTTCATGCCGATGCCGAAGAAGAACGACAGCCGCGGCGCGAACTCGTCCACCCTGAGCCCGCTGGCGATGGCCGAGCGCACGTACTCGATGCCATCGGCCAGAGTAAATGCCAGTTCCTGCACACAGGTCGCACCCGCTTCCTGCATGTGATAGCCGGAGATCGACACGGAGTTGAATTTCGGCATGTGCTGCGCGGTGTAGCCGATGATGTCGGCCACGATGCGCATGGAAGGCTCTGGGGGATAGATGTAGGTGTTGCGGACCATGAACTCCTTGAGGATGTCGTTCTGCAGGGTGCCGGAGAGCTTCGCCTGCGAGACTCCCTGTTCCTCCGCAGCGACGATGTACATGGCCATCACGGGCAGCACCGCGCCATTCATCGTCATCGACACCGACATGCGGTCGAGCGGAATGCCATCGAACAGGATCTTCATATCCTCGACACTGTCGATGGCAACACCGGCTTTGCCGACGTCGCCGACGACGCGCGGGTGATCCGAGTCATAGCCGCGATGCGTGGGCAGATCGAATGCAACCGACAATCCGGTCTGTCCGGCGGCGAGGTTGCGCCGGTAAAAGGCGTTCGATTCCTCGGCGGTCGAAAAGCCGGCGTACTGCCGGACCGTCCAGGGGCGCACGGCGTACATCGTGGCGCGCGGGCCGCGCACGTACGGTGCGAACCCGGGCAGCGAGCCCAGGTGCTCGATGCTGGCGAGATCCTCGGCCGTGTACAGCGGCTTGACCGCAATGCCCTCGGGGGTCTGCCAGGTGAGTTGCGCCGCGGGGCGCCCGCCGTTTTCCTGCGCCGCGAGGCGTTCCCAGTCCGCCAGCGTTTTCCCTGCAAACTCAGTCATGCCTCAAGCCTTCTCGTTGTCCCGCGCCACGACGGCCGCGCGCAGCGCCAGGAGGCGACGCGCTTCCTCCGCATGCAGCTTCTCCACCATGCGGCCGTCCACGACCGCGATGCCCCGGCCCCCGGCGGCGGCCGACTCCCAGGCGGCCACGATCCGCGTGGCATCCGCCGCCTGTTCGGCGGAGACGCCGAATATTTCGTTCGCAACCCCGACCTGGTCCGGATGGATCAGGGTCTTGCCGTCGAATCCGAGGGTCCTGCCCTGCTGGCAGGAGGCGCGCAGGCCGGCTGGGTCCCTGAGGTTCGTAAAAACGCCATCCAGTATATCAAGACCTCGCGCCCGGGCTGCGAGCACGCAATGGCTGAGCGGAGCGAGCAGCCCGACGCGATCCGCGTGCGCGGGCAGGCGCATGGCGCGCGCCAGGTCCGCCGTGCCCATGACGATCACGGTGAGCCGTGGTGCGAGGTTCGCGATCTCGTCGATTGCGAGCACGGCCCTCGGCATCTCCGCCATCACCCACACCGGCAGGTGGCCGCCGCCGTGAGTGTCGAGGAGGGCGATAGCTTCGCGCAGTTCGCCAGCGCTCTCGATCTTCGGCAACAGCACGGCATCGGCGCGGCTGCCGGCCACGGCGGCGATGTCGGCCGCGCCCCAGGGCGTGTCGAGCCCGTTCACCCGGATGACCACTTCGCGATATCCGTACCCGCCGCTCGCCACGCTGGCGAGAACCTGCTCGCGTGCCGCGACTTTTGCCTCAGGGGCAACGGCATCCTCGAGATCCAGAATGAGCGCATCTGCCGGCACGCCGCGCGCCTTTTCCAGTGCGCGCGCATTCGAGCCGGGCATGTAGAGCGTGGAGCGTCGCGGGCGCATGGCAGTCATGGTTATGGTCCGGCAACCTCAGCAAAGCGACGGCGCAGAGCCGCCTTGTCCACCTTGCCCATTGCATTGCGTGGCAGTTCCCCGACCACTGCCACGCGCTTGGGCAGCTTGTAGCTGGCGAGCCGGTCGCGAAGCGAGCGGCGGATCTGGTCCGCGTCCGGTGTGGTGCCGGGGGTCGCAACGACGACCGCGACCACGGCCTCGCCGAAGTCCGGGTGCGGCACACCGATCACGGCCGATTCGGCAATCTCCGGCAGGCTGTCGATGACGTTCTCCACCTCGCGAGGGTAGACGTTGAGGCCGCCGGTGATGATCAGGTCCTTGCTGCGCCCCGCGATGGTGAGATAACCGTCCTCGCTGAGCCAGCCGAGGTCGCCGGTGCGGAAGAATCCGTCGGCGGTGAACGCCTCGGCGGACTTCTCCGGCAGTCGCCAGTAACCCGCAAAGACATTCGCGCCGCGCACCTGGATCTCGCCGGTGCTGCCCACGGGCAGCGGGCGATCGTCGGTATCGGTCACCCGCACCGTGACGCCGGCCAGCGGCAGGCCCACGCTGCCGGGGCGTCGCTCGCCGTGCAGCGGGTTCGAAGTGTTCATCCCCGTCTCCGTCATGCCATAGCGCTCGAGGATCGCGTGCCCGGTGCGCTGGCGGAAAGCGGCGAAGGTCTCGGGCATCAGCGGCGCCGAGCCCGATATGAACACGCGCACGTGCGCACAGTTCTCGCGATCCAGTCGTCCGCTGGCAAGCAGACGCGTGTAATAGGTCGGCACGCCCATCATCACCGAGCACCTGGGCAGCCAGCTCGCCACCGTATCGATAGCGAATTGCGGCAGGAATACCATGCTTGCGCCGCTCAGCAGGGTGCAGCCCAGCCCGACAAACAGGCCATGCGCGTGGAATATCGGCAGTGCATGCAGCAGGCGATCCTCGGCCGTAAACTCCCAGGCGGCGACCAGCGCGCGCGCATTCGCGGCGAGGTTGCCGTGCGTAATCATCGCCCCTTTGGGTTTGCCCGTCGTGCCCGAGGTATAAAGCAGCACGGCGACATCGCTGGCATCGCGGGCAACGATGCTGAAATCAGGATCCTGGTCCCGTGAGCTCCCGGTAAGGCTGCCGGCACCCTGCTCGTCGAGTGTCAGCACGTGGCACGGGCCCGGTGCGAGGGCCGCAAACTGCCCGGCCATGCGTGGATGACAGACCGCGAGCCGCGGTTCGGCGTCGGCGAGCAGGTAGGCAATTTCCTCTGGGCGGTAGGCGTCGTTCAGCGGATGAAACACCAGGCCGGCGCGCAGGCACGCGAGGTAGAGCCAGACCGCTTGCGGCGACTTCGGCACCTGGGCTGTGACACGATCGCCGGCGCGCAGACCCATTGCGCTGAACAGCCGTGCCAGGCGCGCGGATTCCTCGATTGCATGGCGATACGCGTACTGTGTTCCTGCTGGCGTGATCATCAGCGGGCGGTCGTATCGGGAGTCGCCGGGGCCGAAGAAGGCGCTGAAAAGGTTATGGCTGGTCGGCGTCACGGTGTTGTTGCGTCGAGTGATCGCGAGCGGTGTCGTGGTCGATTAGGATAATCGCGCTGGCTCAATGCGACGGGCGTCGACGTGGCGTTATTGTATCTTATAAATATCTTATAAAGCATTAATTT
>CAYOFE010000190.1:0-3577 GCA_964403135.1 uncultured Chromatiaceae bacterium | reverse complement strand
CGATGCAGAGCTTCGCGGTGAACACCGTCTGGATATCGCAGTTCAGGCAGCGCTCGACTTCCTTCGCGAACAGCTCCGGCGTGAAGCCGAGCTCGACCTCGATGTTGAGCCTGCTGAATCGCTCCTTAAGGCTCACGTGCGGCATGAGGCGCCGCTCGGCCGGCTCGTAAGCGTTGCTGAAACTCCACTCGTGCATGCCCATCTTGGAGGTCGCAAGGTTCATGCCGTAAGGCAGCCGCTCGGCCAGACCCTCGCCCTGGCAATGCTTGTGAATCGAGATCGCGGCCTGGTGGCCGTGCTCCACCGCCCAGATGATGTTCTTCGGGCCGAAAGCCGCATCGCCGCCGAAGAAAACGCCCTTGCGGGTTGACTCGTAGGTGGTCCCGTCGACCTTCGGCACGTCCCACTTGTCGAACTCGATGCCGAGGTCGCGCTCGATCCACGGAAAGGCGTTCTCCTGGCCGATGGCGAGCACCACGTCGTCGCAGGGGTAGAATTCCTCACCGGTGATTTTCTCCCCGGTGATGCGGCCACGGGCATCGAACTCGTATTCCATCTTGTCGAAGATCATGCCTTGCAGACGACCGTCCTTGATGACGAACGCCTTCGGGGAATGATTGACGACGATCTCGACCGTCTCTTCCTCGGCGTCCTCGAGTTCCCAGGCTGAAGCCTTGAAGAACTGGCGCGGTTTGCGCGCCATCACCTTGACGCTCTTCGCCCCGAGTCGCAGCGAAGTGCGGCAGCAGTCCATGGCGGTGTTGCCGACGCCGATGATCAGCACCCGCTCGCCGATCGACTTGACGTGATCGAAGGCCACCGACTCCAGCCACTGGATGCCGATGTGCACGTGGGCGGTGTCGTCGTAGCGGCCCGGGAGCTCGAGGTTCTTACCTTTCGGCGCGCCGCTGCCGACGAAGATCGCATCGTATTTTTCCGCCAGCAGATTTTTCATGCTCACGACGGGGGTTTTCAGCCGCAGGTCCACGCCCATGTCGAGGATCATGCCGATCTCTTCGTCGAGCACGGCGGCCGGCAGGCGGAACGACGGGATGTTGGTGCGCATCAGGCCGCCCGGGCGGTCGAGCGCCTCGAAAATCGTCACCTCGTAACCGAGCGGCGCGAGGTCGTTCGCGACCGTCAGCGAGGCAGGGCCGGCGCCGACCAGCGCAATGCGCTTGCCGTTACGCTTCTTCGGCTTCTGCGGCAGCAGCGACTTGACCTCATCGCGCAGGTCAGCCGCCACCCGCTTCAGCCGGCAGATCGCCACCGGTTTCTCCTCCACCCGGCCACGGCGGCAGGCCGGCTCACAGGGCCGGTCGCACACTCGGCCGAGGATGCCGGGAAATACGTTGGACTGCCGGTTCAGCATGTACGCATCGGTATACCGCCCCTGCGCGATCAGGCGGATGTATCCGGGTACATCGGTGTGGGCGGGACATGCCCACTGGCAATCGACGACTTTGTGGAAGTACTGCGGGTTCGAAATATCGGTCGGTTGCATGACGAGGCCGTGCGTGCCCCGGGAAATCCGGGCTTGTCTGAAGTGCGTGAGTTGGAGTTAGGGATCCCGGGTCAAAATCCGCGCCGATTATACATGGCTGTTTTGCAAATAAAATCGTGGTTGACACCGGTGCGCACGACGTTGAGCATGCGACGTAAATGCCGCGCGACACGCCGCGCGGCCGGCACCGGAAACGGGCTCAAGAAATCTTGATGTCGAACGAAAATGGCTGACAGTATCGCCCGCTACGCCGCCCTGGCGCTGCAAATCAGCACCGACTGCGTCAACGACTGCAAGGACCGCGCGAGCGCCCGCCAGCGCATCGCGGAAAACCTCGCGCGCGCGCGAAAATCTCTGGCTGCCAGCCGCGGTTTCATCCGCCAGTACAACGGGGTGGACATCCGGCTGGCCGTATTGCCGGAGTATTTCCTCACTGGCTTTCCGATGGGCGAGTCCGTTGCGCAGTGGCGCCAGAAAGCGGCACTCGAGATGGACGGCCCGGAGTATGCGGCGCTCGGCGCCATCGCGCGCGACTTCGACCTCTACCTCGCTGGCAATGCCTACGAGGCGGATCCGAACTTTCCGCAATTGTTTTTTCAGACCTGTTTCATTCTGTCGCCGGCCGGCGAAGTGATATTGCGTTACCGGCGCATGATTTCGCTGAGCGCGCCCACGCCCTACGACGTGTGGGACAAGTACCTCGAAATCTACGGGCTGGAAAAGGTCTTCCCGGTGGCCGACACTCCGATCGGGCGGCTCGCGGCCATCGCCTCGGAGGAAATCCAGTATCCGGAAATCGCCCGCTGCCACGTGATGCGCGGCGCGGAGGTGTTCGTGCACCCCACCAGCGAGATCGGCAGCCCGCTGATGACCACCAAGGAAATCGCCCGGCGCGCGCGCGCCGCCGAGAACCTCGTTTATGTCATCTCGGCGAACTCCGCGCGCCTCGACCACATCGGCATCCCGGCGTATTCGGCGACCGGCATGTCGAAGATCGTCGACTACAAGGGCGACGTGCTGGCAGAGGCAGCGCCCGGCGGCGAATCCATGGTTGCCACCGCCACCATCGATCTGGATGCACTGCGCGCCGCGCGGCGCAAGACCGGGCTGACCAACATGCTGGTGCGCCAGCCGTTCCAGGCCTACGCCTCGAGCTACGCGAAAACGGTCTTCCATCCCGCCAACCTGCTGCTGAAGGACGGCCAGGTGCGCGAGCCAGAGCAGGGCGAACCCGTGAAATGGCAGCTTGCCGACATCGAGCGGCTGGGGAAATCCGGGCTGATCTAGTTCGTCGGGATCGACCAGAACCGTGTCCGGTCGGGATCGTGGGCGTGGTAGACCTTGCCGATCGCCTGTGGGTCGTCGAGTGCCTGCACCACCAGCCGCGCCAGGTCGGCACGGCGAATCCAGCTCATCGCTTGCGTGTCGGGCGTGAGATACGCGCGGCCCTGCGCCTCCTTGTCCATCAAACCGCCGGGACGGATGATGGTGTAGTCGAGCCCGCTTTCTTTCAGGTAATCCTCGGCACGGGTCTTTTCGGCCATCACATTCTTGAGAACTCGCCTCGCGACCCAGGGGGCCGCATTCAGCGACTCGCCCGCGCCGATCACCGTAACCAGCACGAAGCGGCGCACGCCTGCCGCTTTTGCCGCATCGACCGCGTTGCGATTGCCCTCGAAGTCCGGTCGCGGGCCATCCACCTGCCGCGCGCCGAGAGTGGAGACCACCGCCCGGAACGGTCCTGAGGCCATCGCCGCGGAGAGATCGGCCGGGTTCATGGCGTCGCCGCGCGCGATGCGCGCGCCAAGCTTCTCCGCCTCGCTGGCATCCGACGTCGGGCGTGCCAGTACCACCACCTCGTCGCCGCGCGCGCGCAGGATTTTCACCACTTCGAGGCCGCTCGCCCGCGTGCCGCCGATGACCAGCACCGCGCCGTTGCCGGGCTGCGTCGAAAGCGGCGCCAGATTGGCGTTCTCACGCTCGGGCTCGATGCCGGCGATCACGACCCAGAGAACCAGCGCGATCACGATACCAAGAAATATCGTCAATTTCGGATACCTCACGTGCTGCTTC
>CAYOFE010000189.1:0-3677 GCA_964403135.1 uncultured Chromatiaceae bacterium | reverse complement strand
GCGATCGGCATGCCGCAGACGCCGCCGAACCAGGTGCTGATCGGGCTCGCGCTGTTCCTGTCGCTGTTCATCATGAGCCCGGTGCTGACCGAGGTCTACGAGAAGGCCGCTCAACCCTATATGGCGGGCACCATCGAGCTGACCGACGCTGCCAAGGCCGCGGAGAAGCCGCTGCGCACCTTCATGATGGGGCAGACCCGCGAGCCGGACCTGGCGCTCTTCGCCGGGCTGGCCGGTCACGAGGAATTCGCCTCGACCGACGAAGTGCCGATGACGGTGCTGCTGCCGAGCTTCATGACCTCGGAACTGAAGACCGCTTTCCAGATCGGCTTTCTCACCTTCATTCCGTTCCTGATCATCGACCTGGTCGTCTCCAGCGTTCTGATGTCGATGGGCATGATGATGCTCTCGCCGATGCTCATTTCCCTGCCCTTCAAGATCATGCTGTTCGTGCTGGTCGACGGCTGGAGCCTGGTAATGGGCACGCTCGCCGCGAGCTTCGCGGTGAGCTGACAGGGGCGCACCATGACACCGGAAAGCGTGCTCACCGTCGCCCGCGAAGCGCTCACCGTCACCGCCATGGTGTCGGCGCCGCTACTGCTCGCCGCCCTCGTGGTCGGCGTGCTGGTCGGCGTACTGCAGGCGGCCACGCAGATCAACGAAATGACGCTGTCGTTCATCCCGAAGCTGCTGGCGCTATTCGTTACGCTTATCTTCACCGGGCCGTGGATGTTGCAGCTGATCACCGCCTACACGCGCATGTTGTTCCAGAACATACCGGGCTTGATCGGCTGAGTTCGTGGAAGGCGGCCGCGATGCTCACTCTCGTCACGATCACTGACACGATCTTCGCGATCATGTGGACGTCGCTGCGCATCGGCGGCATGCTGATGGTGGCGCCGATCCTCGGCGCGATGTTCGTGCCCGGTCGGCTGCGGGTGCTCCTGACCATGGTGCTCGCCACCGCGATGGTGCCGCTGGCGGGGCCGCCACCCGAGATCGAGCCGTTCAGCGTGGCGGGTTATCTCGCCATTGCCCAGGAAATGGTGCTCGGGCTTGCGATCGGCTTCGTGCTGAAGATGGCGGTGGAAGCCGCCGTGCTCGCCGGACAGCTGGTCTCGAGCGGCATGGGTTTGTCGTTCGCCATGGTAGTGGACCCGCAGTCCGGCGGCATGCCGCTGCTCGGCCGCTTCTATCTGATCGTGGCCTCGCTGCTGCTGCTGGCGGCGAACGCGCACCTGCACCTCATTGCAATTCTCGCCGAGAGCTTTCGCATCATTCCGATCGGCAGCGGCGGGATCGCAGCGGGCGAGGCCCGCGCCATCGCCGATTTCGCCGGCCTGATGTTTGCCGGCGCCTTGCGCCTGTCGCTGCCGGCCGTCGTGGCGATGCTGATGGTCAACGTGGCCTTCGGCGTAATCAGCCGGGCCGCGCCGACCATGAACCTGTTCGCGGTGGGCTTCCCGGTGACGCTGCTGATGGGCCTTTTGATCATCCTCGCCGGCATCGACGCCCATGGCGCCATCTGGGACCGGCAGTTCGCTGAGGCCGTCGCCATGATCAACCGACTCGTAACGGGAGGCTGATCGTGGCCGAGATGGATTTTCAGGAACGCACCGAACGCGCAACGCCGAAACGACTGCAGGATGCGAAGCGGCGTGGCCAGATCGCGCGCTCGCGCGAGCTGACCATTGCCGCGGTGCTGCTGGCGGGCTCGCTGGTGTTCCTCGCGGCGCGCCCGTACTTTGCCGCGACACTCGAAGACATCATGCGCCGCGGCCTATCGTTCGACCGGGCGGCGCTCGACGATCCCGGCCAGATGGTCAGCGCCTTCGGCCAGGCCGGCCTCGATGCGCTGCTCGCCGCGACGCCCTTACTGGTAGCGCTGAGCGCCGCGGCGGTGGGCGGCGCAGTGGCGATCGGCGGCTGGATTTTCAGCGCCGAGCCGATCACGCCGCAGTGGAGCCGCATCGACCCGCTGCAGGGCTTCAAGCGCATCATCAGCACGCGCGGCCTGATGGAAGTCGCCAAGGCGCTCGCCAAGGCGCTGCTGATCGGCAGCATGGCATTCGGCTATATGACCTGGGCACGACACGGCATTGCCGGCCTGGGCCTGGCCCCGCTGCCGGCAGCGCTCAGCGAGACCGGCACCCTGCTCGCCATGACGCTGCTGGTTTCGAGCGCCGGCATGCTGATCATCGGCATGATCGATGCGCCGTTCCAGGTCTGGCAGCACAACCGGCAGCTGCGCATGAGCCGGCACGAAATCCGCGAGGAACTGAAAGAGACTGAGGGCCGGCCCGAAATCAAGAGCCGGATTCGCAACCTGCAGCAGCAGATCGCGAACCGGCGCATGCTGAAGGACGTCCCCAGGGCGGACGTCGTCGTCACCAACCCGACGCACTTTGCGGTGGCGCTGCGCTATGACGAGCGCCGCGCGCGCGCACCGGTGGTGGTGGCCAAGGGTATCGATTTGATGGCCGCGCGCATTCGCGACGTCGCTAAAGAGAATCGCGTGGCGCTGTTCGAAGCACCGCTGCTCGCACGCGCGCTGTACTGGACCACCAACATCGGCCAGGAAATTCCCTCGCAGCTGTACCTCGCCGTCGCGCAGGTACTGACCTACGTGTATCGGCTGAAGGCCGCGGTGGAACGCGGCGCACCGTGGCCGGAGCGCCCGGCGCTTGCGGTGGACGCGAACCTCGCGCAGCCGCAGACAGGCCGCGGCCGCAGAGTACGGCGATGAGCGCCGGGATGAGCGAATCGCGGCTTGCGCCGCTCCCACAGGGGCAGCCGATTTGGTGGGCCGCGCATACCGCGACCTGCCGGACAAGCGGCTTGAGGGAGCGACATCAGTCGCGACCGCGGGTGACGGATAGCGGACCTCTCGCAGGATGAGACAGATATGAGCACAACGACCGCCAACGCATCGGGATTCGCCGGCAAGCTCGGGATGGGCGGCATGGGCCTGCCAGTTATGATCCTGGCGATGCTCGCCATGGTCGTGCTGCCGCTGCCGCCGCTGGTGCTCGATGCCCTCTTCACCTTCAACATCTGCCTGTCGCTGATCGTGATGCTGGCGGTGGTCTACGTAATGCGGCCGCTCGACTTCGCGATTTTCCCGACGGTGCTGCTGCTGGCCACCCTGCTGCGTCTGGCGCTGAACGTGGCCTCGACGCGGGTGGTGCTGCTGGAGGGCCACACCGGCACGGACTCCGCCGGCAAGGTGATCGAGGCCTTCGGCGAATTTGTGGTCGGCGGCAACTACGCCGTCGGTATCGTGGTCTTTGCGATCCTGGTGATCATCAACTTCGTGGTGGTGACCAAGGGCGCCGGCCGTGTTTCGGAAGTCAGCGCGCGCTTCACCCTCGATGCCCTGCCCGGCAAGCAGATGGCCATCGATGCCGACCTCAATGCCGGCGTCATCAACCAGGAAGAAGCGGGCGCGCGGCGCGCCGAAGTGCGGGCCGAGGCCGACTTTTATGGCGCCATGGACGGTGCCAGCAAGTTCGTGCGCGGCGACGCCATCGCGGGGCTCCTGATCACAATCATCAACGTGATCGGGGGCATCCTGATCGGCGTCATGCAGCACGACCTCGGACTCGCCGGCGCGGCCCGGACTTACACGTTGCTCACCATCGGCGACGGCCTGGCCGCGCAGATTCCCTCGCTGCTGC
>CAYOFE010000188.1:0-3691 GCA_964403135.1 uncultured Chromatiaceae bacterium | reverse complement strand
GCGTGAGCGAGCATGACGTGTCGCTGATCGGGCTGGTGCTGGAGCGCGGCCGTGCGCTGGCCGTGGGTCTCAATAAGTGGGACGGGCTTACGGCCGGCCAGCGCCACGTGGTGATGCAGTCATTCGCACGGCACTTGCCATTTCTCGATTTTGTGGAAGTGCAGCCGATCTCGGCGCTCCACGGCAGCAATATCCTCGAGCTGTTCGCCGCGGCGACGCGCGCGGCGGAAGCGGCTGGAGCCGAGCTGCCGACCAGGGAGCTGAACGAGGTATTGCAGGATTTCATGGTGCGTCACCCGCCGCCGCTGGTGCACGGCAGGCGCATTCGGCTGACTTACGCGCACCAGGGCGGGCGCCGCCCGCCGCTGATCGTCGTGCACGGCAACCAGACCTTGCAGTTGCCCGATGCGTACCGCCGTTACCTCGTCAATCGTTTTCGCGAGGCGTTTCATTTAACGGGCACGCCGATACGCCTGGAGCTTCGCACCGGCCGCAATCCGTACGCTGGCCGGCGTAACCAGCTGACGCCACGGCAGGTGCGCAAGCGCCGGCGCATTCGCAGCCGCTGACGTCTTATGACAGCGATCGCTTGTGGCAGAGACGACTTCAGGGGTGACCGCTTGTGGGAGTGACGCAAGTCGCGATCATGCGTCATATATATGGATATAACCACGCCGTTTCGCCCCCAATCGCGGGGCTTGCGCATAATAATCGGCCACTGGATCGAGACTTGAAGACGTGAGTGGAGCGCGCAAGTTCTATCAATTGCCCGGCACATTCGCGATGCGCCGGGGCGGTTCGCTGGAGCGGCCCACCATCGCCTACGAGACCTGGGGCGAGTTGAACGCGGCGCGCGACAACGCGGTGCTGATCTTCACCGGGCTTTCGCCCTCGGCACACGCATCCTCATCGCCAGAGGATCCTGCGCCCGGCTGGTGGGAAGAAATCCTCGGCCCCTCGCGTGCCATCGACACGCGGAGATTTTTCGTCGTCTGCATCAACTCGCTGGGCAGCTGCTTCGGCTCGACCGGCCCGGCCGCGGTGGACCCGCGCACCGGCGAGCGCTACCGGCTGCGCTTTCCGGTGTTGACGCTCGAAGACGTTGCGGTTGCCGGCAAGGCCGTGCTCGAACACCTCGGCATCACCACGTTGCACGCATTGATCGGCCCCTCGATGGGCGGCATGACCGCGCTCGGCTTTGCCGTGCAGTTTCCCGGCAAGGCGCGCCGCATTCTGCTGATCTCCACGGCGTCGCGCTCGCTGCCTTTCGCCATCGCGCTGCGCTCGCTGCAGCGGGAGATGATCCGTCGCGACCCGGGCTGGGCGGCCGGCAACTACGACGCTGGCGGCGGGCCGATCGACGGCATGCGCCTCGCCCGCAAGCTCGGCATGATCACCTATCGCTCGGCGCAGGAGTGGGAGCAGCGGTTCGGCCGCGAACGCATTCCCGAGGAGCGCCAGACGGGCGATCCCTTCGCGGTGGATTTCGAGATCGAAGCCTACCTCGAATCCCACGCGCAGAAGTTCACCGGGCAATTCGATCCGAACTGCTACCTGTATCTGTCGCGCGCCATGGACCTGTTCGATCTGGCTGAGCACGGCGGCTCGGTGGAGGCGGGGCTTGCGCGCGTGCAAGCCGATCGGGCTACCGTGATTGGTGTGCCGACCGACTTCCTGTTCCCGATCCACCAGCAGCGCGAGCTGGCGGCCGGGCTGCGCGCCGGCTGCGGACAGGTGACGCTGCTCGAGCTGCCGTCGATCCAGGGCCACGATTCGTTCCTTGTCGACGTGGATCGTTTCCGGCCGGCGATCCGCGAGTTCTTCGACGGGGATTGAAAATCTTTGCAGGAGAGCCTTCAGGCCCGACCTGGTCGCGGCTGACGCCGCTGTTACACGGGGCGCACGCGGCTCACCACGGCATCGAACTCGCCCTCGCTGAGCTTCGTCGTGATCTGCTGCCCGGTCTGCAGGTCGTGCGCGCGCCGCACGATGTGGCCGGTCTGCGGTTCGCGGACTATCGCATAGCCGCGTTCCAGGGTGCGCAGCGGGCTGACGCTCTGCAGCGCGGCTGCGGATACCGCGAGTCGGTTGGCGGCAGCGCTCAGTTGCAGCCGCGTGGCGCTCGCAAGGCGCAGCCGGCAGCGCGCCACTTGCTCGCTGGAGGCGCGAATCGCCGCCAGCGGCGCCACCCGGCGCAGGCCGCTTACCGCGTGGCGTACTCGCAATCGGCGCAGCTGCAGCGTGTGGTGCAGCGCCGCGCCGAGGCGCTGGTGCAGCTCATCGAGCTGCTGGGCGCGCTGGCGTAACACGAAGCCCGGGTGGCTGCGCCGCAGGCGTGCCGCCGCCTGGGCGTGACGCGAGCGCGCCTGCCGCAGCGCCGCCTGCATGGCACTGTGCGCGTGGCGCTCCAGGAATCGCAGGTTGCGCACCCACTCGCGCCAGTCGGGGACGGCCAGTTCGGCAGCGCCGGATGGCGTCGGCGCGCGCACGTCGGCGACAAGGTCAGCGATGGTGAAATCGATCTCGTGGCCGACGCCGGAGATGACGGGAATCGGGCAGGCATGGATCGCGCGCGCGACGACCTCCTCGTTGAACGCCCAGAGGTCCTCCAGCGAACCGCCGCCGCGGGCGAGGATCAGCACGTCGCACTCGCGGCGCGCAGCCGCAGTGGCCAGCGCTGCGACGATGTCGTGTCTTGCCTGCTCGCCCTGCACCTGCACCGGGTAAATCACCACTGGTATTGCCGGGAAACGCCGCCGCAGCACGTGCAGGATGTCGCGAATCGCTGCGCCGGTCGGTGAAGTGATGACCCCGACGCGCCGTGGCAGCGCGGGAAGCGGCTGCTTACGGCGGTCGTCGAACAGGCCCTCCGCAGAGAGCCGTTTTTTCAGTTCCTCGAGCCGGCGCAGCAGCAGGCCATCGCCCGCCGGTTCCATGTGCTCGACGATCAGCTGGAAGTCGCCGCGCGCCTCGTAAAGGCTGACGCGGGCCCGGACCACCACCTGCTGGCCGTTGTCCGGCCGGAAGCGCAACGCCCGCCCGGCGCCGCGGAACATCGCACAGCGCACCTGCGCCTGGGCGTCCTTCAGGGAAAAGTACATGTGCCCGGAGGCGGGCCGCGCCATGTTGGAGATCTCGCCGGTCACCCACAGGGCCGGGAAGGCCCGCTCGAGCAGTGTCCGCGCCTCGCGGCTGAGCTGCGAGACGGTGTAGACGGATTCGCCAGCGGGAATATCCATGGCGGGCGCGTGGCCTCGGGTAGCCGGCCCGTCGCCGGGCAGGCCGGTAGTTTACCGTGCCGTGCGCGGTGCGTACCATTACGCGTTTCCAGCTGCCACCCCCGGGGCCATAACGATGCGCATAGCCCAGGAAGCCCTGACATTCGACGATGTGCTGCTGCAACCCGCCTACTCGGAGGTGCTGCCGCGCGACGTCAGCCTCCGCACCCGGCTCACCCGCGGTATCACCCTGAATATCCCGTTGCTGTCTTCGGCGATGGACACCGTCACCGAGGCGCGCCTCGCGGTGGCGATCGCGCAGGAAGGCGGCATCGGCATCATCCACAAGAATATGCCCCCCGCCGAGCAGGCCCGGCAGGTGGCGCTGGTGAAGAAATTCGAAAGCGGCATGGTAGCCGACCCGATTACGGTGTCGCCCGAGATGACCATCCGCGAAGTGCTCGACATGACCC
>CAYOFE010000187.1:0-3781 GCA_964403135.1 uncultured Chromatiaceae bacterium | reverse complement strand
GACCTGGACCGGGGAATAAGCTCTTGCGCATCCTGAAACGGCTGCTGGCCGGCCTGTTGCTGTCCATCGTTGCGGGCCTGGCGATCATGTACATCGCCGATCCCGTCATCACCAGCCGCATGATCGGGCTTGCCTTCGGCGGTAACAGCGGGCCGGAGGAGGCGGTGCCGGGCGGCCCGCTGGTGGAGATTCCGAGCGTGCCGCTCGATCGCCGCAGCATCGACCCGGATGCGGTGAGAAAGGCGGAAGCCTACGCCGCCGAGGCTGGCAGCCATGCGCTGATCGTGTATCACAATGGCGCGATCCAGGTGGAGCGCTACTATCCGGGCTACGGCCGTGACTCGCGAACGCCGACCCAGTCGATGCACAAGTCGGTGCTGGCGCTGCTGGTCGGCATCGCCATTCGCGACGGTTTCATCGCCTCGGTGGACGATCCGGCCGCGCGCTACCTGCCCGAGTGGGCGAACGACGGCCGCTCGGGGATCACCATCCGGCAGCTGCTGCAGCAACAAAGCGGCATCGACTTCCCGACCGTCGGCTTCAACCCGGTGGGCGGCTTCTTTCAGTTCACGCTGGGTGACGACATCAAGCCCATCACACTGAACCAGCCTCTCGCCGAGGAACCCGGCACGCGGTTCGACTACAACGCCATCAACCCGCAGGCGCTCGGCATCATCATCGAGCGCGCCACCGGCCGGCGCTACGCTGAATATCTGTCCGAAGCCCTCTGGACGCACCTCGGCGCGCCGGATGCCTTCGTCTCGCTCGATTCCACCAACAACGGCATGGCGCGCACCTTCTGCTGCCTGAATGCCACGGCGCGGTCGTGGCTGCATGTCGGGCTGCTGCACCTGAACGCCGGCCGCTTCAACGGCGCGCAGATAGTGCCGGAAAGCTGGATGCGCGACGCCGTAACGCCCTCCCCGCGCAACCCGAATTACGGCTACCTCACGTGGCTGGGCAACGAATACCAGGAGCGACGCCATTACAACCACAAAACTTCGACCAGCGTCTATCACTCCGAGCCGTTCGCGGCGCAGGACATGGTTTATTTCGACGGCTTCGGCGGCCAGCGGGTGTACGTGGTGAAGTCGCTCGGCCTGGTGATCGTCCGCACCGGTGCCATCGACACCGGGTGGGACGATGCCTACCTGCCAAACGTCATCATCCGTGGCCTGACGACGCGAACCGACGGAAAAGCCGACCGGTAGTGGCATCGCCCTGCCGTATGGTGCGTGCATGCACGAGTTGTTCGCGCTCATCGGCACCGGCGCCGCGCCGGGACTGGCCGGCGGCGGCGCGCTTGGCATGGTATTGGGCCGGGTGGCCGCGCAGCGCCTTTCCGGCCGGCGTCTGCAGCGCGGATGCGCCGTGGTAAACGTGCCGACCGGCGTTATCATGCTGACAGAAACCTTCGCAGGGGGCATTGCCGCACCATGATCTTCAGACAGTTCCTCCATGCCGAAACGTCCACATTGACTTACCTGCTCGGCTCGACGACGGGTGGGCAGGCCATGCTCATCGACCCGGTCCTCGATGCTACGGACATGTATCTCGCGCTGCTGTCGCAGCTCGAACTGCGCCTCGCTTATGCGCTCGACACGCACACGCATGCCGATCACGTCACCGCGCTCGGCGCGCTTCGGGATCGCACCGGTTGCATCACGGTCATGGGCGAATACACGAAAGCCGAGTGCGTCAGCCGGGCGGTGCGCGACGGTGAGGTCATCGCCATCGATGGCCTGCAGGTACGCGCCCTGTTCACGCCCGGCCACACCAGCGAGTCGTTCAGCTTCGTCATGGCGGATCGCGTGTTCACCGGCGACGTGCTGCTCTATCGCAGCACGGGCCGCACGGATTTCCAGAGCGGCGATGCGCACAGGTCCTGGGATTCGATCGTGAACAAGCTGTTCCGCCTGCCAGACGAAACGCTGCTATACGCCGGCCACGACTACAAGGGCTGGACGGTGTCGACCATCGGTGAGGAAAAGCGCTTCAACCCGCGGCTGGCAGGACGCACGGAAGATGAGTACGTCGAGATCATGAACAACCTCAACCTGCCCTACCCGAAGCTGATGGACATCGCGGTGCCAGCCAATCTGGCCTGCGGCATAGTCGCATCCCGATGACCGAGCCGAATCTCATCGGCGGACTGGCCGGCGGCGCGCTGATCGGCACGGCTTCGGTGTTGCTGCTGGCGCTGACCGGCCGCATCGCCGGAATTTCCGGGATCCTCGGCGGACTCGTGATCCCGGCCGGTGCGGGCGATCGCGCATGGCGCACGGCATTTCTGGCGGGTCTCGCCGCCGGTGCGGCGGCGTACGCTGCGTTCACCGGCCGGTTCCCGTTTGCCCTGCAGGCGCACGGCGCCGGGCTGGTCATCGCCGGACTGCTGGTCGGCGCCGGCACGAGGCTCGGCGGCGGCTGTACCTCGGGGCACGGCATCTGCGGGCTGGCGCGCCGTTCGCTGCGTTCACTGGTCGCAACTGCCTCCTTCATCGCTGCCGGCATGCTGACCGTGTTCGTTTCTCGTCACCTCTTGTCATGAAAACTATCGCTGCTGCGTTCGGATGCGGTTCGCTGTTCGGCCTCGGACTGGCGATGGCGGAGATGACCGATCCGGCCCGGGTCATTGGTTTCCTCGACATCGCCGGCGCATGGGACCTCACATTGGCGCTGGTAATGACCGGCGCGCTCGCAGTCAGCGTGCCGCTGTTCCCCCTGGTGCTGAAGCAGCCGCACCCGCTCCTGGCAGCAAGATTCTCCCTCCCGACGAAAAGAGACATCGACGGCAGGCTGCTCGCCGGCGCGGCGCTGTTCGGCATCGGGTGGGGGCTGGCGGGACTGTGCCCGGGGCCAGCGATCGCGGCGCTGACGACGCGCTCACCGGCTGTGCTGATGTTCGTCGCAGCGATGATCGCCGGTCAATGGCTCGCCGCCCGACTGACTGCGAAAACCTGAAAATACCGACGGATAGCGCTGCGGCTTCGCATCGTCCCGTCACCCGATCAGTCGCAGAAACTCATTGCGGGTCTGCGGCTGCTCGCGGAAATTGCCGAGCATGCAGGACGTGGTCATCACCGAATTCTGCTTCTCGACGCCGCGCATCATCATGCACAGGTGCTGTGCCTCGATGACCACGCCCACGCCCTTGCCGCGGATCGCGGCATGCACGCTGTCGGCCACCTGCTTGGTGAGCACTTCCTGGATCTGCAGTCGGCGGGCATAGAAGTCCACGATGCGTGCGATCTTAGAGAGCCCGAGCACCCGCCCGTTTGGCAAATAGGCCACATGGCACTTGCCGATGAACGGCAGCATATGGTGCTCGCACATCGAGTACAGTTCGATGTTGCGCACGATCACCATCTCGTCGGTGTCGCTGGTGAACACCGCCTCGTTCACAATATCTTCGAGGTTTTGCCTGTAACCTCTTGTCAGAAAATGGAACGCCTTGGCCGCGCGCTCGGGGGTGCGCTCCATCCCCTCGCGCGTGACGTCCTCGCCCAGCAGCTTGATGATTTCGCGGAAATGACCCTCGATGGCGAGGATCGTCTTGTCATCGTCCGACATGTCGTTCTCCGGTTGAATCGTCAGTCGCGAACCGCTCAACGGCGCATTGTGGCGCCACGTGCGCGCCGGCGCAGCGCGGGGATATCCCGCTCCACCCTCGCTGCGGTTCGCTCCAGCGCTTCGGCCATGCCGCCGATCGTGGGATTTTCGAACAGTGCGAGCAAGGGCACTTCGAGGCAGAAGGCATCGCGCACGCGGGCGATGAGGCGGG
>CAYOFE010000186.1:0-3799 GCA_964403135.1 uncultured Chromatiaceae bacterium | reverse complement strand
CCGCAAGGATCACGCGGCAGCGCGCATCCTGCCAGAGCACGTCCTCACCGGCCGCAGCGCACAGCGGGCAGTCGCTCACGCTTCAATACACCACGACGCTGCGGATCGACTCTCCGGCGTGCATCAGGTCGAAAGCCTTGTTGATCTCCGCATGCGGCATGGTGTGCGTGATCAGATCGTCGATGTTGATCTTGCCGTCCATGTACCAGTCCACGATCTTCGGCACGTCGGTGCGACCGCGCGCGCCGCCGAAGGCCGTGCCCTTCCACACCCGCCCGGTGACGAGCTGGAACGGGCGCGTGCGGATCTCCTGCCCCGCGCCGGCCACACCGATGATCACCGACACGCCCCAGCCGCGATGGCAGCACTCCAGCGCCTGGCGCATCACGTCCACGTTGCCAATGCACTCGAAGCTGTAGTCGGCGCCGCCGCCCGTCAGGTCCACGAGATAGGGCACGAGATCGCCCCGCACTTCATTGGGGTTCACGAAGTGAGTCATGCCGAACTGCTCGGCGAGTTTCTTCCGCCGCGGGTTGATGTCCACGCCGACGATCATGTTGGCGCCGACCATGCGCGCGCCCTGGATGACATTGAGCCCAATGCCGCCGAGGCCGAACACCACCACGTTGGCCCCCGCCTCCACCTTTGCGGTGTTGATCACCGCGCCGATGCCGGTGGTCACGCCGCAGCCGATGTAGCACACCTTGTCGAAGGGCGCGTCCTTGCGGATCTTTGCCACCGCGATTTCGGGCAGCACGGTGTGCTGCGCGAAAGTCGAGCAGCCCATGTAGTGATGCACCATCTGCTTGCCGATCGAGAACCGGCTGGTGCCGTCAGGCATCACGCCCTTGCCCTGCGTGGCGCGGATCGCAGTGCAGAGATTGGTCTTGTGCGAGGTGCAGGACTTGCACTGCCGGCATTCCGGCGTGTACAGCGGGATGACGTGGTCGCCCTTGCTCACCGAGGTGACGCCGGGTCCGACATCCACCACCACGCCCGCCCCCTCGTGGCCGAGGATCGCCGGGAACAGTCCCTCTGGGTCGGCGCCGGAGCGCGTGAATTCATCCGTGTGGCAGACGCCAGTGGCGCGCAGTTCGATCATCACTTCGCCCGCCTTCGGGCCCTCGATGTCCACGGTCTCGATGGCGAGCGGCTTGCGGGGTTCCCAGGCGACGGCGGCGCGGGTCTTCATGGGTGGTTTCCTTTCGTTCTTGTCGTGGCAGCGGTCTCAGCCGGCGCCGGCCTTGCAGCGAACCTCGTAGCGCAGGTCGCGCCGCGCCGGGTTGTCCTCGAGGTAATCGAACGGGCGCTTCTTCAGCACCTCGTGGCCGGCCGGGCACATCTGGCGCTGGCGCATCCAGCCGTCAAGCCACTTCATGCGCTCGGCCTCCGCCGTCGGGTCGTCGGCCGGAAAGTCCCCGCCGGTGGTGACGTCGAAATAGAACAGGTCGGTGCGGTCGTGCGGCACGGTGATGTCGCTGAAGCGGTGGCGGTTGTAATCGGTCCGGTCGTTCATGGCGTTGCAGGCGCCGAGCACGACCGTCAGGCCGGCGATCGCAGTGGTCAGGAAAAACCGGTGGCACATGGCAGCCTCCCCTCGCCGGACCGCAGAATGCAGGATCGACAGGTGGCCCGCAAGGCAGCCCGCTCAACGGCCACACGCGGCATCCATGGCCTCCCGCCAGCGACGATAGCGCGCGGTGAGCGCGGCATCGGCGGTCGCATCCAGCCAGTCACCGGCCGCGGCCGACCAGTTTGCCGGTTTGCCCGCCACAAGGTACGCAAGCCCGCGCGCGGTGGCTTCCGGCTCACCGCTGCGAAACACCGGCAGCGCGGCCAGCGCCGCGATCATACGGCACAAGCGCATATGGGCCGACAACCCCCCGGCCAGCACGAGCCGCTGCAACGGCGGGCCGTGCCGGCGAATTTCATCGACATTCGCCATGATCAGGAACGCGATGCTCTCGACCACGGCGAGAAACCGCTCGGCGATTCCGCCCTCGCCCACGAAGCGCGAGGCAAAGTCGCTTACCCAGAAAGGCGCGCCGAGGCCCGAAATGCCGTTCAGGAACAGCGGCGGCCTGGAAGGGGTATCGCCAGCCGCATCGAGCCGACGCCACAACGCGTCGAGCGCCACACCTTCGTGTTGAACGAACCAGTCAAGCGCGCTGCCCGCGCCGTTGACGGTGCCTTCGAGGGTGTGGACGATCTCATGCGCATCTGACCACACTACGCTCGCCAGCAGTTGCGGCGCCTCGGGCAGTGGCGCACGGATCAGCCGCTGCGCGAAGGCGCCGGTTCCGGCGTTGATGTAGAGCGTGCCGGGATCGAGCGGGCCGAACGCAAACGGCACCGCGGACTGATCGCCGGTGCACACCGTCAGCGGCACCTCGCCTGCGGGTGTCGGCAGAGTGCCGTACGCGTGGCGGCTGGTCACGCCATCCGGCAACAGCCCGCGATCGACACCAAAGAGCCGCAACAGCTCGGCTGACCAGTCCTGCGTGGACGGGTCCCACAACTGCATGCGCGAGGCATTGGCTGGGTCCACGACCAGCGGCGCCTCGCGCAGCAGCCGGAACAGGATAAAGGCTGCCAGCGGGCCCATGGCGAGCTCGCCGGCCTCTCGCGCCCGCTGCACCGCCGGCAAATGATCGAGGCACCAGCGCAGCTTGCTCGCCCCGTAGTGCGGCGAGAGCACCAGGCCGGTCTGCGAGCGGATCGCGGCAGCTTGCGGCTGCAGGGCGGCGAGCCAGTCGGCGTTGCGCCGGTCCTGCCAGGAGATAACCGGCGAGAGCGCCGCTCCGCTGTGCCGGTTCCAGCACACGATGCTGGAACGCTGAGTGGCCAACCCGGCGGCACGAATGCTCCCGTCCGACTGCCGGCTGGCCTGATCTATCGCCCCGCGCAGCGATTCGATCAGCGCTTCGGGATCGTGCTCGATGTGGCCGGCGGCATCACGCAGCGTGGCGAGCGGCACGCTGCCCATGGCCAGCAGCCTGCCGGCGGCATCAAACGCGAGCGCGCGGCTCGCATGCCCGCCCTGGTCGATGGCGAGGTACAGATCCATCGCCTGCAGAGCCTACGCGGGTTGGTGCAGAAAGTGGACAGCAACGCACGCGGTCCTTACACCAGGAACAAGGCCATTGTAAGGTATCCGGCGAAATACGCGGGAGCCTGCCATGCGAATCGACCTGATCCTCGAAGCCAACCATTCCGGCGCACGCCTTGCGGAACTGGCGCAGCTTGCCGAACGCTACGGCTTCGGGGGCGTGTGGGTATCGAACATGCACGACGCCCGCGACCCCTTCATTAATTTCGTGCAGACCGCGCTCGCCACGAAGCGCATTACCCTGGGACCGGTGGCGGTCTCGCCCTACGAGCTGCACCCGATGAAGATGGCGGCGGCGCTGCTGACGCTGAACGAGGTATCCGGCGGGCGGGCCCACATCGGCATCGCCGCCGGTGCCGGCGGGGCACCGACCGCGATGGGCGTGCCGCAGGAACGGCGGCTGCGCGCGGTGCGCGAGTGCGTGGAGATCCTCAAGCTCGCCGCCACCGGCAAGCCGCTACGGTACCAGGGCGAGATGTTCAAGGTGCTCTACTATCACCCCTCGTTTGCCGGCGGTCGGCCGCCGATGATCTGGGTATGCGCCAACGGCCCGCAGATGCTGCGCTCGGCGGCGAAATACGCCGATGGCATTTTCGTCGGCGACCACACGCCCGCACACATCGCCAACATGCGTGCCATCGTCGACCAGGCGGCGGCCGCGGCTGGCCGTTCGACCGCCGGGATGCGCTT
>CAYOFE010000185.1:0-3904 GCA_964403135.1 uncultured Chromatiaceae bacterium | reverse complement strand
GTGGGCTCAGCCGGTCGAATGGCCCTGGGCGCTGGTCCCTGGGTCCTCGGTCATCCGGTTACTCGTGCCGGTCAGGCAGTGAGTTCAGCTCGCAGCGCGCGAATCGCGCCCTGCTCGATCTGCCGGATGCGCTCGGCCGATACACCGTATCGGTTGGCCAGTTCTTGTAGCGTTGTTTTCTGGCCGGTCATCCAACGAGCCTGGAGAATCTCGCGGCTGCGCTCATCGAGGCGCTGCAAAGCCTCGCCGAGCCGTTCGGCCGCGCATTCATCCCAGTCGTCTCTTTCCGCAGCCACCGCCGGGTCGGCGTCGGGCGCCTGCAGGTAAAGCGCAGGCGCGGCGGGGCCACTGTCCTCATCAGCCTCCGGCAGCGGGTCATAGACCACGTCCTGCCCGGCGAGGCGTTGCTCCATTTCGGTGACTTCACGTGCACTCACGCCCAGGTCACGTGCCACCGCTTCGGTCTCTTCACGTGACAGCCAGCCCAGATGCTTCTTGGCGCTGCGCAGGTTGAAGAACAATTTCCGCTGCGCCTTGGTGGTGGCGATTTTCACCAGGCGCCAGTTGCGTATCACGAATTCGTGGATCTCGGCGCGGATCCAATGCACCGCAAAAGAGATCAATCGCACCCCGACTTCGGGGTCGAAGCGCTTGACGGCCTTCATCAGGCCGACGTTGCCTTCTTGGATCAGGTCGCCCAGCGGCAGGCCGTAGCCCATGTAGCCGCGGGCAATGTGGACCACGAAGCGCAGGTGAGACAACACGAGCTGCCGGGCGGCATCGAGGTCGTTGTCCCTGTGCAGACGCCGCGCGAGCTCGCGCTCCTGTTCCGCGGTCAGCGTTGGAATTGCATTAACGGCGTGGATATACGCATCCAGACTGCCGACCGGAACCGGCAGCATCAGATCACGACGGGTATCCACTATGGCGCTCATGCTTCGACAAAACCCTCCTGTCGAAAAATTGTACCAACGAGGCCCGATAGGGCCAAGCATGTCATCCGCTCAGTACTGAAGCAATAACGCTATGAAACATAATGTATTTATACCTTTGGCTCGATTGCGGACAGATGCCGCGCCACAGCAGTCCATGCCCCCGCCCACCCTGAAAACAGCCCGCCGCCGAGCACCATTGCGGTCGTAGCCAGGTTCAGGCCGAACCCGCCGAACTCGATTCCGTACAGGTTCAACAGCCGGGTCAGCGGCCCATCGAGCAGCGCTAGCCCCACTACAACGACGGCTATGGCCAGCGCTCCGCCGAGCAGTCCGTACCACACGCCGATGTAGAGGAATGGCCTGCGGACAAAAGCGTCGGTTGCGCCGAGCAGCTTGGCCACCTCAATTTCCTGGCGGCGGTTCTGGATATCCAGCCGGATGGTGTTGCCGACGATGACGACGACCGCGCCGACCAGAAGCGCTGCGGCGAGCCAGATGCCGCGGCGTGCCAGATCCAGGAGCGCCTGCAGGCGCGCGAGCCACTGGGTATCCAGCTGCACCAGGTCGATTTCAGCGCGGGCGGCCAGTTCGCGTTCAAGGGCAGCGAGCGACTCGGGGGGGGCCTTTGCGGCTGGCCGGACCACCAGTGTATGGGGCAACGGATTGCCCTTGAGGATCTTCAGTACCTCGCCGAACGCCGCATCGCGGCGGAACTCATCGAGTGCGCGATCGGCATCGATGAGCTCGACGCTGGCAATCTCTTGGCGCTTCACCAGATCCTGCGCGATTTGCTGTGCCGCAGTAATCTGGGTCCCCGGCTTGAGGTATATGGAGAAATCACGAATATCCTCCCATCCGCCGGCGAGCGCCTGGAAGTTGCGGACCAGCACCTGCAGGCTCGCCGGCAAGGCCAGCGCGACGCCGATGACGGCCACCGTCATGGTTGTGGCTATGGGCTGGCGCGACAGCACGCCGAGAGCGGCCACCGCATTCTGCAGGTGCCTTGTCACGTAGCCGGCCATTCAGTTGGCGGCCCGCGGGAGCGCTGCCGTAGCGGGATCGACGATCCGCCCCTGATGAAGGCGCACGCGCCGGCCGCCGAACTTCGATGCCAGCACCAGGTCGTGGGTAGCGATCAGCATGGTCACGCCCACGTCGTTGAAACGCTTGAACAGTTGCATGATCTCCAGCGACAGCTCGCTGTCCAGGTTGCCGGTCGGCTCATCGGCGATCAGCAGCCGGGGCCGTGCGACCACGGCACGCGCGATGCCGACGCGCTGCTGCTCGCCGGCCGACAGCGACCGCGGCGGATGTTTGTCCTTGTCCAGCAAACCGACCTGGTCGAGCGCGGCGCGCACGCGCTTCTCGATGTCCTTGCGCGGCAGCCCGGCGATGATCAGCGGCAGCGAGACGTTGTCGAAGGCCGACCGGTCGTCCAGCAGCTTGTTGTCCTGGAACACCATGCCGATCTGGCGCCGGTAAGCCGGGATCTCGCGTGGCGGCAGGCGGCCGATGTTGCGCTCGTCGACCAGCACCTGGCCGCGCGTGGGCCGCTCGACCAACGCCAGCAGCCTGAGGATCGTGCTCTTGCCGGCGCCGGAGTGTCCGGTGAGGAACACCATTTCGCCGGCACCAATTTCCAGCGACACGTCGCGCAGCGCCTCGTGGCCGCCACGGTAGAGCTTGGTGACCATCTCGAGCCGGATCATCGTGCGCCATCTGCGGCGGCGGGTTGCACCAGCGCCGCGGCGAATTGGTCTGCGTCGAAGACGTCGAGATCTTCGCTGCTCTCGCCGACGCCGATGTAGCGAAACGGCACCGGCAGCCGATCGGCGATCGTCAGCAGCACGCCGCCCTTGCCGCCGCCATCGAGCTTGGTCATGGTGATGCCGGTGAGGCCCACCGCCTGGTGGAACTGCTCGGCCTGGTTCACGGCGTTCTGGCCGAGGCTCGCATCGAGCACCAGCATTTTCTCGTGGGGCGCCGTCGGATCGATGCGGCCGGCGACCCGCACCACCTTGGCCAGCTCCTGCATCAGGGCCGCCTGGTTGTGCAGCCTGCCGGCGGTATCAGCCAGCACTACGTCGAAGCCGCGCGCCGTTGCCGCCTGCACGGCGTCGAACACCACGGCCGCCGAGTCTGCGCTCGGCTGCTGGGCGATGACCGGCACGTCGTTGCGCTCGCCCCAGGCCTGCAACTGCTCTATTGCAGCGGCGCGGTAGGTGTCGCCGGCGGCCAGCAGCACTTTCAGCCCATCGGCACGGAACCGCCGGGCGAGTTTGCCGATGGTCGTGGTCTTGCCCGAGCCGTTCACGCCAACCATCAGGATCAGGAACGGGCGGGGAGCGGCGGGAATCACCAGCGGTACCGCCCTTGGGCGCAGCAACTCAGCGAGGGTGTCGCGCAGCGCCGTGCGCGCGCCAGCCGCATCGGCGATCGAGTCCTTGCCGAGCCGTTTGCGCAGCCCCTCGATAATATGCTCGGCAGTCTCGATGCCCACGTCGGCGAGCAGCAGCTGCGTTTCGAGTTCTTCGACCACCGCCGCATCGAGCTTGCGTCCGGCCAGCCAGTCGAGCGCCACGCCGAGGCCGAGCCCGCGGTTGAGCTTTTGCTTCAGGCGCTGGAAAAACCCGGCGCGCGGTGCGCTCCGGGCGGTGGCTGGCTCGGTCATGGCGCGCATGTTAACGATTCCGCCCTGCGCTGTGCGAGCCATCAGCTATCGCGCGGCAGCCAGTTCTGGGATCGACGCTACGCGCGCTCGACCATGGATCTTGTGGGAGCGACGCCAGTCGCACTCGGTGGAGCTTGTGGGAGCGACGCCAGTCGCGACAGCCGCAAGCGGCCTCTCGGCGATGCGCCTCTCCCGAGCCGGCGCTTCCGCGAGGTATGGTAGTGACTGCAGGATGCAAGCTGTGACCGGCCCGCCTATAGCGGGCCGGCATCCCAGCTTGCCCCGGTCGAATGACCAG
>CAYOFE010000184.1:0-3962 GCA_964403135.1 uncultured Chromatiaceae bacterium | reverse complement strand
ATGGCGCTGAACGGCACCGCGATGTACCTGCTGAATCATCTCGCCGGCCTGTACTACCTGGTCGCGCAGGTCGCGGCGACAGGCATTACGCTGGTATGGAATTTTGCCGCGAATCATTTCTGGTCGTTCCAGCCGGAGACCCGCGCATCTTGAGCAGCCCGATCACCCATACGACGCCCGTGAACGCCCTGCGGCTCGATATCGTCGTGCCATGCTTCAACGAGGCCGAGGCACTGCCGGCAACGCATCGCCAGCTTTCGGACCTGATGAGCGCACTACGGGCAGCCGGCGACATCACGGCCGACAGCCGCATCATTTACGTGGACGATGGCAGCCGCGACGAGACCTGGTCCCTGATCCGGCGCTTCGCTGCCGAAGGACACGGCACCACGGGACTGCGCCTGTCGCGCAACTGCGGTCACCAGAGCGCGCTGCTGGCGGGTCTGTTTGCGGCCGCCGGCGATGCGGTGATCAGTGTCGACGCCGACCTGCAGGACGACCTGGCGGTCGTCCCCGAGATGCTGCGGCTGTTCCGGCAGGGCAACGAGGTGATCTACGGCGTGCGCCGGCGGCGCGATGCCGACTCGGCACCCAAGCGCGCCACGGCACTGCTCTATTACCGCATGCTGCGCTGGCTCGGCGTCAACATCGTGCACAACCATGCCGATTACCGCCTGCTCAGCCGGAATGCAATCCGGCGCCTGGGCGAGTTCACGGAAAGCAACCTGTTTCTGCGCGGTATTGTGCCTCTGCTGAGCGCCCGCACGGCCACGGTCGAGTACGACCGCAAGGACCGCCTGGCGGGGCAGACCAAGTACACCGTCCGTCGCATGCTCAGTCTTGCTCTCGAAGGGGTTACGTCGCTCTCGCCGGCGCCGTTGCGCGCGGTTGCCGCGATCGGCCTGCTGGTGTTTTTTCTGTCTGTCGCCATGACAGGCTGGGTGCTTTGGCTGCGGCTGTTCACGGACAAGGCGATTCCCGGCTGGGCATCCTCGGTGATCCCGATTTACTTTCTCGGCGGCGTGCAGCTGCTGAGCCTAGGGGTGCTCGGCGAATATGTCGCCCGGATCTACCTCGAGACCAAACGTCGCCCGCGTTATTTCATCGCCGAAACCACGGGCGACTGAGCGCCCGACCCTCGCCCGTTCCGTGACACATCTCACATACTGCACGCCGCGTCTGGTGGAGCATGAACCGTTGTGCATGGCATCGGGAGCAGGCGCATGAACCGCATTGTCACACTGGTATTGCTGGCCGCGGGCACAGTCGGCTCGGGAAGTGCGCTGGCGGCCGGCGCCGCCGCGACGTTCACCAGCGACGAAATAGCACTGATCCGCGACTACTTCCTCGTTCAGGGCGGCATTGATGCCCGGCACGGCAACAAGAACTCGCACAAGGGCCTGCCGCCGGGTATCGCCAGGAACCTCGCGCGCGGTAAGCCGCTGCCGCCCGGCATCGCCAGGAAGCAGTTGCCCGAGGACCTCAGCCGCCGGTTGCCGCCGGTGCGATCGGGCTACGAGCGGGCTGTCATCGATGGCAAGGTCGTGCTGATCGAGACGGCCAGCCAGGTCATCAGCGACATCCTCTACGACATCGCCACCAACTGATCGCCGCCGCGGTCGGCGCCCGTAAATCGAGCGGCCGACCTGCTCCCGCATTGCGAAAAACCCGCACCCGGACAGGAGCCGCAGGGATGGTGGATTGCGCCTGCCGGGGGTACACTCGACGCGCGGGTGCGGCACCCGGCACCCGGGGGCAGGGCGGTTACGAGACAGAGCGCGGCGGCAGCGAGATCGGCTTCGCAAGGAACTGATGACAGCTTCGAGCAACTCCGTCGTTCACCGATCCAGGCAGAGAGAACCGAGCGGGACCAGGAGCTAAGATGGAATCCAAGTTGTATGTGGGGAACCTGTCGTATTCAACGACGGAGGATGACCTGCGGACCTTGTTCGCACAGGCAGGCCAGGTGAAGTCAGTGTCGGTGATCAAGGATCGCGACACCGGGCGCTCCAAGGGCTTCGCCTTCGTGGAGATGACGACTGCCGACGAAGCGCAGAAAGCAATTGACATGCTCAACGGCCAGGCCTTCCAGGAGCGATCGCTGCGGATCAACGTGGCGCGGCCGCGTGAAGACCGGCCGCGCGGCGGTGGCGGCGGCTTTGGCGGACCACGCGGCGACCGTCCGGGCGGCGGTGGCCCGCGCGGCGATCGCGGCGGCGGCCGCGGCCGCTCCTGGTAACCGCTGAAAAACTCGCTCTTTCGCATTCAGAGCGGTCCCGTCATGCTCGATGCGGCGCTTCGCCAGGAAGCGCCGCAGCCAGCGCGGTTGCGTGTCAATCGGTCCCGCCCCTGCTCCCGGCCGCCGATATCTCCCGCACCGTAACCACATCGGCATCGCCCGGCACGCGCCAGAAACAAGCTGCGCAGCTAAAAGGCGACGAACAGCGCCCGCAGGCCAAGCGGCAGGCGGCCGTCGGTGAGGCGGCCGGCAATCCATCACCGGCCGGGCAGACGGAACCGGCCCGCCGCGGCGGCCGGCTGCGGTGGGCGCTCGCCCAACGGCAGTGGACGCCCGGATCAGGTCACGCTGACGTCTTCGTAGAACTCGTGCGTGTGGTCGGGAAGCACGAACGGAATCAGTTCGCGGGCGCGGCCAGCAGCCACGCCACGGGAAAAAGCCATGCGCTGCTCAACGCTGTCCCATTGCTCGACGATCACAAAATGCGTACCGGCAGGCCCCGGTGGCTCAGCGTGCTTCGCCAGTTCCTCGGCCGGGATCGCCTTGCGCACGGCTGCCTCCATCGTGCCGCGCATGGCACGCAGGATCTGCCGGCCGCGATAGCCGGGCGCCTGACGCATCAACGGCTCCAGTGACTGGTAGAACCGGGTAACGTCGTTCTCGTGCCCGGGCTTTGCCCAGAGCGTCGCGATATAGATCATGCTGGCTTGTCTCCGCGTTATCGGTCGGTCTGGTACGGGCGGCAATCGCAGTATAAACGAAGGCCGGGCCGGTCCAGCCTCGCTGTGTCGCCAAACGCACCGGCGGCCATTCCCCTCGCGTTCATTGCCGGCAGTTGGCAAACAGTAGGATAATTCGCCGCGCCTTCCGGCTTCATATTTATTCCACCTTTGCGCAGGTCGCCGAGATCCTATGCCCGGTCAAGATTTCGCTTTGCAGGTCAACCCGCGGCTGCCCGACAAGATCGCGCGGCTGCGGGACCTTGCCAATAACCTATGGTTCAGCTGGCACCGGCCCACGCGCCAGCTCTTTGCCCTGCTCGACCGCGAGCTGTGGTGGCGCGTCGGGCGCAATCCCAAGGTGTTCCTGCGCTGCGTCGACCAGAGCATGCTGAACATGGCCGCCGAGAACGAGACCTTCCTCGGGACCTACCGCAAGGTACTCGCCGAATTCGACTCCTATCTCGAGGAGGGCGTGAGTCACTACAAGCCGGCCGGGATCGCGCGCGACGATCTCGTTGCGTATTTCTCTGCCGAGTACGGCTTCCACGACAGCGTGCCGATCTATTCCGGCGGCCTCGGCATCCTCGCCGGCGATTACTGCAAGACGGCGAGCGATATGCGCCTGCCGTTCGTCGCGGTCGGCCTGCTGTACCGGCAGGGCTATTTCACCCAGCACATTGACGAGCATGGGCGGCAGATCGCCGAGTACCGGCACACGCCGGCGGAGGATACCCCGGCGTTTCCGGTACGTAACGCTGACGGCCAGGAAATCATCGTGCACCTGCAGTTCCCCGGCCGGCGCCTCGCGATCAAGGTGTGGCGCGCCAACGTCGGGCGGGTGCCGGTGCTGCTGCTCGACACTGACGTCGCGGAAAACGACCATGCCGACCGCAAGATCACCCAGGTGCTCTACGGCGGCGACCAGGCGATGCGCATCCAGCAGGAAATCGTGCTCGGCATCGGCGGCGTGCGCGCGCTGCGCGCCGCGGGCTTCGCCCCGA
>CAYOFE010000183.1:0-3998 GCA_964403135.1 uncultured Chromatiaceae bacterium | reverse complement strand
CTCGAGGTCATCATCGACCCGGATGCGGGCGTGTATCCGATGGTCGGCCCGGGCATGGCCTACGACCAGATGATCACCGGCGACTTCATCCCCAGCCGCAACAGCGACCGCGAGCCGGGCGCGCCCGGCGGCACGTCGATGTTCTGATCAGCCACAGGGGGCCGCGGCTTCGGCGGCGAAGCGGGCCGCAAGCCACGGCCACAGCGCCCGGCCCACGATGTCAGCCACCTCGGCCGAACCCTCGTTGTTGAAATGGAAAAAATCGTAGTAGTAGCGCCGGCTCTTCGGCATTGCCGCCGCAAGGTCAACCAGGCCCGCGTCGCGTTCGCGGGCCACTGAACGCGTCACGTCGTTGTAGGCTTCCAGCAACGACCAGACCGCCAGGCCATTCAGCCTCCGGCCCCACAGGTTCACCTCGATGGTCCCGAGGTCGACATCGCCGTACGGATCCACCACGGGGCCCAGCAGCGAGGGCTGCGTAATCAGCACCGGGGCTGTGCCGGCCTTTTGCAGCAGCTCGAGAATATCGGTCAGCCGCCGGCGATAAGCCGCAAGGCCGGGCTGCGCCTGCGCGAGCAGGGCCTGGATCTGCGCCTGATCGATCGTCAGTTGCGGAAACTGCCGCAGGTCATTGGGCTTGGGTATCGTGCCGAGGGCGGTCATCTTCGCGGTCTGGCGAGCGCGGTACAGGTTCACTGCCGTGGAAACCGTTTCGCTGTAATCGGCGAGCAGGTTCAACAAACCGCCGGCCGCGGCACGGTCGTATTGATTGGGGCCGTCGGCGAACAGATCGTTGACCCCGACCAGCAGCAGCACGACGTCCGGGTGCAGATCGATGATGTACTCGCGGATCAGCGCGAGGTGCCCCCAGGTGCTGTGCCCGTCGAGACCGGCGTTGTTCAGCCACAGCCCCGGAAACCGGGATTTCAGGCCTTTTGCCAGCAAGTCGGGCCAGGTCTTGCCGTCGCTGATGTAGAACGACTCGGTGGTGCTGCCACCCACCGCAATGATGGTCAGCCGCGCGGCAAAATCCTGCGGATAAGCCTCACCCCGGAACCCGAGAGCGTTCTTGCGATGCTCGATGCGCGTGTCCAGCCCCTCGAGGCCACGGATGCTCCGATCCTCGATAATGTAGGTTTCGTTGACCGGCAGCACGAGGGTGTTTCCGCGCATGCGAAACCCGAAAGGGTTGTGGATGCGCAGCGCGGCCTCGGCGATCAGCAGGGCGATGACCGACCCACCGGCAATCAGGACAAGCGCAGCGAACAGCGGCGTCTTAACCGGCGGTTTCATCGCCATCGCGCGCAAACCGCCGCTGCAACAGGGGTGCAACTACACGGAGCGCCGTCGAGGCAACGCCCAGGCCCGTGCCCAGCCAGCGCAGCGAGCGCGAGCGGCCCAGCAACACCAGCAGGCCAACGCCAGCGGCGATCACCACGGGATTCGATGCCCAGCGGGCGACCACCGCTATGCCGCGGTCCAGCCGCGCGAGTCCCGCGGCGATGCCCTCTCCCGCCGCAGCAGCCTGTTCGCGCTCCAGCGCACAGCGCTGCCGCAGTTCGGCCTGCCGCGCGAGCAGATCTCGTTGTGTTCGGCTCATGATCCGCCGCCGAGCCGTTCCCGATCGCGGGCCAGCTCGGCCAGCGTGCCCTCGAGCGGGGGCGGACGCGTCTGCGCCTTACGGGCCGCAACAGCGATCGCCGCCAGCGCGAGCCCGAGAAACGCCATCGTGACCAGCAGCGCGGCCAGCAGGCGATGGCTGTCCCAGTACGCGATAATGACCGTTACGCCGGCCAGCAGCAGTCCGATGCCGCCGGCGAACACCGCGACCGCAGCCCATACGAAAAGCTGCAGCGCACGCTGTAATTCGAGTCGCAGCTCGACCGACAGCAACTCCATCCGCGTGCGGCCAATTGCCAGCAGTTGCGCCAGCAACCGCCGCGCCGAGGCGAAGAACCGCCCCGCGGGCCCGCCCGTTGCCGCCCCGTCCTGATCCGCCACGCCAGGCTCCGGCAAGGGCGGCAGCTCAACGCCGTCCGATCAGCAGCCCCAGCAGCAGCCCCACGCCCGCGGCGATGCCCACCGCCTGCCACGGGCGCTCGTGTACGTATTCATCGGCGGTCGCTGCCGCCTGCTTCGCTTCGCGCAGGACCTGCTGTTCGACTGCCGCCATACGCTGGCGCGCCTGGTGCAGCGATTCGCGGGCTCGTGCACGCGCGCTGTCGATTTTCTCGCCGGTTTGCGCAGCCGTCGCCTGCAACAGCGCCTCCGCATCCTGGACTACGGTCTTGAGGTCATCGAGAAGCTTTTCACGGGTGACGTCGGCAGTCATGTCGTTCTCCTTTGCGCCAGCGGGGCGTTGAATTTCACCGGCTCTGATGAATCATAGTCGCAACCGGCGACTTGCGGCAGCCGGGGACTCCCCGATTGACAGGCTGGCCCACCCTGCGCTGCCTTTTCCAGGCCACTCCGGCTCATGCCACAATGCCGCGCTTTCGACCATGGAGCGCCTCGCGTGTCGCGTGACCGACTGATATTGCTGGCCGGCCTGATTACCTACGGCATGGGCCAGTCGCTGCTTTTCGTGATCTTCACGCCGCTCGCCAGACGGTTGGGCCTGGCCGAATGGCAGCTGGGATTCATCATCGCGGCGTCCAACATGGCGCTGGCCGTATCGGCGCCTCGCTGGGGCCGCGCCAGCGAATCGCTCGGGCGCCGGCGCGTGTTCCTCATCGGGCTGGGCGGCTACGCGATCGGCTACGCCGCGCTCGCTCTCGGCGTCCAGGCAGGACTCTGGGGCTGGATCGGCGCGGTACCGCTGTTCGGCCTGCTGCTGGCGTTGCGCCTGATTTACGGCCTGGTCGTCGGAGGCATCAACCCGGCTGCCACCGCCTACATTGCCGACACCACCGACGAAGCCTCCCGCTCGCAGGGCATGGCGCTCATTGCCATGTCGGGGGGGCTGGGCACCATCTTCGGCCCGGCTTTCGGCGGAGCGCTCGCCTCGGTCTCGCCGGTGTTTCCAATGTACGCCGCTGCTGCGCTGGCGGTACTCGCTGGTGCATGGGCGCTGGTGGCGTTGCCAGAACCACCACGCAGGAGCTCGACCGGCCCGGCGCCGGGACTGCGCGCCACCGACCGCCGGGTGCTGCCTTACCTGGCGGGCTGGGTCGTGGTGTTCGGCGTTTTCACCGGCGTGCAGACGGTAACCGCTTCGTTCATCGCCGATCGGTATGACGTGACCGACGTAACCAGCGCACAGCGCACCATGATGACAGCTATGCTATGCATGGCGTTTTTCACGCTGATCGTGCAGGCGGTCGTGCTGCAGAAATGGAAAGCCCCGCCCGGCGCGATGCTCAAGATTGCCTTCGCGCTGATGACGGCGGGACTGCTGGTGCTTGCGATCGGCCCGACCGCAATTTACCTGTACGCCGGCTATGCGATTTTCGGGTTGAGCTTCGGGTTTGCCGCGCCGGGCCTCAACGCCGCCGGCAGTCTCAGCGTCGGACCCACCGAGCAGGGCGCGGTAGCGGGCCTGCTGTCGGCAGCGCCTACTGTCGGGATGATATTCGGGCCGATTCTCTGCGGCATCGTCTACCGCGCGGCGCCGTCGCTGCCGATGCTGGGTGGCGCTACGCTCACTCTGCTCGTGGGCGCCTGGCTGTGGTTCGTGCGGGTGCCGGACCCGCGCAGCGCCGCCTCCGGCGCCTGAGCGCCCCGCTCGCCTAGTTCGCTTTGATTTCGAGCAGTTCCACGTCGAAGATCAACGTCGAGCCCGGCGGAATCGTGCCGCCGGCGCCGCGATCGCCATAAGCGATATTCGGCGGGCAGACAAACTTCGCTTTCTCGCCGACTTTCATAAGCTGAACGCCCTCGGTCCAGCACTTGATGACGCGGTTCAAGGCGAACTCGGCCGGCTGGCCGCGATCCACCGAGCTGTCGAACACCGTGCCATCGATCAGCGTGCCGTGATAGTGCACACGCACCGTGTCGCT
>CAYOFE010000182.1:2074-4102 GCA_964403135.1 uncultured Chromatiaceae bacterium | reverse complement strand
GGTAGCGCTCGGGCTGACACTGGCCATCGAGCCCACCGAGCCCGGCACCATGCGCAGGCCGCCACGCCGGCCCGACCAGCCGATCCTGCATGGCGAACTCCTGTGGCGTATTGGCTACGTGTCGGCACTGTTCGTCGCCGGCACCTTCGGCATGTTCTTCTGGGCCGAGACGCGCGGGCTCGCCGTGGAGGTGGCGCGCACACTGGTGGTCAACACGCTGGTGGTGATGGAGATTTTCTACCTTTTCAGCGTGCGCTACGTGCATGGCACCTCGCTGACGCTGCAGGGGCTGGCGGGGACACCCGCGGTTCTTGCTGGCGTTCTCACCGTCTTCGCCGGCCAGTTCATCTTCACCTATGCGCCTATCATGCAGTCGGTCTTCGGTACCCGGCCCGTCGGATTTGTCGACGGGCTGACGATCGTCGGGGTCGGAATCGCGTTGTTCCTGCTGGTGGAAATCGAGAAGCGCGTGCGCAGTGCATGGCGCGACACATGAAACCGGCGCTGCCGACAGAGGTGCATTTCTACGGCGCCGCCGGGGAGGTCACCGGCTCCTGCTTCCTGGTGCGCGCAGGAAACCTGCGGGTGCTGGTCGAATGCGGCCTGGTGCAGGGCACACCGTCGCACGAACGGCAGAACCACGATCCATTCCCGTTCGACCCGACCGAAATCGACGCCGTAGTGCTGACCCATGCCCACCTCGATCACTCGGGCCGCTTGCCCCTGTTGGTAGCACGCGGCTATACGGGACCAATCTTTACGCATCGTGCCACGGCGGACCTCTGCGCGGTGCTATTGAAAGACGCTGCCTACCTCAGCGAAAAAGACGCCGAGTGGGAAAACCGCAAGCGGGAGCGCAAGGGTCTCGGCCGGGTGAAGCCGCTCTACAGCGTCACCGATGCCGAGCGCACACAGCCGCTGTTCCGGCCGCTGGACTACGCAACGCCAACGGAAATTCTGCCGGGCCTGCGCCTGACGCTGCGCGATGCCGGGCACATCCTTGGCTCGGCTAGCGCCGAACTCGCCACAGGCACCGGCAGCGCCATCAGGCGTATCGTTTTCAGCGGCGACATCGGCCACGCCGGTGCACCCATTCTGCGCGACCCATCCCCCGTGCCACATGCGGACCTGGTGGTGATGGAGAGTACCTACGGCGACCGGCAGCATCGGCCCTGGCACGAAACCTGGCGCGAGATGGGCGAGATCATCGCCGCGGCGCGCAGCGGGAACATCCTGATTCCGGCGTTCGCCGTCGGTCGCACGCAGGAACTGCTCTATGCATTCGCGCAGCACTTCGACGAGTGGGGCCTCGGCAGGTGGCAGATCTTTCTCGACAGCCCGATGGCGATCGAGGCGACCGAGATCTACAGGCGTCATGCCGCGGAATACGACGCGCCCGCTCGTTCACTCTCGGCCCAGAACGGCAGCCTGTTTCAGCTGCCGAACCTGCGACTCAGCCGCACCGGCGAGGATTCGGCGCGGATCAACCTGATCCGCTCCGGGGCAATCATCATCGCCGGTAGTGGCATGTGCACCGGCGGGCGCATCAAGCACCACCTCAAGCACAACATCTGGCGCAGCGACACGCAGGTGCTGATCGTCGGCTTCCAGGCCGCCGGGACACTCGGACGCTCGCTGGTCGATGGCGCGCGCCACATCCGGCTGTGGGGCGAGACGATCCGCGTCAACGCGAAAGTGCATACGGTCGGCGGGCTGTCCGCGCATGCCGACCAGGCAGGTCTCGTGGCATGGTATCGGGCCATCGGCGGGCGCCCGCCCGTGGCGCTGGTGCATGGCGAGCCCTACGCGAGCGGGGCGCTCGCTGCGCGCCTGCATGCCGATACTGGCGCGCGTATCACACAGGCAAGCCATGGGCAGGTGTTGGCGTTGTGACAGGCGGGGACCAGCCAGTGTATTGGCTCGAGCGCAGGCTGAACTTCACGCCATTGGCCCGCGCGCTTGATGCCGCATAAGAACATTCACGGGGTATCGAACGCCCGGCCCCCGCCGACCTGGGTCCGGTTCGCC
>CAYOFE010000182.1:0-2064 GCA_964403135.1 uncultured Chromatiaceae bacterium | reverse complement strand
CGCCCTGCCCGCCGGTCCGGTTTCGCTGGTGCTGCCGTGGGTGCCCAGCCTGGGACTCGAACTGGCGGTGCAGATCGATGCCCTGAGCCGGCTCTTCTTGCTGCTGATCACCGGGATCGGCACGGCCGTCTTCATCTATGCACCTGCCTATCTGGCGGGCGATGCGCGGCTGCCGCGACTGATGTGGCTGTTATTATTGTTCATGCTGGCGATGGTCGGCGCAGTCAGCGCCGACGGCCTGGTGCTGTTCTTCCTGTTCTGGGAAGCGACCAGCGTGCTGTCGTTTCTTCTGGTTGGCTTCGATCACCAGCAGCCGGCCAGCCGCGACAGCGCGCGCCAGGCCCTGCTGATCACCGGCGGCGGCGGTTTGTTGCTCCTGGGCGGCATCCTGCTGATCGAATCTGCCGCGCCCGGATTGCGGCTCAGTGACCTGCCACGCCTCGATCCGGCGCTGCCGGCCGATCCGCGGTTCACGGCAGGCGTGGCGCTGGTATTGATTGCTGCACTGACGAAGTCGGCGCAATTCCCATTTCACTACTGGCTGCCAGGCGCCATGGCCGCTCCGACGCCGGTGTCGGCCTACCTGCATTCGGCCACTTTGGTGAAACTCGGCGTCTATCTGCTGGCGCGCTTCGACGAGGCAATGGGCGATGCGGCCTGGTGGACGACCACACTGGTGCTGTTGGGGGAACTCACCTCGATCTGGGCCGCGGTGCAGGCGCTGCGCGAGCGCGACCTGAAGCGCATTCTGGCATGGTCCACCGTCTCGGCTCTCGGCACCATGACCCTGCTCATCGGCCTGCCCAACGAACTGGGCGCGCTCGGATTCACGGCATTCGTGCTGGCCCATGGGTTATATAAGGCGCCACTGTTCTTCGCCGCCGGCAACATCGACCACACGGTCGGCACACGCATCATCGACCGGCTCCGCGGGCTGCGCCGCACGCTGCCGCTCACCGCATCCGCCGCCGTGTTGGCCGGCGTCTCGATGGCCGGCGTGCCGTCGAGCTTTGGCTTCGTCGCCAAGGATGTGGCGAAGAGCGCGAAGGCGCTCAGCGACGGGCTGCTGCTCGCCGGCGGCATCAGCTTTCTGGTCAGCGCGATCGGTGTGGCCGTCGCCGGCGTGGCCGCGATTCGCGTTTTCGCCGGCAAGCGCTCCGCAGCCACGGACACGCCAGGCCACCGCGAGTCCGCCGGGCTCGCCTTGCCGCCGCTGGCGCTCGCCGCAGTCGGCATCCTGCTCGGTCTTGTGCCAGGGCTGGTCGCACCGCTGCTGCTCGCCGCTGCGCGGATCATCGCGCCGGGCATCGAGGATGCTGATTTGGCTGTCGCCGATCCCTCCCGGCTCGCCACGCTGGCCCTGATCCTGGCCATCGGCGCGGCCATCTACTCTGCGTGGGACCGGCTTCACGGCCTGCTCGAACGACTGCGCATGCTCGACCGGATCGGTCCGGCGTCCGCCTACCCGCTGGCGTTGCGCACGATCAAGGCGGTTTCGGGTGTCATCACACGCACTGTGCAAAGTGGCCGGCTCGACCAGTATCTCGCCGTGCTGGTAACGGTCACGACCGTGATCATGGCGGTGATGCTGTGGCGGTGGATGCCAGAGCGCGCCGACGGCGAGCCACTCGCCGCCGGAGTGCTGTTGTCGTGCCTCGTGATGATTGCAGGTGCGGCGCTGGCCGTGGCCGGACGTGACCTGCTGCAGCGGCTGCTCGGCATCGGCACGATCGGCGCCGGTAGCGCCATGCTGTTCCTGTTTCAGGGCGCACCGGACCTCGCCCTCACGCAACTCGCGGTGGAAACGGTATTCGTCGTGGTCGCCGCCGTCTCCCTGCAGCGCTATCGGCCGGCTCTGCAGCCGGCCCAGCCATCAGCCGCGGCCGCCGCCATCGCCGTGGCCTTCGGCCTGCTGCTCGCCACGCTGAGCTGGGCCATTTCCCGGCGACCGCTCGACAGCAGCCTGTCGCAGTACTTCCTCGAAAACAGCGTGCCAATCGCCCACGGCCGCAACGTCGGCAACGTCATCATCGTCGACTTCCGTGCGCTCGACACGCTCGGCGA
>CAYOFE010000181.1:1452-4109 GCA_964403135.1 uncultured Chromatiaceae bacterium | reverse complement strand
GAATGGACGCCGCCCCGCGACTCGGGCCAGGGACGGCCCGTGTCGCGGGCACCGCTGCCAGCGAGTGGGCCGAGGGCACGCCAGAGGCGCAAGCCGGCAGGGCCAGGGGGGTCGGGTGGCTGTTTGCCTGGGTTACCACGACAGCTCCCGCGCCGGGCGGCGCGCGGCGTTGCGCCGCTCCTCGACGATGCGCCCATCGCCCATCACCAGCACGCGGTGGCTCATGTCGGCGATCACCGCATTGTGCGTGATCAGCACCGTGGTGGTGCCGAGCTCGGCGTGTATCCGCTCGATCGCTTCGAGCACCAGCACGCCGGTCTGGCTGTCGAGCGCGCCGGTCGGCTCGTCGCAGAGCAGGATGTCGGGGCGCTTGGCGATGGCCCGCGCGATCGCCACGCGTTGCTGCTCGCCGCCGGAGAGTTGCGCCGGGAAGTGATCGAGCCGCTCGCCGAGGCCGACCAGCCGCAGCGGCTCTTCAGGCGGCATTGGCCGGCGCGCGATCTCGGTGACCAGCGCCACGTTCTCGACCGTCGTCAGGCTGGGGATCAGGTTGTAGAACTGGAACACGAAGCCGACGTGCTCGCGGCGGTACTGGGTCAGCCCGCGGTCATCGAGCCGGGTCAGGTCGTGGTTCTGGAACCAGGCCTCGCCGCTGGTGGCTGTGTCGAGCCCGCCGAGAATATTGAGCAGCGTGGACTTGCCGCTGCCCGATGGGCCGAGCAGCACCACCAGCTCGCCCTGCCGCAGCTCCAGATCGATGCCGCGCAGCGCATGCACCTCCACGTCGCCAGTGCGGTAGATCTTGGTCAACCCGCGCGTGCGCAGGGTTGGCGCGGCTGGCGCATCTTGTTGCGCCGACGCTGTCATTGCCGTTACCAGCCTAGCACGGGACGCTGGCCGTTTTGGCCGGCGCGGTTGCGTAAAGCGGCAGCGTCCCTTTCTAATGTCTGCCATGACCCGGATATTGCGAGCGTTGCGTATTCCGCTGGTTACGGGCCTGGTGCTGCTGGCGGTGTCGTGCCGGGCGGGGCTCGTTGCGCGTTACCGCATCATCGAGCCGGACGACATTTATGCGCTTTGCCTGCCCGAGTCGCGGCCGGCCTGGTGCGTGCCCCGCGACACGCTGATCTGGATTACGTATACCTTCAGCTTCGGTTACGTGGCCTTCGGCGCAGCGGCGCTGGCCTGGCTCACCCGCGGGCGCATCGCCTGGTGGTGCGCGATGCTGGCCCTGTCGTCAGGGGGCATCGGCCTTTAATCTCTACCAGACCGGCTGGTCAGCGCTCGGTGTGCTGCTGGGGCTGTTGCGCCTCGCGCGGCTCGAGCGCAAGGCGTCGCAGCCGCACGAACTCGCCGCGTAATGCCCCACGCTGGGAAAGACCGAGCAGAAGGCACACGTCGGCCCAGCTCCAGGTGACCGGGTTCGCGACCTCGATCTGCATCAGTCCGCAGACCAGGATGATCGCCGCAAGCAGGGCTTCCTCGCGTTTATCGCTATCGTGCTGGCACGCGAGGGTCACCGCGAATAGCGCGATCGCCGGCAGCACGAACAGCACGGTCGGAATGTCGAGATGCCGCGGCGCCAGCGCGAGGTTGATGCTGATGTAGGCGGCGGCAACCAGCGTCACCCCTTGCAGAACGCCAAACGGCAACGAGGCGCCGTTGCGAGCACCACTCCCTGCATTGAAGATGGCCCACAGCCGCGCCAGCGGCACAGCGGCAGAGGCAGCGCGGCCGGTAAACGGCCGCAGCAGAACAGCAGCGCCGGCCAGCGTTATAGCCATGCCCAGCGAACGCACGGCCCAGTCGCCCGGCGTCTGACTGGTGGTGGCGATGAAGTCCCATTGCAGCGGCAGGGCGAGGCCAAGGCCGATGGCGAGGCAGAACAATCCGAGCCAGTCCTTGAGCGATGTGCCACGGCGGAGCGCGCCGGCGAGCAGCACAGCGAGCGTGACTGCGGTCGTGATGGCCCATGCCTCGCGCCAGCGTGGCCATTCGCTTACCGGTCCGCTCAAGGGAAACTTCTGCGCGCGGAACTGGTCGAGCACGCCCCAGTAACCGCCGACCGTGCCTTCCGGTACGCGTTTCCAGGGCTGATCGATCGCTTCGATCAGGTTGTATTGCAGCCCCAGCGCTTCGGCGCGACGGGCGAAGGTGCGCACATAGCGCGCCTCGTTGACGAGGCTCGGCTGCGCGCGGCCGCGCCGACGGCCCTCCGAGGGCCAGCCAGTCTCGCCAACCATGATCGCGGTGCCGGGGTACAGCGCGCGGAACTCGGCGACGCGTTTTTCGACATAGGGCATCACTTCGTCGATGTCGGGCGCCACCGGGTCATTCCAGTACGGCAGGATGTGAATGAGCGCGAGATCGACCGCGGCAGCGACCTCCGGGTTGATCCTGATGAAATGATCCACGTCGGCGTAGGCGACCGGCACGGGGCTTTGCGCCTTGACCGAGCGGATCAGGCCGGCGAGCTGCGCGGCGGTCATCTCGCGACGGAGCAGTACCTCGTTGCCGACGATGAGGGCATCGACGGTGTCGGGGTAACGCCTCGCCAGCGCCAGCGCTTGAGCAATCTGCTGCTGGTTCTGTCTCGCCTGGCTGCGCCCGCCGATCCAGGCGCCCGTGAACCAGTCCAAGGACGGGTCGCGCAGAGG
>CAYOFE010000181.1:0-1442 GCA_964403135.1 uncultured Chromatiaceae bacterium | reverse complement strand
CGATCCAGGCGCCGAGCAGCACCTTGATGCCGTGGCGCTGCGCGGCCTGCACGATGTCGCGCGCCGGATCGAGCGCCGAGTAGACGCGGATGCAGCCGGTGAGCGGGGCAAGCGCCGCCATGTCGGCCTCGATGTGCTCTGCCGACGCCACGCCCTGCGGGTTGTAGCCGATCCGCTTCGGCTCGAAAGGCGTGTAGGACAGGCATTGCAGACGGCCGCCGGGCACGTCCGGCAGTTCAACAGGTGTGCCCATCCAGCGCCAGAAGGCGAAGCTGGCGATTGCCGCAAGCGCGAGGGCCGGAAAGAACACGAGCCGCTGCCACACCCCGTCATTATGCCGCCGGCTTGCCTGTGGGAGCGACGCCGGTCGCGACTGCACGATCGCGGCTTGCGCCGCTCCCACAGAAGAGCCTCACCTGTCTTGTGGGAGCGACGCGAGTCGCGACTGGCCTCGCTCCCACAGGGGCTGCGGCTTCAGCCGCGAACCGGAATCGCGACTGGCGTCGCTCCCACAAAGTGCTTGCGACGGCATCGTAACGGTCGCGGCTGAAGCCGATCCCGCAGTCAGGGCTTCGGCCGGCTCTGGATGTACTCGTTGAAATCGGCGGGCACGGCCTGCTCCAGCATTTTCCGCACCATGGTCACCGGCGCCATCGGCGCCTCGGCGTAGGCCGTGAGCTTCCATTCGCCGTCCCTGCGGCGGAACACCGCCATCACCCGGTCCCAGCTCGACATCGGTTTCATGTTCCTCACCTTGATATCGAAGCGCAGCCGGTAGGTGGCAATCGCAAGGTCGGGCGCGAGGTAATGCGCCTTGACGTTACTGTATTCGTTGCGAATACCGTCGAGCACCTGCACACCGGGCTGCGGATTGAAATACCCCTTGATCAGGTTCCAGCCCTGCATCGGCGGGTCGATTTCCTCGGCCAGGTAGATCGGGTTCGGGTCGTCGCGGTCCCACATCGCGAGCAGCCCCGCGTAGTCCTGGCGGTTGTAGATCTCCGCGTAGCGGTCGAGAAACGCCGTGATCTCGGCCGACAGTTGGTCTTCCGGTTCGCCTGCCATGGCGCTGCTCCACACGAGAATTGAAACGAGTATTGCCAGCAGTCGCATATCGGATGCCTCCATCAGACCTGGCGCCAGTCACGGAGCCGGGTGCCGTAGAGACGGTCCACCTGCTCGAACACTTCTGGCGCGCCGCGCTCGAGCAACACGCGATTCAGTTCCGGGAATTTCTCGCGGCCGCCTTCCTCGGGCCACTGGCGCGTGGCATCGATGACGATCTTGCTGGTGCGGCCCTGCACCTTCTGGCTCGGGTCGGTGATGATACCGCCGATGTCGTTGATGATGTGGCTGGCCGGGTAGGGCTGCCAGCGCGAGCCGATCGCGAACGTGACCTGCGATCGGTCGAGCACGTTGATGTCCTTATCCACGACGATGAC
>CAYOFE010000180.1:0-4157 GCA_964403135.1 uncultured Chromatiaceae bacterium | reverse complement strand
CTGCGACCCGGCACCTATTTGTGGTCGCGGTGCGAAGCGAAGGCGATGCGGTCAAGCACGCCAAGCAGCAGCGCCGAGAGCACGAAGGTCATGTGCAGCACGACATACCAGAGAATCTTGTCGTTCGGTACCTGCTGTGCGTCCATGAATACCCGCAGCAGGTGGATCGAGGAAATGGCGACGATGGAGGCGGCCACCTTGAGCTTCAGCGTGCCGGCATCGAGGCGCCCGAGCCAGCCGAGTGCGTCGCTACCGGCCGCCTCGATGCGCGAGACGAAGTTCTCGTACCCTGAGAACATCACCATCACGATCAGGCTGCCGACCAGCACGATGTCGATCATCGACAGCACGGTCAGCACCAGGTCGGCCTCCGAGGCACTGAACACCGTAGCCAGCACGTGAAACGCCTCCTGGAAAAATTTCGCACCGAGCGCGATCAGCGCCAGCGACAACCCCAGGTACACCGGCGCCAGCAGCCAGCGGCAGGCAAACAGCAGCGTCTCAATCCAGCGTTCCAGCATCGTCGACTCCGTGGTCGGAAGGCGTGACTTTAAATGAGGCCGCGCCGGCAAAGCCACTGGCGGGCATCGGCGGCATCGCTTTCGAACCACCGGGCGGATGAGCCGAGCCGGAATGTGTAACCCCAGGCATCCATGTCGGCGCACATGCGCTTGCGACCCATGCCCGGAATCTCCTCGGCGAGCAGGATCTGCAGGTAACAGACGGCGTTTTCCTCGTCGTAGTCGCCACCCGCGTCGCGATCGAGCGCCTGCCGCCGCGCCTGATCCATGCACAGCCAGTGCGCGGCCTCGTGCAGCGCCGAATGCACCGGCGTGTCCGCTCGCACATACAGGGTGCTGCCGATCAGCCCGGCTTCCGGCTCGCCCCAGTAGGTTCCCGGAATGGCCTGGCCTGGAACGACGGCGGTGATGGTCATGCCACGCGGAGCCAAGACCGCGCGCAGCACGGCCACGCCGATTTCGTCCACGGTCATGACCGCGGCTGTCGCGCAGTCGTTTTGCATCTGGGCTGTCAAGTGTGGTTTGCGGGAGTAGGCATCGGAGCCACGCAGGGTAACAGCGTGCGTCATTGTGCGGGTTCACATCTGCTTAGCAGCAGAATCAGGCACTTGCCCTGATTCGAAGCGGCAGATGTCAGGCCGAGACTGAATTTAAGGCGGCCCGCGAGATGCCGCGCTTTGCCAGCTCAGGACAAGGGGGAGATTATGAACGCGATCTGCCGCCAGATCATTCCGCTGGTCGGGCTATTGCTGCTTGTTGCTGCGCCGGCCCGGGCCTGGCAACCGTTGCTGCTAGCCACGACCCTCTCCTGCGCATGCCTGGCACGCAACCCGGGCAAGGCGTCAGCCATCGTAGGTACGACCCCTTCCACGAGCATATCTACGCCGGGACGCGGGAGGGTTCGGAAGCGGGCAGATGTTCGTCAGCCGGAATTCCCAGACGCGCGTGAGTTTCGCCGATGCCAACGGGCGGCATCCGCAGCTCTACAGCCGCCATCACAAGTCGAAATATTTCTGCGGCACGTGTCACGACCTGTCGAACCCGGCGCTGGCAAATCTCGGCCGGTCCGGTTTGCCGGACTCCGGTAACGGCCTCATGACAGAGCAATATGCCTCGCACCGCTATTTCCACGTCGAGCGCACGTTCTCCGAGTTCATGCTCTCAGCCTATGGCCAGCAGGGCGGCGCGCCAGCAATGCGGAGTTCCGCGCGCAGGGCGCTCCCGACATCGCCGTGGTGGCCAGGTGCCAGGACTGCCACCTGCGCGACATCGTCGGCCGTACCGCCAACAAGACAGATGCCGTTTTGCCGCCGACAGGGCCCAGCAGCAGCTCCTGCTGGCAGCCACGTTCAAGAACGTCGCTTATGACGTTTATGTCGTGAAATCGTGGAACGACTGCGACGGCAATGGCCCGTTCAGCGGCGCGACCGACAGGCAGAGCGGCGCCAGCGCTATCGCCTGCGCGACGCCGACGCGGAAGTAAACAGGCATCGCGCGCCTTTTCTGGCGATGTGCTTGCTCCGATGCGGGAACGGCGCAAGCCGCGACTCAGCCTCCTGTGGGAACGGCGCAAGCCGCGACTCAGCCTCCTGTGGGAGCGGCGCAAGCCGCGATCGTACAGTCGCGACTCGCGTCGCTCCCACCGAAAATGACGACTCGCGCCGCTACCACATGAAATGGCGCCAACGCCGCTGTAGAACCGCCGGCACCGATTGACCCCCATCGGCTGCGGGTCTAGAGTCCTCGGCACGGGGCATATCCGCCCCGCAACCACAAGCGCGGGGCCGCAACCGCGCGACGCTCGGGGGAGCTCATATGACATACGCAAATCGCAGTCTGCTGGCGGTTCTGTGCACCATCCTGCTGATGGCCGCAAGCAGCGCCTCGGTCGGTGCCGATCGCCCGTACAGGGAGGGCTCGGTCTTTGAAGTAACGTCGATTCGGACAGTTGATGGCATGTTCGACGATTACATGGCCTGGCTCGCGGGACCCTGGAAGCAGATGATGGAGGCACAGAAGGCCGCGGGAATCATCCTCAGCTACGAGGTGGATCTCGCCTTCCCACGCGGACCAAAGGATCCCGACCTGTACCTGATCACCGAGTACAAAAACATGGCTGCGTTCGACAACCTGGATGAGCGCGCCGAACCGATCATGGAGAAGGTGCTGGGCAACCGCCAGAAGGCCAACGCCGATGCCGTCGCCCGGGGCAGGATCCGCACTGTGCTCGGCAGCGAAATCGTCCGCAAGCTCGAGCTCAAGTAGCCCGGCGCCTGCCGTGAACTGTCCCGGCCCGCCGGATGCGCACCCTGTGTCCGGCGGGCCTTTGTTTTGTGGAGTCCTGACATGCCCGACAACAGCGACCACACCTCGCGACTTTCACGCCGCGAACTGCTGGCGACGGCCACATCGCTGACGGCGCTCGCCACCGCAGGCGTGAGCAGCGGCGCGCAGGCGGTAACGCCGCCGAAGGGCGCGCCGACAGCGCCTTTCGACACCATCCGCGACTATGTCGCGGCGCTCGAAGCGAATGGGCTGGTGATGACCATCGACCGCATCGATCAGGATGCGTTCCACGCCACGGGGCTCGTGTTTCGCGGCAACGACAGGTTCGGCATGTTCAACATGCCGGCACTGCGCTTCGAGACCGTCAAGATCGATGGCCAGTGGCGCAAGGGTCCGGTGCTCGCGCTGCTGCAGGCGAACTGGCATACGGATGCGCTCATCTGGGGCCTGCCGATCGTGCCGGGCGACGGTCCTGCGAGTTACCGCCGGGCCAAGGCGCACCTGGCCGCGATGCTGGAGCAGAACGGAGGAAGCTTCCCTTCGATCCCGCCCGTCGAGGTCAGGCGCGAGCAGGCGCTCTGCAAGCAGGTAGTGCTGCGCGGCGATGAAATCGATATCACGCGATTCCCCTTCATCCAGACCAACCCCGCCGATGCCGGGCGCTACGTGAACACCGGTTCGGTGTTCATGTACGACCCGGAAATGGGCGGCAACTTCGGCACCTATCGCTGCCAGATCAAGGGGCCGCGCAAGCTCGGCGTCAATCCCGAGCCGAACCAGACCGGCTGGAAAATGCTGATGGCGGCGAAAAAGCGCGGCGACCAGATCGCGCGGGTCTCCATCGTGCTCGGCCAGGATCCCGTGGTGTGGATGATCAGCGGCACGCGCGTTGTGCCAAGACGCAATGAGCCGGTCGACGAGCTGGCGGTCGCCGGCGGCATGCGCGGCAGGGCCATCGAAGTGGTGAAGTCGGAGACCAACGACATGCTGATCCCGGCGCATGCCGAGATGGTGATCGAGGGGGAAATCCCGCTGCGGGAGCCCATGCTGCCCGAGGGCCCCTTCGGCGAGATGTTCGGTTACCTCGGGCCGGCGAAGGCGGAGAACTTCTGGATGAACGTTACCGCTGTCACCCACCGCCGCGACCCGTGGATCGTGAACGCCTTCACCGGCATGCAGCGCGGCATGGTGGTGGCGCCGATGGACGCGCTCTACGAGCACGTCCTCAAAAAGGCCATGCCTTATCTCGTCGAGATGCACCAACCGCAGGACGCGATGGGCGTGGCGATCATGGCGATCGACAAGACCGCTGCCGGGCAGGGACTCGCCGCAGGCAAGCTGGTGGCCGAG
>CAYOFE010000179.1:0-4228 GCA_964403135.1 uncultured Chromatiaceae bacterium | reverse complement strand
CGGCCTCCGGGTACTCGCCGTCGCTGCAGCAGATGGTGCCGATGTTGCCGATGTCGTCGGTTTTCAGCACCGGGTAGAAGGCGTCGATGCCGTCGCCGAACAGCTCCACCCAGCGGTCGTACACGTCGTGCGGCATGCAGGAGCGTTCGCGGCACCAGACATGGTTCTTGGCCGCCCGGTGCACCACCTTGCCGTTCGGCGCAATGACGAACAGGCAGTTGAAATACCGGTCCTTCATCACCTCCGGCCAGCGCGCCTTGCACTGGGCGACGATGTAGGTGTTGTAGAGCTTCGCCAGCCGCCCGAGCTGTTCGGTTTCCTCTCCCGGAATGTCGATGAACAGCTCCCGCGCCGCCATCACGTGCGGCAGGTCGAAGATCTCGTCGGTGAAGCCGGTCAACGCGCCCTCGGCGAGCCCGATCAGCTTCACCGGCATGTTGATGTTCACCAGCGAAACGCTGGCGTGGATCGCTTCCTCGATGGTCTCGAGGTTGTAGCGGATCTGCTTGCGCTCGGAGATCCCGTAGATGACGGTGGACAGCCCCAGTGCGAGGTACGGCGCTACGGGCTTCGGAGCTTTCGGGTCAGGCATGAAACCTGCCTCGTCCGCGGTATCGGCCAACAGGGCTATCAAGACTGGCGATGCTATTGAGCGCTCACGGTGGCGTCAACATGACGGCTGCGCCAGACGATGAACAGGAACAACAGTGTGCTCACGATGCAAAGCAAGGCCGCCATGCCAATGACGCCGCTGTAGTCATCGCCGCTGCCGATCAGCGCTGCGGCTGCCGCGGGGCCGATCGCCGCACCGAGCCCCTGCGCCCCGGTCATCATCACCAAAAACTGCCCGCGGGTGTCGAGTCTGGCGATCGCGCCCATCTGGTAGGACACCGCGGTGATGAACAGCGCCTGGAAGAGCCCGGTGCTGGCGTAGAAGGCTGTCGCCCCGAAGTCGCCGCTCAGCGAGAACACGGCGGTCACCTGGCCGATGCCGACCACGACCAGCGGCAGGTAACGACCGTAACGGTCGCTCGCCCAGGCGGCAACCAGCGCACCGCCGATCGCAGCTACCTGGGATACGCCAAGTGCCAGCCCGACGGTCTCTGCCGCCAGGCCCGCTGCCTGGCCCATGCGCTCGACGAAGGCCCAGAAGCCGAAGACATTAATAAAGAACAGCACGCTGGCGAAAAGTCCCAGCCAGATCAAACCAGCGTGGCTGGCAGCGATGGCGGCACCCGCCGGCGCATGCGCACCGTGGCGCCCGCGCGCCGGGAACGAGCGTAGCGCCACCATCAGCGCGACGGAGGCGCTGGCCAGCATGCCGTAGAGCGAACCGACACCCCACGACTGCAACAGGTAGGGCGCCGCGAGGAAACCGGCGAGCATCATCACGCCCTGCACCGCCTGCGCCAGGCCGAAGGCGCGATCGGGCTCGCGGTTGTCGCCGAGCGCGGCCACGGTGACCGCGAACAGGCAACCGCCCGCGAACCCTGTGAGAAAGCGCAGCATCAGCAGCGGCATATAAGCAGCGAGCGCGACGCTCGCTGCGTTCAGCGCGGCATACGCGACAAACGCAATTGCCAGTGCTGTCACCCACGACACTCGCCGGATCCAGAGCGCTGCCAACACCGAGGCCACCACCAGGCCCATGCCTTCAAGCGCTGCGATATTCCCGGCCTGCTGCTCGCTGAACCGGTAGTCGTCGATCAGGCCGCCGACGATCATCGGCATGAGAATCGTCGCCGCGGGCCCGATCGGGTAGACGAGGCAGACGAGCAGGGTGGCGGCAAGCCGGTCGTCAAAGCGGTGCGTGGAGGGCATGCGGCAGGATTATGGCGCACTCACGCGGCGCGCTTGGCAATGCCCGCCGCGATGTTCGGCCGGTCCGGGTGCACGGTGACCTGCCGCCTCTGCGGATGCACGACGAGATCCATGTCCTCCATCGGGATTGCGCCGAGCAGCACCTCGTCCCCGAGCACCATGGCGCCGACGAAGCAGCGGCGGTTGCCGAAGCGCACCTCGACCGGCCCGACGTAATCGACAGTCGCCCGCGTACCGTCGGCCAGCGGCACCTCCCGCTGTTCGTGGGCTGCCAGAGCGAGCTGGATTGCGACGTGCCTCGGGATGCAAAGGTACATGGGGCCAGTGTCCGCCAGCGCGCGCACCGGCAGCGCCGTGAGATCCGGCCGGGCCGGGTTGCGCAGCTCGAGGTTTGCGTACGCGATGCCCATGCGGGCATCCTAGCCAGCCGGCCGTTTCGCTACCACCCCCAAAAATCGCTGGGGCATGGAGTTAGTCGTAGCGCGGTTCCGCTTACCGGGATATGCCTGCCATCGGAACCCGCCCATGAAGTCCAAGTCGGCCCAGTTTGCCTGCGCACTGGTGGCCTCCCTGGTCGCAACGCGACCGGGCGGCGCCGAGCCTGTCGTTTTCATTACCGCTGCCAACCGCGGCATCGGCTTCGCACTCGCCAGTCAGGATGCCGGCCGCGGCTGGATCGTCATTGCGACTGCGCGCGATCCGCGCGGTGCCGACGCGCGCCAGGCGCTTGCCCGCGCCAACGGCAAAGTGCGGGTCGAGAGGCTCGACGTCACCAGTGACCGCAGCGTTCGGCGCCTGGCGAAGAAGTACACAGGCCGGCCGATCGACGTGCCGATCAACAATGCAGGCATTCTCGGTGACGTGCCCGCGCAGCAGTTCGGCGCCTACGACTTCGAGGTCTTCGGTGAGATCATGGACGTCAACGTCAAGGGGCCGCTGAGGATGACCGAGGCCTTCATCGGCAATGTCGCGGCGAGCCGGGGCTTTCTCCGAACAAGGGCAGTGAGCCGCCCTGGTGAACGCGCCCTGAGCCCGATTACTGCGCGGTCAGTCCGCCGTCCACCACAAACTCCGCGCCGGTGACGAACCTCGACGCGTCCGAGGCGAGGAACAGCACCACCGCGGCGACGTCCTCGGGCTGGCCGATGTCGGGCAGCACCTGCATGTCCATGTAGAACTTCATCGCTTCCTCGACGCTCGCCACCACGCCCTTGTCTTTCATCTCCTGCAATTCCTGGCGGAACATGGGCGTGTCGGTGTTGCCCGGGTGCACCGAGTTGACTCGAATGCCATAGCCCGCCCGGCCGCACTCGATGGCGACGCTTTTGGTGAATAACCGCACCGCGCCCTTGGTCGAGCAATAGGCCGACAGCCCCTCGGCGCCGATCATGCCACCGACCGAGGACAGGTTGATGATGCTGCCGCCACGGCCGCTCTTGCCGCCGGGGCGCATGACATCCACAGCGTATTTGGTGCCGAGAAACACGCCGTCGAGGTTCACCGCGTGCACGCGGCGCCAGTCGGCCAGCGTGGTTTCGAGCACAGTCTTCACCAGCGCGATGCCGGCGTTGTTGACCAGCGCGTCGAGCCTGCCGTGCCGCTGCACGGTGGCGGCGATGACCTGCTGCCACCGGGCTTCCTGCGTGACGTCGAGCGCCATGAACTCCGCCACGCCGCCACTTTTGTCGATGCCGGCTGCGACCGCGCGGCCTTCCCGCTCGTCGACATCGGCGACGACGACACGGGCGCCGTGCGCCGCCAGCACACGCGCACAGGCTGCGCCGATGCCCTTCGCGGCGCCGGTCACCAGCGCGACCTTGTCATTCATATGGACTATGGATTCCATCGCCCCACTCCCTCTTTTCGGAAACTCATGTTACTAGCAGCGAGCCCATCCGGTGCCGGGGTCGACGTCTTCGAGTTCACCCGGCTGATCCGTCGCGGTCGGCCGGCTATATGTCATCACCGCTGCCGTGATGAGTGTTACTGTTTCCAGGGTTACGATGCCCTCGACCGGAAGCCCGGGAGGCCTGGTACGCGAAGATCGGATCGCGGGCGGCAACTGCGGACGTAGTGTGGGTCGTGCGCTCTGGCCGGGCGACACGATCGGCCTGTCAGAAGGACCACGCGGCGCCGAGATTGATTTCGACGTTGTGGCCCGCGTCGGGAAAGCTCGCATCGAGCATGAAATTGCGGACATCGATACGCAGCGCAATGTCCTCGCTGGCCTGAACCCGGTAGCCGGCGCCATAGGTCAGCATGAAGTGATCGTCTTCCGCCAGGCTGATGCTTCCGGCGCCGGCCAGGACATACAGAGCGCCGCTCAGGGTCCGGCCTGGCCCGATAACCACCTCGCCGGGCAATACCTGATAGCCCAGCGACATGGCGTAGTAATCGATTTTAAGGC
>CAYOFE010000178.1:0-4305 GCA_964403135.1 uncultured Chromatiaceae bacterium | reverse complement strand
CAGTACTTCCTCGAAAACAGCGTGCCACTCGCGCACGGTCGCAACGTCGTCAATGTCATCATCGTCGACTTCCGCGCGCTCGACACGCTCGGCGAAATTGCGGTGGTGCTGCTCGCCGCCATCGCGGCGCGTCCGCTTATCGGTCGGCATGCGGCAGTCCACGCGGCGCAGCCTGCCGACTCGGTGCTGCTGGCCCGCACGACGGCATTGCTCTACTGGCTGATGCTCGCCGCGGCCGGTTGGTTCTGGCTGCGGGGTCACAATGCGCCCGGAGGCGGCTTTGTCGGCGCGCTTGCGGCGCTGGCAGGTACGCTCGCCGTGGCGCTGGTGTTCGGGGCGGGCGAAGCACGCCGCCGGCTGCCACTGCGCCCTGCGGCGCTGGGCACGCTCGGCATCGCGCTGGCGCTGGCGAGCGGCCTGCCCGCGATCGCCGCCCGGTTGCCATACCTCACTCACCTGTGGACCCGCCTGCCGGCACCGGGCGAGCCGCTGTCCGTTTCGACTGTGATGCTCTTCGACCTCGGCGTACTGCTCTGCGTGTGGGGCGCGTTGAGCGGCTTTTGCCTGCGATTATTGCAGCGCCAATGAACGAACTCGCCGTAGCCGCCGCGATTGCCTGTTGCGCCGCCGCCGGCTTGTACCTGGCGCTGTCGCGCGATTTGATGAACATCGTCGTCGGCCTGCTGGCGATTGGCGCGGCGGCCAATCTGTTCGTTTTTGCGGCTGGCCGGCTCGGCCCCGCGCTGGCGCCGCTCGTGCCAGAGGGCAGCGTCGCCGTGGCTGGCGGAGTGGCCAATCCGCTGCCGCAGGCACTGGTGCTCACCGCAATCGTCATCGGCTTCGCACTGGCCTGTTTCGCGATGGCGCTGGTCCTGAGTCTGAGGCAAGGCGCGCGAACTGCGGATGTTCGCCAACTCCGGGCCACCGAGCCCGAGCCGAACCGCGACGGCGATGCGGGTGAACTACCGTGACCGACCTGGTCTGGCTGGCGAGCGCGCCCGTGCTGCTGCCGCTGGTAACGCTCGCCGTGACGGCGGCGCTCGCACACCGGCCGCGCGCACAAGCCACTACCAGCCGCCTCGGTACGCTGGCGCTGCTCGCCTGCGCGGTGGCGCTGGTCGGTATCGCGGCCGGCGGCGAAACCCTCGTCGTGCGTTTCGGCAACTGGCCCGCGCCTTTCGCCATCGAGTTTCGCGTCGACCGGCTCGCCGCGGTGATGATCGCAGCCGTCGCCCTGCTCACGAGCCTCGTGCTCACGATGCCGATGCGCGGAGCAGGCCTGGCCGCACCCTGGCTGCAGCCGCTCGTGCAGGGCCTGCTTGCTGGCGTCGGTGGAGTGTGCGTCACCGCGGACCTGTTCAACCTGTATGTCTGGTTCGAGGTGATGCTGATCAGCGCACTCGGCCTGATCGTGCTCGGCCGCCAGCCGCAGCACCTGGAGGCAGGCTTCAAGTACCTGGTGCTGAACCTGGTCGGCACACTGCTGCTGCTGGTTGCGGTGGCTGCGCTCTATGGGGCCACCGGTCAGCTCAACTACGCGGCAATCGGCGCGGCGCTGGGCAGCAACCCGACAGCGCGCGCCGATGCGCTGGTTGTGCTGCTGCTGCTTTCACTGCTGACGAAAACCGCGGCCTTCCCGTTCCTGGCCTGGCTGCCGGCGAGCTACCCCGCGCTCGGCGCGCCGGTACTGGCGCTGTTCTCCGGGCTGGTGACCAAGGCGGGCGCCTTTGCGGTGCTGCGGATAACGGCAGAAATTTACCCGGCCGGCACGGCGACGCTGCTGCCCGGTCTTGGCTGGCTCGCCGCGCTGACCATGATGGTCGGCGTAATGGGCGCCGCATACCACTACGACACCCGGCGAATACTCGCGTTTCACAGCGTCAGCCAGATCGGCTATATCCTGCTGGGGATCGCACTCGGCACCACACTGGGGATTACCGCGGCGATGTTTTTCATCCTGCATCACGCATTCGTCAAGGCGACGCTTTTCATCATCGGTGGACTGGCGGCACGGCACACCGGCAGCCATGACCTCCGGCGAAGCGGTGGACTATGGACATCGCAGCCCGCACTCGCTGCCCTGTTCGCGCTCTCCGCGGCGGCCCTGGTCGGGCTGCCACCGCTGTCGGGATTCTGGGCCAAACTGCTGGTGATCCGCGCAAGCTTCGGCGCCGGGCAGTACGCCTGGGGTGGCATGGCGCTGGCCGTAGGCGGCCTGACCCTGTATTCGATGATCAAGGTCTGGATCGAGGCGTTCTGGAAACCGCACCCTGCGGGCACCAGCCCTCCCACCGCGCCGCTCGCGTGGACAACATGGGCGAGCGCCATCGGGCTCACCGCAGTGGCATTGGCCATGGGGCTTGCGCCTGAGCCGCTCATCGAGTATCTGCAAGCCGGTGCGATGGTACCGGCGAGGACTGCGCCGTGAACCGCCTCGGCGCGGCCCGGCTGCTCGCATGGCGCTTCGTGCGGGCCGTGATCGGGTCCGGATTGCGCACCACGTGGATCATTCTGCGCCCGGGACCGTCGCCACGATCGGATTTCGCGGTCTATCGCTTTGCCCCGCTCGGCGAAACCGGCACGGTACTGCTCGCCGCGATGGTGACGCTGACACCCGGCAGCACGGTCATCGATATCGATATGAAGACCGGAGAAATTCAGTTGCACCTGCTCGACGCCACAAATAAGCAAACCGCGCTGCAGAAGGTCCGCGAGGAATTCGAGGAGCCGTTGCGCGTGCTGCTGGGGGCGAAGGACTCGCCGTGCTGAACGTCGTCATCGCACTGATCGGTACCGCCACCCTGATGGTGGTGCTGGCGTTCTTCCGGCTCAAGACCGCAGCCGAGCGCATCGTGGCGGTCGACGCGCTGTCGGCCTGCGCGCTGGCGGCGTGCCTGGTCGCGGCCGAGCTCAGCGGTCAGTCGGCGTTTCTCGATGTGGCGGTCGGCTTTGCGTTGATTGCATTTCTCGCCACCATCGGCTGGGCACGCTCGATCGCGGCCACCGTCGACCGCCGCGATGAGACATGAACGTCGCGGGCTGGGCGCTGATGACACTCGGGGCAGGACTACTCACGGTTGCTGCGTTCGGCGTGCTGCGGCTGCCCGACGTTTATGCGCGCCAACACGCCAGCACCAAGGCCGCCACGCTGGCGCTCGGCACGATGATCGCAGGCCTGGCGTTGCTGCACCCCGAGACGCAATGGTGGCTGCGCCTCGGGCTGCTGCTCGGCCTCCTCGCCGTGACGCTGCCGGTCGCCTCGCACGCCCTGGGGCGGGCCGCGGCGGCGGCTGAGCGCAGATTGCGGGATCAGCAGCCAGACCGCTGAGCCCGTACCTGCGTACACGTCGCGTCATCGTTTCGAACCGATGACCGCATTCGGCTCGCAGGTCACCTCCAGGCTGCCGGCAGCCCCGCCGCTGATCGTGGCCAACCAGCCCTCGATGGGCGACGTGGCGCTGACCACCGTTGCGCTCGCGGGCAGGCCACCCGATGACGACAACTCGAGCGTCCCGTCCAACGAGACGGTTCCGCCGCTGATGTTGAGCCGCGATGCGGCTGTGGATGACACCCGGGTTGCAAGACGCCTGGCCGCCGTTTGCTCGTAGTTCCAGGCGATGCTGAACTGGCCGAGACCCGCCGGCGCGATCTTAGCCGCATTACGCACCGCGCACTGCACCTCGCCAACGCCTGTCAACACACGGCCCGTCAGGGTCAGCGACGACGCCAGGCCAAGCACGGCACCCTCCGCCGCCGCTACCGTGCCTCCGCTGACCATGACCGGGTTGCCGCTCGTCACACGCAGTGCGGACTTCAGTACGTCCAACCGGCCGCTCGATGAAAAGCGCCTGACGTCGAGCGCGACCTGGGTCCGCGTCAAGGAACGGACAGTTGCCGCGGCGGCAACTGTCCCCCGTTGGTTTACTGACCGTCGAGATCCCACTCACCGGTGGAGCGCGAGCGCACCGGGATGCCGGCAATGACGGCGGCCTCAGTGGCCGGATCGTAATTGATCGCGTCGCCCTCGATGATGACGCGTTCGTTGACGGTGATCCAGTTGACCAGCGTGCCGTCGAGACGGAAGAAGCCGGTCCAGCCGCGCTCCTCGCCCGCCACGAAGTGGCCGTGCTTGACGCGCGCCGGCCGGAAGAAATAGGTGCCGGCATCCAGCGTGCCGAAGTTGTACACGAGGTGGCCGTCGAGACTGTACGCCTCCTCGAACACCGGGTGATGCACCATGCGGTTATCCGACCAGCCGGGCGGGGCCCAGGCGAGCATCGTGACGAAGCCCTTGTTGTTCTGCCC
>CAYOFE010000177.1:0-4389 GCA_964403135.1 uncultured Chromatiaceae bacterium | reverse complement strand
CGGGCACGAGTGGCACGTAGTGAGCGACGAGCTCGCCTCGGAATTCGACTACGAGGCGGAAGGCTGGCGCGCCGAAGCATTCTGGAGCCTGCAGCTGTGGCGCCATCTCTATTTCGACGTCGGCGCGGGCTACGAGCTTGGCCGGCATCATCAGTTCGTGGACGATCGCGGCGTAGCCGTGGACGCCGACCTCGACGACGCGTTCGCGCTCAGCGCCGGGCTGCGCCTGGGTGCAATAGCTGTGGCACGCACGCATACCATCGGTTACTGAGCGAATTCACCAGCCAAAGGGATGCAGACCGTGACAATCCGCGCCTTGACCGTATTGCTGTTGCTGCTGGCAAAACCCGCCACGGCGGCGGAGCCGCCGCTGTCGCCGCTGCCGCTATCACCCGACATCCGCGCGGCGCTGATCGAGGAAATGCAATCGCTCCAGCGCGATATGCAGGTCATTACCGCTGCGATTCCCGGCGGGGAATGGGCGAAGATCGAGCAGGCCGCAAAGCGCATTCGCGGCGCGTTCATCCTGGAGCAGAAGCTGAGCGCCGCGGACAAAGAAGCGCTGGAAAAAGCGCTTCCCGACGGGTTTCTGCTGCTCGACGAGCGGTTGCACGCCGATGCGGAGCATCTCGCGCTGGCTGCGCGCGAGGCCCACGGCGATGCGGTGGTGTTCCTCGCCGCGCGGATGCTCGACGGCTGCGTGTCCTGCCACGCGCGCTATGCAATCGCCCGGTTTCCGGCACTGAAGCCGGCGCGCGAATCAATGCACGGCCACTGATTCGTCGGCCGCAGCGGACGAGAGCGCTGGCGGCCACGGCTCGCGCGGTTGCGGCGGCGCACCCGGTTTCGCGATGCCGAGAAAGGCCGCGACGGCGAGCCCGATCCAGATCGCCGCCACATACGGCCGCGCGCGGGCCACCGATTGCGCCATCGCGCCCTGCAGCGCCGCAGAGTCACCGGCCCCGGTGGCAAGCGTACGCAGCCCCTCGGTGAAGGGTGTAAGCGCACGGCGCATCAGGAGCCCAAGCGCCATGAGCGCCGCGAAAATGAGCAACTTGCCGGCAACATAGGGTGCGCCATCGAGCCGGCTCGTGCTCCAGGCATAGGCCACGGAGACCGGCACCGCCACCATCAGCAGGCTGCGCATCCACACGTCGAGTCGCGCGGCCTGCGCACCGAACGCCGTGCCCGCGCGGTAATAACTGGTCAGTACCAGCGTCAGCCACACGGGGCCAAGCAGCACGATGCCCGCCATCTGCCAGGACGGATGTTCGAGGCCCACGTACTCGGTGAGGATGCCGCCCACTGTCAGCATCAGGCTCGCGGAGATGCGCGGCGCCAGCTCGATCATGGACATCAAGCCGGCCGTGCGCAGGCGCTGTTCGCCGGTCAGCCCCGGCTGCACGGTGCCGTGCGCACAGACAAACACGCCAATGTCCGCGCCGAGCCAGAAAACGAACAGCAGCAGGTGCAGGTAGCTCACCAGTTCGTGCATCGTGACGCCAGGCTCCACCCCGCCCGCAGCGGCAGCCCACAGTGGCAATGCGAGCGGCCATGCGGCAAGCACCGTGAGTGCAACCAGACTGTGCTTCATGCGACGTTCACGAGATCCACAGACGCGCGAAGGCGCAAATCTACCAGAGCGCGCCGGTCTGCGCGTTGCCGCCTGACCGGCCGCCTTCTCGCGCCCGGCTGAAATCGGTAACCTTGGGGCCAATCGACCCGGAGATTCGCGCATGGCCACGCCGAAACCCGCCCCGGTGCCCGAGCACGTGCACGGGCCCGACTGCCAGCACGACCACGGCCCGCCGTCCGAGCCCTACCGCCGCACCGAGCCCAAGCTGGGCCGCAACGACCCCTGCTTCTGCGGCAGCGGGCGCAAGTACAAGAAGTGCCACGGCGCGCCGGGCCAGGCAGGGGACGGCCAATGAGGCTCGCGATCTTCGGCGCCACGGGCAAGACCGGCAGGCCGCTGGTCGCGCGGGCGCTCGCCGCGGGCTACAGCGTGACGGCACTCGCGCGCAATCCGGCAAAGCTCGGCATCGAGCACGCAAACCTGCGCGTGGTAAAGGGCGACGTGCTCGATGTGAACGCGGTCAGCGAGACTCTGCGCGGCGCCGACGTTGCGCTCACCACCCTCGGGCCCGCGCCCGATGCTCCGCCCGACGTGCTATCGCGAGGCGTCGCGAACGTCATCAATGCGATGCGCGCCGCGGGCCAGAAGCGTCTCATCGTCATGTCGTCGATGGGAATCGCGGACAGCAAGCACCAGGTGCCCTTCGCCTTCAAAATGGCGTGCCTGCTGATTCCTGTACTGCGCCGTTCGATGAAGGACCATGAAGTGACTGACAAGCTGGTGCGCGAGAGCGGACTCGACTGGACGCTGGTGCGGGCAGGAGGCCTGCGCGACGGTCCGCCGATGGGCAACTACAAGTCCGGGCTCGATAGCACAACCATCGCCGGATGGATCAACCGCCCCGACGTGGCGGAGTTCATGCTGCGGCAGGTGAGCGATTCCACGTACGTGCGCAAGACGCCATGGGTGACATAACAATCGCGACTGGCGCTCCCACACCCACCCGCGTTCTGGCGGGAGCGGCGCAAGCCGCGACGCCGGCCCCTCATCCCGCCGATGATGGCGCATGACCCCGCGCGACATTGTCATCCCTGAAGCTGAAATCGAGATCAGCGCGGTACGCGCGCAGGGTGCCGGCGGACAGAACGTTAACAAGACCGCCACGGCGATCCATCTGCGTTTCGATGTCCTTAAGTCCTCCCTGACCGAGGAGTGCAAGGCACGCCTGCTGCGGCTGCGCGACCGGCGCATCAGCGCCGAGGGCGTGATCGTCATCAAGGCGCAGGCGCACCGCAGCCAGGAACAGAACCGCGACGAGGCCCTCGCGCGCCTGCATGAACTGGTTTCCCGTGCGATGGCCCGGCGCAAGAAGCGCATTCCCACCCGGCCCGGCCGCGCAGCGCAGGAGCGACGCATCGAAAACAAGAAGCGCCGCGCGCGCACCAAGGCACTGCGGGGCCGGATCCAGGACTGACGGAAAATGCGCATAGACCGCCGGTACGGGAGGGGGCGCACAATGCGCAGCGGTTATACCCCCGGGGGATTTCACATGCGTCTGGCTGGCAAGGTTGTGCTGATTACGGGCGCCACGGGCGGTATCGGCGCCGCCACGGCGCGCCGCTTCGCGCGCGAAGGCGCAAGGCTCGCGCTCACCGATATTCACGAAGCCCCGGCGGGATTTCTCGATGAGCTGCGCAAATCCGCGCCCGAAGTGGTGTTTTTCCAGGCAGACCTCGCCGACGAGGACTCCGTAACCTCGCTGTTCCACGCCGTGAAGGGGCATTTCACCCGGCTCGACTTGCTGGTGAATATCGCCGGCGGCGATTTCGAGAACGGCGTGCCGCTGGAGAAAGTGGATTCGGCAACGTTCACCCGCAACATCGACGCCAACCTCAAGAGCACGCTGTTCTGCTGCCGTGAGGCGGCGAAACTCATGCGCCCGCAGAAATCCGGCGCGATCGTCAACATGAGCTCGCTCACCGCGCGCGGCAGCAGCGCCAATCAGTTTTCCTACTCGGCCGCGAAGGGCGGCGTCAGCGCCCTCACCCGCTCGCTGGCGATGAGCCTCGGCCACGATGGCATCCGGGTCAACGCGGTCGCGCCGGCAATGATCGAGGTGGACAACATCGCCAAGCGCCTGCCGCCGAAGGTCTGGGAGCAGATACGCAGCGCGGTCGGCGGCAGCTACCCGCTGGGGCGCGTCGGGCGGCCCGAGGAGGTGGCGAGCTGCATTCTGTTCCTCGCCTCGGACGACGCCTCGTTCGTCACCGGCCAGATTCTGGAGGTGTCGGGCGGGGCGCGTCTGTAGATGCTTTCAGGCCCGACCCGCGCAGAGTCAGCACGCATTGCGTGCTGAAGCCGCTGCTGCAGAGCAATTCCGGATTGCCAGAGGCGGATACCGACGGGCCGGTTGCGACTCGCGTCGCGCCTACGCGAGCTCCGGGACAATGCGCTCGCCGATCAGCCGGATCGAGGCGGCCGGATCGGCGTACAGCCGCAGCGCCACGCTGCCGAGGCCCGCGTCTTGCAGGTGCCGGAGTTTCGCAATCACTGGCTGAAGCTGATCGGTCGCGCCGCAGATCGTCACATGGTCGACCAGCGCATCGAGCACGGGGTCGGGGACGCCCTCCACCTCGTGGCTGCCGGCCATGAAGGCGCGGAGAAATGCCGGTTGGCTCGCCAGCACCAGCTTCCGGTCGGCTTCGTCGAGAAACTCCGCAAGCAGCCACGGACGGAAAATCCCGCGCAGGAGCAGCCAGCGCTTCGCTTCGCGCCGCGCGGCGGCCGCCTCGGGACAGACATGCCAGGCCGTG
>CAYOFE010000176.1:0-4416 GCA_964403135.1 uncultured Chromatiaceae bacterium | reverse complement strand
CGCAACCGGGGCTGATCACGGCCAAGGTGCCCCGCCCGAGAGGTCGCGTTCGTGGGCGTGCAACTCGCGGCATGGCGGCTCCGGCGTGAAATGGACGACGTTCCAGCCGCGAGAACGTCACACCCCGAGCAGGGCGACTCGGCCGCCGAGCGCGACTCACGCCGGTCAGCGCTCGATCGCTGCCGACACGTGCGGGGGTGCCGGGCCCTCCTGGCCGGACTGGCCAGACTCCCGACGTTCATCGCCCGGTACGAGCCGATCTCGCTGCGCAGGCTGCCGTGTGCACGCGTCAAGTCGCCGGTTCGGGATGCCGCGCCCGGGAGGATGTTCCGGTGCGTGCCTGGATGTCGATCTTCGTCGTGCCACGGCCCGGGCTGGCCGCTTCGCGCCGCGTCAGCGCGCCGTGATGGCGTCTGGAAGGGTCTTGCTCAGGTGGTCGGCCAGCACGCGGACGCGATCGACGCGGCGGGTATCCCGGTGGGTCACCAGCCACAGCGCCCGCGGCGCCACGTCGCTCAGATCGAACAGGTGCACGAGCTCAGGTTCACCGGCGCCCAGGCCCAGGGGCAGAATGCCCACCCCGTAGCCGCTCACCAGGGCGGCCAGAACGCCGAGCACGCTGCTGGTCTTGAAGGCCACCGCGCGATGCGCGCGGCTGGCCAGCCAGGCGCCTTCCGGCGCGGTCGCCAGCTCGTCGCTGTAGTGGACCACATCGTGGGCTCCCAGCTCCTCTCCATGGCGCGGCCGGCCGCGTCGCTTCACGTAGTGGTGCGAGGCGAACGCGGCCCAGTGGATGCTGCCGATCCGTCGCGCGACCAGGTCGGCGCCGGTGGGCCGGACGACGCGCAGCGACACGTCCGCTTCGGCCAGCGACAGGTCGGAGACGCGGTTTCCGCTGACGACGTCGACCACCAGCGAAGGGTATCGCTCGTGCAGTGGCAACAGGACGTGCCGGATACAGCGGATCGCCAGCGCGTCGGTGGTGGCGAGTCGCACCGTCCCGGTGAGCTCGTGCCGCGCACCTCGGGCTGGTTCAACGGCAGCCACCGCTTTCCCAACCAGGAGCTCGCCGCGCGATCGACCCGCAGCGACATCTTCCTGACCCGGCTCGACCGCGAGACCGGTCTGGGGCAGTGGTCTCATCGCGACCGACCGTGCCGCCGCGAGTCACATCCCTGCCGGTCTCACGATCGACGGAGCGGGTGACCCCTGGATCGGCGGGCAGATCTTCACCACCACCGAGCTCGCACAGCCCGGTCAGCCCAGCGTGCAGCTCAGCCCATCCTACTCCGGCACGATCGCGCCGGCGAGCAACGACGGCTTCGTGGCGCGCTACGCCCGCGACACCGGGTGGCTGCGATGAACGAGTTGACTTCCATCGGGGCCCGAGGGAACCCGGCCAGCGACTGACCCGGTCCGGTAAACCGCGGGGTGGCGCTATCAACCGCTTGTATATACGGGGAGATCGACCGACCGCACTTGACGTACGTACATGTTCAGGATAACGTACGTACGTAGGTTCGTGAAGACCTTCGACGACCCGGTGCGGGGTACTGTTCTTGAACCTGCCCAGGAGCGACATGCCTTATAACGCGACCGACCTGCGCAGAGAGATCTACCGCATTCTCGACCGGATCCTGGAGACCGGTGAGCCGGTCGACGTGGAGCGCAACGGCCGCCTCCTGCGGATCATCCCGGTGGAGCGCCCACCGCTCCTCACCCGCCTCCGGCCCATCCCCGATCTCATCGCCGGAGACCCGGCCAGCCTCGAGCATCTCGACTGGTCGCACGAGTGGAAGCCTTGATCTACCTGGATACCAATGTGGTGGTGTGGCTTGCCGCGGGAGCTCACGAGCAGCTCTCCCCGACTGCCGTGGAGACACTCGAGAGCGCCAGCGGATTTCTGATCTCGCCGATGGTCGAGCTGGAGATCGAGTACCTCTACGAGGTGGGCCGTATCCAGCAACCGGCCAGCACGGTGCTGGATCACCTGAGTGGCCCGCTGGGCCTCGCCCGCTGCGATCGCCCCTTTGGCGAGGTGGTCACGGCAGCTCGTGGCATCAAGTGGACCCGTGATCCCTTCGATCGCCTCATCACGGCGCAAGCGGCCCTGAACAACGCCACCCTGCTCACGCGTGACAAGCTCATCCGCGCCAACTACCCGCGCGCCCGCTGGTGAGCTGCGGCGAGAGCACGATGTGATGCTCGACGAATGCCGGCCGGCACTTCTCGCGGAAATGACGAAGCGAGTGTCGCAGTGGCACCGGTTCCAGCTGCCCCTTTGCTCGAGGGGCTGCCGCACTGCGAGACCGTATCACGGGACCTGAACGGGGGGAACTGAGCCGAGGACGTGCGGGGTGACGGTGCACGCGGCGCGAGGGAACGCCTCGAGCCATTCGCTGAAGACCTTGTTGGTGGTGACGATCGGTTTGCGGGTGTCGTGGCGGCGTGTCCAGTACCAGGGCAGCATGGAGCACGCGGTCGCCGCCATGCTGTAACATCCGCGCGACCACCGGCGCGGGGAGAGCGCGCCGGACCGGCCGGCGCGCTGGTCGTCGCGGGTGCGGTACGGTGCAGAGGCCCCGAGGCGTGGTGCAGCGCAAAACACGACGAGGGCGCGGCAGCTGGCGCACGAGCACACCAAGACCCGCCGCTGCGCCGGCAGAGCCGGACGGTTCACAGCGCCGCCGCGCAGGCCATCCGCATGCCAGAACCGCCCCGAGAGTGTCGGACACGACGTGGAATGCGCAATGGCGGGCGCGACCATCGCGACCGGCGGGCCCCCGCCCTGTCGATTTCGCACATCGCACTTGCACCTCCCACGAGAGCAGGAGTAACACCCTCGCAGGGGTCAGGGGATGGAGGGATGAGCGATGAGAGTGGCGGTTCTACTGTGCTGCTGTGTCGTTGGTCCTGCCCACGCGCGCCCGCACGACAGGTGCAACGGCGGCACGACCTACGACGAGCGCGGCAACGAGGTCATCACGGTGTGCGGCGTGGCGCCGCACGAGCCGCTCGCGAGCGGCGGCTCCGGCTCCGGCGGTTCCGCTGGCGCGCCGGGCTACCATGGCGCCTCGGGCGGCGTGCGCACCACCGGACCAGCCGGCGCGGAAAGCGGCTCGGGCGCAGGCCCAGCAGCGGCACCACGGCCACTGTCGAACCAGCCGCAGGATTGCGCCGGCTGCCAGGCGAAGTACGAGGACGAGCTGTACCGGTCCGGTGTGACCCGGCAGTCCTGCTTGCGCGCCAATCAGGAAATGGCCACGGGACTGTGCGAACGCGAACACCTCATGCCGAACGGCGACATGGTGGACGACTTTACCTGTCCCCCTGGCGGTGGACGTTGCTCAGGCCCAGGCATCGAACGCTGCAAGGACGCCTACCGGCGAGGGATGCGCGGCTCGGCGGTGACCGAAGCGCACAGCGGTGGCTTTTCGCTCACCTTCCAGGTCGTGCTCAACGGGAGCGCGTCGCGCACCGAAACGAGCTCATGGAATGCCACTACCGGATACCTCCTGCCGTGTTACCAACAGGCAAACGATATCTCCTCCGCCGCGATGAGCGAGCGCACGTTCTGCAGCCGGCGCGTGGTGCAAGCCCAGGAAGGCGTATGCACGTTCTGAGCACGAAGCATCTGCGCATCCTCGTGCCGCTCGGTGTGGTGCTGGCACTGGTCGTGCTGGTGCTGGTGAGCCTGCAGGCCGGCCTGCGCAGCCGACCCTCGGCGGGTCAGCCGATTCCTGCGCCGCCACGCTCTGCACCCGCGACGGTCGCATCGCCAGCCCCCCGCTTCGTTCCACCGCCGCCGGGCCCCGCCCCCAGACCCGCTACTTCGTCTGTAGCACCGCCCAGAGAGGAGCCGGTGGAGTACCGACTCGACGAGGAGAGCGAGAGGCCGGCGCGCCGCCTCCTTGGACAGCTGCTCGATGACCCGTATATCCGCATGGACCCGGACCAGCGCTCGCACTTCCTGGGTGCGGTACTGCACGCGCAGCGGGAGTTCGAGGCCGAGATGGAAAGGATCTTCGATCAGGACTCCGGGCGTGGCGGCGACGACTACGATCGCCGGTACCAGATCATGGCTGAGGCCGAGGATGCGGCAGCAGCCCAGATTGGCGAACGCCTGGCCGAAGAGCTCGCCACGTTCCTCTCGCCGCAGCAGATGACTCAACTGCGGGGACGCATCGGATTCCGGGACTTCGTCAAGGCGTTCTGGCGCACGGACGTCATCGCCGAGGTGAACTGACCTGTCTGGACCGGCCGCGCGGCGTGCGGCAATAACGGAGGTCGCGCGCCAGGAGCTCATGTCGCCGACCTGTGTCGTTGCCAGCGAGCAGCACAGAAAGCCGCCCACTCTCGGCACGTATGGTGTTCCCCATCATGAGGTTGACACCTCGAGTTGTTGGAAACCCCTCG
>CAYOFE010000175.1:0-4592 GCA_964403135.1 uncultured Chromatiaceae bacterium | reverse complement strand
CGCTCTCCCTCATCGACCTCATCGCCCTTGCCGACCGACCGTGGGCGGAGCAGATGGATATAGTGTTCGAGGGACTGGCTTAACCGGCACAGCAGGAGAGCTTGGCCACATCCTTGTCGAAGGTCTGGGCGGCGAGCTTCAGCCCCTCGACCGTGGTGAGGTAGGGGAAGATGGTCTCGGCCAGCGCCTTCGTCGTCATGCCGAACTTCAGGGCCAGAGCTAGCGTCTGAATGCTATCCGCGCCTTCGGGCGCGAGGATCTGGCCGCCGAACAGACGGTCGGTCTTGGCATCCGCCACCAGCTTGATCAGTCCGCGCGTGTCGCGGGCGGCCAGCGCGCGCGGCACTTGGTCGAGCGGCACGATGGACGTCTTGACCTCGTGGCCGGCAGCCTGTGCCGCTGCCTCGCTCAGGCCAACGCCGGCCACCTGCGGGTCGGTGAACACCACCCAGGGCATGGCGCTGTTGTCGTAGGCGAGGCTGTCGCCGTTCAGGGCGTTGAGCGCTGCCAGCTTGGCCCCGTAGGCGGCCATGTAGACGAACTCGTCGCGGTCGGTCACATCGCCGGCGGCATAAACGCCCGGTTTCGAGGTGCGCATGCGGTCATCGACGACGATAGCGCCACGGCTATCCCGTTCGATTCCCGCTTCGTTCAAGCCCAGTGCTTCGGTATTGGGCGTGCGCCCCGTGGCGACCAGCAGCCGCTCCGCCTTGAGTTCGATCAGTCTGCCATCTTCCTTGACGCAGACGGTTACGCCCGTCTGGTCTTCACGGCAGGCATCGTAGGCAATGCCGCAATGGAGGGTGATGCCCTCCGCACGGAAGACCGCGGCCAGGGCCTCGGAAACCTCAGGCTCCACCTGCGGCAGGAGCCGCGACCGGCAGACGACGGTCACGGCGACGCCCATGCGCGCCATCATCTGGGCAAGCTCGGCGCCGATATAGCCGCCGCCGATGACAATCAGGCTCTTGGGGAGGTCCTCCAGCTCCAGCAGGGTGGTGCTGGTGAGGGTGCGCACCTTCTCAATACCGGGAATCGGCGGCATCGAGGGACGCCCGCCGGTGGCGATGACGATCTTGCCGGCGGCGACAGCGGTGTTATCGACGATGACGCCCGCGCCATTCAGTCGGGCCGCGCCATCCAGATAGGCGATGTTGTTGTATTCGGGCAGAAGGTCCGCATATTTCTTCTGCCTGAGCGTGCTCGCGAGGTCGTCCTTGGCGGCGATCAGGCGCCGCCAGTCATCGACCTGAGCTTCCCCCGACAGGCCCGGAAACCGCCCCGCTGCCCGCGCGCCGTGCAGCGCTTCGGCCGCCCGGATCATGGTCTTCGACGGCACGCAGCCGACATTGACGCAGGTGCCGCCGATGGTCCCATGGCCGATCAGCGCCACGTTGGCGCCCTGTTCGGCCGCCGTGATGGCGGCGGAGAAGCCCGCCGAGCCCGCGCCGATGACGGCGAGGTCGTAGGTGTTCTTCTTTGCGTCGGTCGTGCAGCAGTCGGCCATGTCAGGCTCTTTCCTTGGTGGTTTGCGTTTCGTCGGCGCAACAGGCCGCCGCGCGGTTGCGTCGCCACAGCCCGTAGGCCGTCAGGCCGAGAAAGGCGGCAAGGGTGGGCAGCAGCACATAGTCGATCCAGCCAAGCCAAGCTGACAGGCCGACGGCGCCAAGCGCGATCACCAGCACCGGGGTGGCGCAACAGATGGCGGCGATGACCGAGCCGACGATGCCCGTCTTGACGATGGTCGCATCCTTCATGGGCTTCAGCCTCTGACCGCTGCCGGATAGCCTGCGTCGGCCGAAGCGGCGGCGATGGCATCAACGGATGTCACGGCCGGATCGAAAACGACGGTCGCCGTTCTGGCGGCGAAATCGACCTGAACCGACTGCACGCCGTTCACCTTCTCCATGGCCTTCTTCACCGTGACCGGGCAGAGCGCGCAGGTCATGTTTTCTACCACGAAGGTCGCCGATTGTGCGGCTGCGACTCGCGTAGCCGCGGTCTGGGCGGAAACGGAGGGGATCGCCGTCAGGCTCAGGGCACCGAATCCGCCCACGGCAAGCAGCGCGGCGGCGAGAATGATAGGTCGTTTCATGTCGGGTTCTCCTTAGTAGAAGAAGGGCGCCCACCAGTCGATCGTCAGCGCCAGAACGACCAGCGCGGTCGCAATCCAGAGAGCGGTCTTGGTGATGAGGGCGGATTGAGGTTTCGCGCAGTAGGAGCCCTCTTCGCAGGCGGGCTTGGTCTTGAAATAGACCTGATGGAAGCCGAGCCCGATGAAGGCGAGCGCGACCAAGGCGAAAATGGGCTTATAGGGTTCCAGCACTGTGAGCGTGCCGATCCAGGCACCGGAAATCCCGAGTGTCAGCAGGACGAGTGGCCCCACGCAACAGGCCGAGGCGAGAACGGCCCCGAGTACGCCACCAGCTGCCAACCAACCCGTTTTCCGGTCAGTCACATCGGGGTGGATCGGTGTCGTCTCTTGCTGTGTCGAATTCATCGAGAAACCTTCTCGCCATAATCGTGAGTCCTGTGTACAGTCTGTAGTAACTACAGACTCAAGAGGTTTCTTTCACCAATGGGCGATGACGCTTCGGGCAAGGGATTGCAGCGAGCCGCACTGGCGCGCCGGACAGGCTGTAACCTGGAGACAATCAGATACTATGAGAAGATCGGCATGCTGCCGGATCCGCCGCGCACAGCTGCGGGCTACCGGGTTTATCAAGAGGACCACGTTGCGCGTTTGCGGTTTGTCCTCCGTGCGCGCGAGCTTGGCTTTTCCATCGAGGAAATCCGTGGACTGCTCGATCTCGTCGACACGGGAAATCAAACCTGCGCCGAGGTGAAGGAGCGGACCGAACGCCATCTCACGGACGTGCGTTCGAAGATCGCAGACCTTAGGCGGATGGAAAAAGTGTTGGCGGAAGCTGCCGCGAAATGCTCCGGAGAGGACGTTCCGGAATGTCCTGTCCTGGAAGCGCTGACGACGAAATAGCGCATGTGAAGAGCGGTTTGAATGTCTCGACGACAGCTTGAACGCCACCAGGTCTGGTTCTACCTGACCGCAATCCTGACCGGTCTTGCGGTCGGCAGCGGCGCGCCTGGCCTGTCCGCGCCATTCGAGGCCGTGCTTTGGCCCGTGCTCGGGCTGCTTCTCTACACCACTTTTACGCAGGTGCCGCTGACGCATCTTCCGCAAGCCTTCCGCGACCGCCGGTTCATGAGCGCAATCCTCATCGGGAATTTCATGCTGATTCCGCTGATGGTCTGGGGTCTGCTGGTTTTCGTCCCCGACGATCCCGCCATCCGGCTAGGGGTGCTGCTCGTCCTCCTTGTGCCTTGCACCGACTGGTACATCACCTTCACCCACCTTGCCGGCGGCGACACCCGCCGCGCGATCGCGGCGACACCGGTGAATCTTCTGGTGCAACTCTGCCTGCTGCCCGTCTATCTCTGGCTGTTTATCGGCAAGGCATTCCTCGAACTGCTGGCCGTCGATCGGATTGCGCTCATCTTCGTTTCGCTGATCGTACTGCCGCTGCTCGCAGCTTGGGCGACCGAACATTGGGCCGAGCGGCACACGCAGCGCGTAAGCTGATCGAGAGGAGTGGCTGGTTGCCGGTTCCGCTACTCGCCATTGTCGTCTTCCTGATCGCCGCTTCACAGGTACAGGCGGTGGTCGATGCGCTTCCTGTGCTGGGCCATGTGCTCGGCGTATTCGTCGCCTTTCTGGTAGCGGCCGCGCTGATCGGCGTGGCGTTAACGCGGCTGCTCAGCCTACCTCCCGCATCCGGCCGCGCCCTGGTTTTCAGTCTCGGCACCCGTAATTCGTTCGTCGTTCTGCCGCTGGCTCTTGCGCTCGCACCCCAATGGCAGACGGCGACCGTCGTGATCGTGTTCCAGTCACTCGTCGAGTTGTTCGGCATGGTCGCCTACCTATGGCTCGTGCCGCGACTTCTCTTGCCGGTCCGCTCTGAGGCAGCACAGTGATTGAGCCGCTGTTGTGGCTTCTCTAGCCTGTGTCGACTACGGCCCATTTCGGAAGATTTCCTATTGATCCGCTATGAAACGCCTACCGCGCTTTCTCTGTGTGCCGACGCCTGCCGGAAGAACGGCTGCAGAAGATGCAGCCAAGCAGAGCGCAGGACCTGCTGAAAACGTTGGCGTTCGCGAAGCCGAACTGGTCCGGGCGAGGTTCGCTCGGTTAGAGACGGACGACCGTTCAGAGACGGAAATTGAACCCCGCGCCAGTCTCCGAGGTTCGGATGCCTCGGCTAAACGCCTTTGAGACAAAAAGAAAAAGGCCCCCAACGGGAGCCTCATCTCGGGTTCGCTACAGGATAATGGCGGAGCGGGAGGGATTCGAACCCTCGATACGGTTTTGCCGTATACACACTTTCCAGGCGTGCGCCTTCGACCACTCGGCCACCGCTCCGTCTTCGCATTGAAAATCCGCGCTTATAGCGAGCGACAGTGTGCCGTCCAGCCCCGCACTTGACCCGCCGACGCCGTCCGTGGCAATCGGCATACTGCACAGGCGGGTATGATGTAATGGTAGCCTGTCAGCTTCCCAAGCTGAACGCGCGGGTTCG
>CAYOFE010000174.1:0-4633 GCA_964403135.1 uncultured Chromatiaceae bacterium | reverse complement strand
CATCGAGCATCGCCCGAACAGGCATATCGCCCGTATATCGCCGCACCAATTCAGCAAAACTGCGTCCCGCTGGTTGGTCATACGGGACGTCTAGCGGCAGTCCGTAGGGACCCGTGAACTCGGGGTCGGTATGCCAGCCAGAGAGAATTCGCGCGACGCGATTGAGATTGGTGGCGTAATCCCTTTCTTGTTGTCCTTTTTGCGTGATCAGCCGATTGACCTCTTTGCGGGTCAATCCCGTCAGGATCGCGATCCGGCCCTGGGTCATGTTCCTGTCGGGTAGCTGGAAGTCTTCCGCAGCAACCTCGACGTACACGTCCTTGGCGACTTCCCCGAACTCTCCGTACGAGACGCCGTTCCTGATCAGGATCCGAACCAGAGGCCTCAGTAACCGCTTGTAGGCGGCGAGCACTGAGAGCTTCAGGTCAGCTTCGGGCATTAAACATAAATTCTTTGATTAGGGAAAATATTCCCAATGCCGGCGGCCGTCAAGAGGATTACATAAACAGAATCGGGCACTTGCGCATGGCACTTGGTTAGTGGCTTTGCGCACACAATGTGAGAAATGCCTCTCAAGCCATTGTCAAAAATTGAGAAAGTAGCCCACCCAGATTAGGTAAACCTTGCTTCCGGCTTACGTCAAACGGTCGCGCTCTGGCGTGCGCTACTGCTGCGGGTCGGTCGTCGTAAGCGACCCCGGGCTGGATTGGCCTGCGCGCGGCAGCCTCGGCCCGGCGTGTCGGGGCCGTCGATCCGGCTTGCCCATCCGCGTTCCCCGCCTGCGCCTGTGATCGGGACCGTACGTGCGCAGCCGCGGAGCGGCCCGGGACCCGCGATCGATTCGCCTATACTTCGGCCGGCTTGGCCGCGGCCACGTGTCCACTCGAACACCCAGTCACTGCAAGGTCCTCACCATGCATCTCCAGTACTCCGCCGTCGGTATCCAGAACATCTCGCGGATGGCCGTTACCCGCGACGACTACATGAGGGACATCGACAGCCTCGCAATGAGCATTCGCTATGCGGTCTGGAACTGCAGCCTGGACCTGCCGGTGAAGTTGGTGGCGATCTCCGAGGGTGGAATCGGCGGCTGGTGCCTGGGTGGCGGGCCGGACCACGTCCGCATCGCCCGGGAAGTGGCCCCCGAGATCCCGGGGCGCGAGACCGAGGCCCTCGGCGCTTTGGCGAAGGAGTTCGGGGTCCACATCATCGCGCAGATGGTCGCGAAGGACCCGGAGCTCATGGAGGACCGGGTCTTCAACATCGCGTTCGTGATTTCCCCCGAAGGCAAGGTGATCCACAAGCACTACAAGACGGCGTTCTACCAGCGCGAGCCGAACGTCGCGCCGAGTGACATCTGGGACCTCTACCTCGAGCGCTACGGCGACGATCCGGTGAGGCTATTCCAGGCCGTCTTCCCGGTAGCCCGCACGGACATCGGCAACATCGGCACCCTGATCTGCGCAGAGGGCAGCTTCCCCGAGGCCGCCCGCGGACTTGCGATGAACGGTGCCGAGATCATCTGGCGCACCCAGTACCCGGAGCCCTGGATGGGCAATGGGGTGGCTGAAATCCAGAACCGTTCCCACGCGGTGTTCAATACCTGCTACGTGCTGGCGCCGAACATCGGGGGAATTTTCTTCCCGGGCGGTGTGCACCAGATGAGTTGCGGCAAGAGCCAGATCATCGATTACCGCGGCAATGTCATCTCGCAGTATCTGGGCGGCGGTGAGACCCTGGTGTCGGCGGTGCTCGACATCGAAGCGTTACGCGATTTCCGCGTGCGCGCCCAATGGCAGAACCTGGTGAAGGATCTGCGCGTCGAGCAGTACAGAACGATCTACGAGGCGGCAATGGCGCGCGGAGGCATCTATCCACGCAACCTCTGCATGGATGAGCCGCCCTTCACGGAAGCCGAGCAACTCGAGCTGGTGAAGCACCAGATCAACAAGATGGTGCGCTGGGGCGTGTACACCCCGCCGGCGGACTGGCAGCCCTACGAGGTCACTCCCGAGGTCACGGAACGCCTGCGGCGGACGGGCAATCTCTGAGGCCGCGAAGCCCTAGCGCTTCGTGAAGGTGCCGCGCTGTTTCAGGCTGGTGACGGCACTATCGAAAACGTTCTCCGTCTGAGCATCGTCCATGGCGGGAAGGCCTTTCGGCCAGATCGGTTGCCGGTACAGGCTCTGATAGATCTCGGTGCGCAGGTAGGGCATCCAATTCTGGAAATGAGCTGTTTCGCGGTAGTGGCGTAGCGCGTCGATGTTGATCTCGGCCGCGACATAGCAGTCATCGACGACGGTACTTTGGGCGAGCACTTCGCCTTTGTATCCCACCACCATCGATCGGCCGCCTAACGCACCGCCGATCGTTACGGGCGGATCGCCGGGCATGATCAGCGCGCCGCAGTTCGGCGCCACCATGTAGGCGGTGTTGTCTAGGGCGCGGGCGCGATTCTGTACGTCCCATATTTCGCGCGAGACCCACGGTTCCGGCAGCGATGCGCGATAGAGGATTTCCGCACCGTTCAGGGCGAAGCCGCGGTAGCTCTCCGGAAACGATCCTTCCACGCCGACGCTGCCGCCGATATTGCCGATCTCGGTGCGGGCTACCGGAAAAAACGCATCCAGGCCATCGCCGTTTTCGCTGACCCACTGGGCGTAAACGTCGTGCGGTGTCGTCGAGTGTTCGACAAACAGGACGACGTTCTTGCGGTGCCTGTAGATGACGTTGCCATGGGGGTCAACCAGGAACACGGTGTTGAAAAAGCGGTCGGGGTACTGCGGCAGCTTTTCCTTCAACTGCCCAAGGATGAAGACGCCGTGCTTCCGCGCTTTCTCGCCCAGGAAATCCGTCTCGCAGCCCGGGATCTCAGCCGCCATGGTGGCCGTGTACTCTGCCGAGGACAGGTGCAGGATCTCGTCGGCGAAGCCCTGGATGCAACCCTCGCCAAGCGCGATAAGCCGCACCGGCAACTCCAGTGAGCAGATATGGCATACCAGATCGACCATGTTGCCAATGTGCTTGAGGTTGCACTCTACTTCGGCGCGCCGCGTGACGTGCCGCACGGTGGTTTGCAGGGCAACGGCAATGTAGGGGTCAATCATATGGGCTGTCCGCCTGCGCTCCGGCAGCGGGCGCTCTCGCCCGCCGCGTCGAGGTAGTCCGCGATCCGCAGATCATCGAAGCCCGGCGTGCGCGGCCGGACAAGGATCGATCGATCATTCATGTTCATGGTGGCATCGATGCCGAGGCGCAGTGAACCGCGGCCTTCATGCGACACGCGATCAAGTTCCCAGCTCTCGACGTTCGGGATCACGATGATTTTCGAGGCATCGGCGACCCGGGTCCATATGGCCCACTCGACGTCCTCGAGATTGTCGATGTCGATGTCGGGATCGACGATGACAACGCGCCGGGTGATGCGACTTACGGGAAAGATGCTGCCAGGCGCGGCGAAAACCTTGCCGATCAGTTCTTTGGGCTCGTCGTCGCTGGCCTTTTCCATGGCAATAACGACGTGCACCATCGGGCCAAGTCGCGGCTCGGTAAAAACCTGCACGCCGCGGATCGCAGGAGACAGCGCGCGGATTCGTGCGGCAAGGTCGCGCTTGATGCCATAGGTGGCGATATTGCCGATATTGTTGTGTTCGGGATTCCTGCCGGCCATGATCGAGTAGAACATGGCATCGCGCCGATGCGTGATCGCGGTCACTCGCGTGACGGGCGCGCTTTCCGGTCCGTATTGACCCGCGTACTCACCGAGCACGTTTTCGATGCGGCGCGTGAAGTCGACCTGTCCCTCGATAATCATTTCGGCATTGACGGGGACCGGAAGGTCGCTGGTTTCAGCCTTGGTCATCTCGATTGGGCCGCCCTTGATGCCGCCTGCAACGTCGAATTCGGAGACTGTCGGCGGCAGCTTGCAGGCAGCGGCGAACAGCACCGACGGTTCCACACCGATGGCGAGCGCGATCGACATCGGCTCGCCGTGCTCTTCGGCATGCTGGTAGAAACGGCGCAGGTCCGACAGCGAACTTGCGTTGATAGCGAAGATGTCCCTGCCAAGAATCAACGTGCGATAAAAGCCCGCATTCAAAGCGCCGGTACGGGGGTTGCGCGCAATGCCCACCGCGGCGGTGATGAATGGTCCGCTATCCAACTCGAAAAAGGTCGGAACCGGCAGCTGGCCGAGATCTACACCGGACCCGCTCAGTATTACTTCCTTGACCGGCCCGGATGCAACGGTCCGGGGCCTGATGGGGTTGGCTTTCGCGTTCTCAATGTGCCGGTCCATGTCGGCATGAGTGAAGTGTCCGCTGGACCCCTGCAGGCCGAGAGCTTCGCCGAACCGGCTGACGCGATTGAAAAGGCCGCCTACCAGCGAAAACTTGGCGCCGTGAACGCTCTCGAAAAGGAACGGCCGGCCTGCTGCCTCAAGTTTCGCCATTACCGCGGGCATCTCGAAGCGGGGTGCCACGGTTCGCCGGATTCGAGCGAGTTCACCCTTTTCCTCGAGGAAACGGATAAAACTGCGAAAATCGTGCATACAAGGCTCCTGCTGAGGTCGGCCGGCTCGTCGCAGCACACATTCTAGTTCGGTCCCTCGAGCTTGCGACTGCTTGCGCTCGGG
>CAYOFE010000173.1:0-4633 GCA_964403135.1 uncultured Chromatiaceae bacterium | reverse complement strand
ACGCATCATGCCGGCAAGCGTTTCCTGGTCCGGGTGCATGCGGATCGATTCGGCCAGGTAGCGATAGCTGGCGCGGTCGTTCGCCACCAGCTCACCGAGCGCCGGCAGCACCCGGAACGAGTACGCCTCGTAGAGCGGCTCGATGAGGCGCAGCACGGGCCTGGAGAACTCCAGCACCATGACCCGGCCGCCCGGCTTCACTGTTCGCGCCATGGAGTTCAGTGCCGCCTGCTTGTCGGTGACGTTGCGCAGCCCGAAGCCGATGCTCACGCAGTGGAACATGGCGCTGCGGAACGGCAGGCGCTCGGCGTCGGATAGCACGTAGCTCACGTTGCCGGCGATGCCGCGATCGAGCAGCCTGTTCCGCCCGTGCGCGAGCATGGCGCCGTTGATGTCGGTGAGGCAGACGAAGCCATCGCGGCCCACCTGGCGAGCGAGGCCCGCGGCGAGGTCACCGGTGCCGGCGGCCACATCGAGCGCCCGCTGCCCGGGCCGGAGCCCGGTCTGCGACAGCGCGAAGCGCTTCCACAGCCGATGCAGGCCGGCCGACATCAGGTCGTTCATCAGGTCGTAGCGCGGCGCAACCGAATCGAATACCGCACGCACGCGCCGGGCTTTCTCCACGGTTGGCACGGTCTCGAAGCCGAAGTGCGTCGTGTCAGGTCCCGGGCTGGTCATGCGTGGCAGGTCTTGGCGCCTGGTCGGGCCCGGCAGTTTAGCAGTTTGGCGCGGCGCCCATCAGGATCCGGCCCAGCGGGCGATGATCTCGTCCCAGCGGGCATCGACTCGCGCGAAGGCCTCCGGCGCGCCTTCCTCCAGCAGGCTGCGGTTGGTGTGCGGGAACGACTTCGGGCCGCCTTCCTCGGGCCACTGCCGGGTCGCATCGATGACGATCTTGCTGGTCCGCTGCCGGTCGGGCTGGCTCGGGTCGAGCGGCAACCCCGGCAGCGACTCGAAAATGCGCGAAGCCGGGTGCGGCTGCCAGCGCGAGCTTATCGCAAACATCACCTGCGAGATATCGAGCAGGTCCACATCCGCATCGACGACGATGACGACCTTGGCCACCGGGTTGAACTTGCCGAGCTTCTCGCCGACCGCGATGCCCTGGCCGGGCGCTTTCTTGTTGATGCTCACGTACATGATGTTGTTGGCTTTGCTGCGGTAGTGCATGTCGACCACCTCGGGCACGAGTTTCTGCGCCAGAAGCAGCGACGAGGCGAGTCCGGCTGCCGACACGGGGCCCCGGTCGACGCCGGTGAAGCTGTTATGGAACCAGGGATCGCGGCGGTGGGTGACCGCGGTGACGTTCATATACCAGGCGTTCTCGCCCTTGCCCTGGTAGCCGAGACCTTCGCCGTAAGGGCCTTCCGGCTCTGGGTCGTCGAGCGGGATATCGCCCTCGATCACCATCTCGGCCTGCGCCGGCACGAGGAAATCGTTGGTCTCGCATTTCACGACCGGCACGGCCCGCCCGCGCAGCCCGCCGGCCACCGCCAGCTCATCGACGGGCTTGTCGCCGGCGCGGTTGGCGACGCGCGAGCCGCTGACCAGGTACACGATCGGGTCCTGGCCGAGCACCAGCGAGACCTTCGCGATTTTCTCGCCGCGCTTGCGAGCGGAATCGAGCATGCGCCAGCCGGTCTGGCCCTCGCCGGGGCTCACGGCCACCTTGCGTGGCCCCTTAAGCTGGCAGCGGTAGGTGCCGAAGTTGACGCCGGCCGTCGGGTCCGCCGTGAATACCGAGGCGGTGTTGATGTAGCGGCCGCCGTCGCTCGGGTTGACCTTCACAAAAGGAAACCGCAACAGATCGATATCGTCGCCGCGCAGAATCACTTCCTTGCACAGCGCCCGGTCCCGCGCGACTTCGACCGGCGGTATCTCGGGATAGCGCCCGCCGTTGCGTTGCGCGAGGTCTACCAGGTGATTGCGCGCCTTGCGCAGCGTGGCCAGCCCGCCGCTCGGGTCGGGCTCGAGGCCGAACACCAGTGCTTCGGCATCCCAGTGGCCGATGAAGTTACCGACCATCGGGCCTTTCAGCCATCGGCCGTCGACCCTGATTTCGTCGAACACCACGGCGGGCGCGCCTTCCAGGCCGTATCTCTCGACCAGGCGGTACATGAGCGCCGTGCCTTCGTAGGCGTCCTGGTCGATGCGCGCCACGCGCAGCACACGCCCGCGGGCATCGAGCGCCCCGATCGTTTCGCGAAACGTGTCGTATGGACCGGGCGATACGCGAGGCGAAAGGCCGCGTGGGGTCGCGGTCGATGGCCCGCCCGCAGCGCATCCGGCTGCCGCGGCGGTAAGCCCGGCTGATGTTGTCGCCACGAATGCGCGGCGGGACAAGGCGGGCGGCGAACGGGTGGTGGCGTCCTGACGGGTCATTGAATGATCTCCCTGGCTGTGCGGCCGACGCCGGTCGCGACTTGCGTCGCTCCCACAGGAAGCGCTCGCGGCTCGCGTCGCTCCCACATCCGCACTTACAAGATATACCGGCTCAGATCCTCGTTTTTCAGCAATTCACCGAGATGCTCCTCGACATAGGCGGCATCGACCGTGACCTGTTGCCCGCCTCGATCCGCTGCTTCGAAGGAGATCGTTTCCAGCAATCTTTCCAGCACGGTGTGCAGGCGCCGCGCGCCGATGTTCTCCATCTGCTGGTTGGCCCGGTGCGCGATCTCGGCGATGCGGCGCACGCCGGAGGGGTCGAAGCCGATAGCCACACCCTCGGTGTCGAGCAGCGCGGTGTACTGCTGGCACAGCGAGGCGTCGGGCTCGGTGAGAATGCGCACGAAGTCCTCGGTGGTCAGCGAGTCGAGCTCGACGCGGATCGGGAACCGTCCCTGCAGCTCCGGGATCAGGTCCGATGGCTTGGAGGCGTGAAACGCCCCCGAGGCGATGAAAAGAATATGGTCTGTCTTGACGATGCCGTATTTGGTGGTGACGGTGCAGCCCTCCACCAGCGGCAGCAGGTCGCGTTGCACCCCCTCGCGCGAAACATCCGCGCCGAGCGTCTCGCCACGGCGGGCCACCTTGTCGATCTCGTCGATGAAGACGATGCCGTTCTGCTCGACATTCTTCAGCGCGGCGAGCTTGATCTCCTCGTCGTTGACCAGGCGCGCGGCTTCCTCGTCCACCAGCAGCTTCCGCGCGTCCCTGACCTTCAGCCGCCGCGCCTTGCGCTTCTGGCTTGCGAGGTTCTGGAACAGGCCCTGCAGCTGGCTGGTCATTTCCTCCATGCCCGGCGGGGCCATGATCTCCACGCCGAGCGGTACCACGCGCACCTCGATCTCGATTTCCTTGTCATCGAGCTTGCCCTCGCGCAGCATCTTGCGGAATTTCTGCCGCGTGTCCGAGGCCGGCGCCTCGGCCGCGGCTGGCGCCCCGCCAAATACGCCGCCCGCCGCCGGTGGCGGCAGCAGGGCATCGAGGATGCGGTCCTCGGCGGCATCCTCGGCGCGGTGGCGTACCTTGGCCGTTTCGGTATCGCGCGTGAGCTTCACCGCCACGTCGGTGAGGTCGCGGACGATGCTGTCGACGTCGCGACCGACGTAGCCGACCTCGGTGAACTTGGTGGCTTCGACCTTGATGAACGGCGCGTTGGCGAGTCGCGCCAGCCGGCGCGCAATCTCGGTTTTGCCGACGCCGGTCGGTCCGATCATCAGGATGTTCTTCGGCGTGATCTCGTTACGCAGCGCCTCGTCCACCTGCATGCGCCGCCAGCGGTTGCGCAGCGCGATCGCCACGGCGCGTTTGGCCTGGTCCTGGCCGATGATGTGCTTGTCCAGTTCCTGAACGATCTCGCGGGGGGTCATCTGTGACATGGTGTCTAGCGTCCGGCGCCGAGCGTCTCGATGACGACGTTCTGGTTGGTATAGATACAGATTGTCGCGGCGATCTCCAGGCTCTTGCGCACGATGTCCGGCGCAGCCATCTCGGTGTTCTGCAACAGCGCGCGCGCCGCCGCCTGCGCATAGGGCCCGCCGGAGCCGACCGCCATCAGGTCGTCTTCGGGCTCGATGACGTCGCCGTTGCCGGAGATGATCAGCGACTTCTGCGTATCGGCGACACAGAGCAGGGCTTCCAGCCGGCGCAGCCGCCGGTCGGTGCGCCAGTCCTTGGCCAGCTCGATGGCGGCGCGCGTGAGGTTGCCATACTGGGTCAGCTTGGCCTCGAAGAGTTCGAACAGCGTGAAGGCATCGGCGGTGCCGCCGGCAAAGCCGGCGATGACTTTGCCCTCGGCGAGCTGGCGTACCTTGCGCGCGTTGGCTTTCATGATGGTATTGCCGAGCGTGACCTGGCCGTCGCCGCCGACGGCGACGATGCCGTTTCTGCGCACCGACACGATGGTGGTGCCGTGGAACCGTTCCATCCGGATTGCCTGCCTGACTCGTTGTTCTGGTGCGGCTATTGTCGGTGCTGGCCGCGGCGGGGGAAAGGGCCAGCGCCCCGCCGTTTGTGGGAGCGACGCCAGTCGCGTGGTATGGGCTGCCCGACTCACTCGGGATAACCCCCTCGCTAAATCTCGCTGCGCCGTCCCTGGCTTCGCTCGAAGCATCTCGGCCTCGCTTTCGCTGTCCGTTGTCTGTTTCATTTCCGGCAAGCTTTAGCTTCGGGCGTGGCAGACCGTATGTCC
>CAYOFE010000172.1:0-4855 GCA_964403135.1 uncultured Chromatiaceae bacterium | reverse complement strand
TTCCGCGCCGGGCTGTGCATAAACTATGTCGGCGAAGAAACCTTGCGCGTTGCAGCGGGCAGTTTTGACGCTCTGCACTTTCAGTTTGTTTCCGCACCGGGGCTGCCTATCGAGCATCCGCCCTACGATATCTGGTGCACGGCCGACGGCGACTTCATCTTTCTGAAGGGCGTGATCGGCGGTTACATGCAGACGTATTACGAACTCGTCGAGATCGCACACGACAAGGATTGAGCTCCGCCCGCTTCAGGATTCCGGCCGCGCCTCGATCACTTCAATCCATTCGCCGGCCGGCCCGACGGTGACACCGACGCGCCGGCCGGCATAGGGTGGTTCGGCCACCGGGCGCACGGGCTTTCGCCATGTAACCGCGAGCTTGTCCGGTTCGGTCGCCAGGAAACTGACCATCGCCATCCGCGAAGGCAGCGCGCCTCTTGACCTCGGGCGCGGCTTGGTGCCGGAAGGATACTCGTCGAGCTCGATCAGGTGTCCCGGGGAGAGTGGCACGACTGCCAGCGGGAACCTGGTGTCGGGCGGCAGACCATTAGCGCGCGCCAGTACGCTGATTACGAACGGCGTTGGCTCGCCCGCTGGCAAGCCAAGCGTTTCGCCATAGAAACGCCGCAGGCTGGCCATCGACGGGCCGCCGACCACGACAATGAACGTGCGATCGACAAAGCTCTTAGCCTCACCGAGGTCGTAGCGCGAACCGCCTGGGAGCGGCCGCGTCATGTACAGGGTTTCGCCTTCGGGCCCTGCAACCTGCATGGCGCGAGGCGCTTTTTCCGAGGGGTAGAGATCTATCGGCGGACCGATGACCCGGAACGGCGAGTTCTGCAGACGGCGCGCCAGCTCGTCGGGATCGGTCGTCAGCAGCTCCGTAGCCGCCCAGCCGTGCGTGGTAAGCGGCGCCGGGACGTGCCTGCCGTCCGCATGCTGGATGAAGCGCAGATAGACCTCGGCACCGCTGGCCGGCTGCATCAGCACATAGTCGTCACCGCGATTCGCAGGCGTGTTCCAGACCCCGGCCAATTCGGCGCTGACTTGGCCACGCGCCACGGTCCGATACTGCAGATGGTCGCGATAAGCGGGCTCCACGCTCGAGAGCTGCTGCACGATTATCGTTACGATAAATATACTTTTCAGCATATTAGAACTCATTCCTCAGCTATCAATCGAACATATCCCGCGCCGCCGCGATGACGACTCATGCGCAATCATGCGGGGCAACCCTGCGGCTGTCAGCCCGCTTGGGCACATGTGATCAATCCGGTATGGTGCGCGCTTCATCGGACCCATAGCGGGCAGGTGGTGCCGTGAGCGAGCGCCCTGGTCTTTATTTTGGCTGGATCATCGCAGTATGCGCGGGCGTACTGCTGCTCATCACCAATGGCATGACACTCGGCGGACTCTCCGTGTACGACGAGGCCATTCTCGGTACGCTGCAGGAGACGACTGGCAAGGAGTCCATGCGCGGAGAACTGAATCTGCGCGCCATGATCACCTTCTGGGGCAGCGGGGCGCTCGCGCCGCTGGCCGGCGCCATTGCCGACCGGATCGGCGTGCGGCCGCTGATGGTGATGGGACTGGTTCTGCTGGCGGGCGGATATTTCGCCTACGGCACGATCGACAGCCTCGGCCAGATCTACGGCATCCACGTCGCGCTCGCGCTCGCGCTGGCCACCTGCGGGCTCGTCGTCAACGTGATGCTCGTATCGAAATGGTTCGTGCGTAACCGCGGCCTGGCGATCGGCGTTGCCCTTGCCGGAACCAGCCTGGGCAACGCGGCGCTTGCGCCCCTGGGTGCCTGGTTGATCGGGGAACTCGGCTGGCGCAGCGCATTTCAGTGTACCGCGATCCTGCCTCTGCTGATGGTGCCGCTGGTTCTGTTCGTGCTGCGCGAAAAACCGGCCGACCTGGGCCGCGAACTTACCGGCATGCCTGCAGTAGCCGGGGCGGACGCACAGGCCAGCGGAATGAGTTTCTCCGAGGCGATACGTACAGCGAATTTCTGGATTCTCGCGCTGGTCGCCATGTGCACGTTCTATTCGATCCTCGGCATGAGTGCGCACGTGTACCTGCACATGCGGGGCTCGGGATTCGGTGCGCAGGTGGCCGCGCTTGGCCAGACGGTGATGTTCACGACAGGGCTGCTCAGCAAGATCGGCAGCGGGCTGCTCGCGGACGTCTTCGGCCGCAGGCGCGTCTTCATCGCGACGCTGGGCTGCATGTGCGCCGGCGCCTGGCTGATTCCGAATGCCAGTGCCGACGGCATCTGGGCAGCGCTGCTGCTGTTCGGCCTCGGCTGGGGTGGGTTGTACACGCTGCTGCAGTTGCTGGCAGCGGACTATTTCGGCGTACGTCACCTGGGCAAGATCCTCGGCACCATCACCGTGCTGGATACGTTTGGCGGCGGACTGGGACCGTTCGTGACCGGCGTTCTGTATGATCAGTCGGGATCTTACGCCCAGCCGTTTACCATTATCGCAGTGCTGGTGAGTGTGGCACTGGTCCTCGCTACACGCTATCGCACGGCTCCGGCACTCGCCTGAACGGCTGTGCCGAACACGCTGCTATTCGTTATCCTAGCCCGCTGTGTTACGAACGGTTGAACGGCCATGACTCAGCTCATCAATCCAAGCAATTCGTTGCGCGGCGTGCGTTATGAAATCCGCGGCAAGCTTGCCAACCGCGCCTTCGAAATGCAACGCCGGGGCTACGAGATCATCCCGCTGAACATCGGCAATCCCGGGCTGTTCGGCTTCCGCACGCCGGAGACCATGCGGCTTGCGATGATCGAGAATCTGCAGGCAAGCGAGGCATATTGCCACCAGAAGGGGGTATTTCCTGCGCGTGAAGCGGTGGTCATGCAACAGCAGGAACGCGGCGTCGCGGGAGTCACGGCGGATCATGTATTCATGGGTAATGGCGTCAGCGAGCTGATCGACCTCACGCTGCGTGCTCTGCTCAACCCCGGCGATGAGGTGCTGGTGCCGAGCCCCGACTACCCGCTGTGGACTGCCAGCGTCACCCTGAACCGCGGCAGCGCGGTCCATTATCCCTGCCCGCCGGAGCATGGTTTCCAGCCTGATCTGTCGGCATTGGCGCAACTGGTGACGCCTCGTACTCGCGGCATTGTCGTCATCAACCCGAACAATCCTACCGGCGCGGTGTATTCGCGAGAGACGCTGCAGGCCATCGTGGAACTCGCCGAGCGGCATCGGCTGGTGGTGTTCAGCGATGAGATCTACGACCAGATGACTTACGACGATGCGCCGAGCATCCCGATGGCGACGCTGGTCAGGAATACCTTGTGCGCCACTTACAGCGGGCTCTCCAAGGTTTATCGCGCCTGCGGATATCGCGTTGGCTGGGTAGTGTTCAGCGGTGACCGCGAGCATGCCCAGCCGTACCTCGACGGGCTCGATCTGCTGGCGTCGCTGCGTCTGTGCAGCAACGTGCCGGGACAGTGGGCCGTGCAGACGGCGCTGGGTGGCTTTCAGAGCATACGCCAGCTGGTGCGGCCCGGCGGCCGGCTGTACGAGTCACGCCAGGCGCTGATGGATGGGGTCAGGCGAAGCCGTTACCTGACGACGGTGGCGCCCGCGGGCGCGATGTACGCCTTTATCGGAATCCGCCGCGACGTGCTTCCCGATATCGACGATCAACGGTTCGCCCTGGACCTGCTCGAAAAGAAACACGTACTGGTCGCGCCGGGAACCAGTTTCAACACGACGTACAACAATCATTTCCGGATCACCAACCTTCCCGATGCTGAAACTCTCGCCGAGGTGTTCCGGCGCATCGAGGATCTGCTCGACGATTACGCGAGCGAGCGGGCAGCCGGATCCGCGCAGAAGTCGGTCTGACCGGGTCTTACGCGATGCAAGCCGCGCTCACCGCCCTGGCCGATGGTGCCACGGTGGTGACTGCCAACAAGCGGCTCGCGCGCAGCATCGCACTGACCTACAACCGCGCGCAGAAGGCTGCAGGCAAAGGTGCCTGGTTGAGCCCGGACGTGCTGCCTTGGGGCGCTTGGATCGAGCGATTGTGGGACGCAACCGCAATGCACGCCGGTCCCGATGCCGCGTATCGCACGTTTCTCGGTGATCGCCAATCGCGGTTGATCCTCCAGCGCATCATCGAGGATATGCGCCCCGATGCCGCGTGGGCTACCGCCGGGGCCATGGCCGATAGGGTACAGCGTGCCTGGCAGCTCTGCCACGCATGGCAGGTGGATATCGCGTCGCTGCCGGAGGTAGCCGATTCCGACGATAGCGCGTTGTTCGCCGCCTGCGCGGCCGAGTATGCCCGGCAGTGCCGCGAGCAACGCTGGACCGATTCCGCCATGCTGCCTGGGCTGCTGATCAGGGAACTGGCTGGCCGTCACGGGCTCGCACCGTCGCGGCTGCTGCTGGCCGGCTTCGACGATCCCACGCCACAGCAGAAGCATTGCATCGATCAGTTGCAGCACGCCGGCACGCAGGCAACCTGGCTGCCGATGCCGCAACAGCCACGTGCGAGTCTCTGGCAGGTGCGTTGTGCGGACCGCACTGAAGAACTTGACATCGCTGCACGCTGGGCACGCGCATTTCGCGAGGAGCAATCGGATGCCATCGTGGCGGTTGTCGTCCCGGACCTTGCTACACGTGCGGAGGAGGTGCGTCGGGCTTTTCTCGACGTGCTTGCCCCGGATTGGCGAATTGACGGCGACGGGCAGCAGAACGTGAACCTGTCACTGGGTGCGCCACTGGCAGGAGTGCCCGTGATCCACGTGGCACTGCTTGCGCTCGGCGCGCTGCGGGGAAGCCTGGACTATCGCGAACTGGGGCAGCTGCTGCGCACCCCGTATCTG
>CAYOFE010000171.1:0-4927 GCA_964403135.1 uncultured Chromatiaceae bacterium | reverse complement strand
GCGCGAGCTGCACCAGCGCTACGGGCACATACAGGAAATCATCATCCAGAATTTCGTGCCGAAACCAGGCACGAAAATGGCCGGTTTACCCGCGCCCGCCTTCGAGGAAATCCTCTGGACGCTCGCCGTCGCGCGTCTGGTGTTCGGCCCGCAGATGAATCTCCAGGCACCGCCGAACCTCAACGCCGGACGGCTCGCCGAACTGATCGACGCCGGTATCAATGACTGGGGCGGCGTCTCGCCGGTGACGCCGGATCATGTCAATCCCGAATCACCCTGGCCGCATCTCGATGCGCTCGCCGCCGAGACCGCCGCCGCGGGCAAGACGCTGGTCGAACGGCTCACGATCTATCCCGAATACATCCGCGATGCCGAGCGCTGGATCGACGAGGGGCTGCGTACCGACGTGCTGCGGCATGGTGACAGCAACGGCCTCGCGCGTGATTCGGACTGGGCAGCTGGCGATGCGAACGCAACGCCACCCGAACGGGCGACATATGACTCCCGCGGATCAGCGGTCTGGCTCCGTTCGCCGTCCTGGCTCGATACGCGACTGGCCCCGGTTGTCGACCGCGCGCTCGCCGGCGAGCGGCTGTCGGTCGATGAGGTAACACTGCTGTTCAGCGCCCGCGGCCCGGATGTGCAGCAGCTCGCCGCCGCTGCGGACCGCGTGCGACAGGAGGCGTGCGGCGACACCGTAACGTACGTCGTCAACCGCAACATCAACTACACCAACCTCTGCAAGTACAAGTGCCACTTCTGCGCGTTCTCGAAGGGCAAGACCGACGAGGACCTGCGCGGCGCCCCGTACGTGCTCGACATGCCGGAAATCGGCCGGCGCACGGCGGAAGCCTGGGCGCGCGGTGCCACGGAAGTGTGCCTGCAGGGCGGCATCCATCCGCTTTTTACCGGCAAGACCTATCTCGAGGTACTGGGCGCCGTGAAAGAGGCCGCGCCCGACATCCACGTGCACGCCTTCTCGCCGCTCGAGGTTGCGCAGGGCGCGCGCACGCTGGGACTTTCCATCGAAGCCTTCCTGCGGCAACTGAAAGAAGCCGGCCTCGGCAGCCTGCCCGGCACGGCGGCCGAGATCCTCTGCGACGAGGTCCGCAGGGTCATCTGCCCGGACAAGGTCACCACCGCACAATGGCTCGACGTGATCGGCACGGCTCACCGCCTCGGTTTACCCACCACGGCGACCATCATGTTCGGCCACGTGGAAACGACGCGGCACTGGGCGCGGCACCTGCTGGCGATCCGCGACCTGCAGGCTGAGACCGGTGGGTTCACGGAGCTGGTGCCCCTGCCGTTCGTGCACATGGAAGCGCCGCTGTATCGGCGCGGCCGTGCGCGCAAGGGTCCGACCTGGCGCGAGGCCGTGCTCATGCACGCCGTCGCTCGGCTCGTCCTGCACCCGCTGGTGCGAAACATCCAGGCCTCTTGGACCAAGCTCGGCACGGCTGGCGCCGCCGCGTGCCTTCAGGCTGGCGCCAACGATCTCGGCGGCACGCTCATGAACGAAAGCATCAGCCGCGCCGCCGGCGCCAGTTTCGGCCAGGAGCTGCCGCCGGAACGGATGGACGAGCTGATCGAGAGCATCGGCCGCACGCCGGCTCACCGCACCACGCTCTATCGAGAGCCAGGCCCCGAGCGAATCAGCGTGTCGTATGAAGCCGCGCCGCTCGCGGCGCTCCAATACCGGCCAGCGCGGGATTATCGGGCCGCGTCGTAACGCTGCGGTAACGGCGAGCGTGCACGGACCGCAAGGCCGAACGCCAGCAGAACGCCGTTCAGGACCGCCATCATCACAAACGGTGCGCTGCTGCCGATCCGGTCGAATACGATTCCGCCGATCAGCGATGCAAACAGGATGCCGACGCCGCCGACCGCGTTATAGAAACCGATGATGGGGCCGCGATCCTGCGCACGCGCCTCCTGCCCGACCAGGGCGCCGCTGGCGACGATGACGCTCACTTCGCCGATGCCGACGAGTAGCGCGATGGGGATGAAGCTTTGCGCGAACAGATCGCCTACGGTGCCGAGCAGTCCGTAGCCGATCATGGCGAGCGCCAGCGCGATACACAGGCCGGTCACGCGCGAGGTCCGGTCGCTGATGATTCCCATCACCGGCGCCCACACCATCGCCGCCCCCTGGATCAGCCCGAACAGCATGCCGCCGCGTGCCATGCTCGCTCCGGCGCTCATGCCGCTGGCCAGGCCATGCTGCATGGCCCACAGGGGAAAGAAGTATCCGATCACCGTGAAGTCGCCGCGACCAATGAATGCCGCGCCATAGGCAAAGGCCATGCGCGGGTTGCCCGAGGCACCGCCCCAGGCGCGGCGGATCTGCCCCAGCATCGAGCCCCGCCTGCCGTGGACGCGGTTCGGCACGACCCGCGGCAGACCGATCGCCATGATCGCCGCCGCAACCAGCGTGATGGAGGCAACGGTCCAGAACGCATACCGGCCGGCCGTGACCGGATCGTGGCCGAGATTTGCGTACCACCCGGGTGTCTTGGCGAGAACAAGGGACATCAGCACCACGCCCAGTCCCTGCAACAGGTTGTTGGTGCCCACCCAGCGCCCGCGCGACACCTCCTGCGTGGCATCTACCATGCAGGCGGATAGCATCAACGGCACGGTCGCGATGCCGAGTGCAAACACGATGCGATAGATAAAGAGATCGGTGACGCTGGATGCCAGCGGGAAAATCGCATAGCCCGCCGCTACCAACAGAAAGCCGACGACATAAACGGGCCGACGCCCGACACGATCAGAAAACGTGCCGACGAAGCCCGCCAGCAGCACCACGACGATTTCCTGGAAAGTCGCCAGCGCACCGGTAATCGTGCCCTGCCCGGCCTTCGGCACGTGCACCATCTCGGTGAGCACGTAGGACTGCGTAAAGCTCATGAATGCGGCGAGACTGATGGTGAGCAGCGACGCGCACCACACGGTGACGGCATTGCCGCGCGTCCATCCCGGCGTAAACCAGAATGGGCCAATGCGCTGGCCCGAAGTGTCGGCCTGGAATCGCACCACTTCGTGTAGTTCCTCGCCATGCACCCGGCGCTGGGCCAGCGGGTGATAGTTGGGGCGGCCGATTGTTTGAGCGATGATACGGAGCACGATGCGCATCCGCTACCCTATCGATCCGATGACACGTTCATGGATCAGCCGTTTTCGGGCCTGGGTCACACTCGCCCTGATCGCGGCAATCCTGCCACTCCCGCCAATGACCGTCCTGGGCGAGGAATCAACGGGGTCGGCACCAGTGGAATCCGCCGTCCGCCCCGGTCGGATGAAAGCCGTCACCTACCACGAGTACGGCTCGCCCGACGTCCTGAAGCTGGAAGAGATCGACAAGCCCGCGGTCGCGGAGCACGAGGTCCTGGTGCGGGTCCACGCCGCGGCGGTCAATCCGCTCGACTGGCACTACATGCGCGGCCTGCCCTACGTGCTGCGCCTGTGGTCGGGACTCTCGGCCCCGAGCCGGCCGCGACTTGGCGCCGATTTTGCCGGCACGGTCGAGGCGGTCGGCGCGAAAGTCTCGCGCTTCATGCCGGGTCATGAGGTGTTCGGCGTCAAGGGCGGCGCGTTCGCGGAGTACGTCACGGTGGCGGAAGACGGCGCGCTGGCGCTGAAGCCGCCGAACCTGAGCTTTGAGCAGGCAGCCGCGGTGCCGATCGCCGCCGTAACGGCGCTGCAGGCCCTGCGCGACAAGGGGCGGGTCCGCCCCGGACAGAAGGTACTGATCAACGGCGCGTCGGGTGGTGTGGGCAGCTTCGCGGTACAGATCGCCCGGAGTTTCGGCGCCGAAGTGACCGGTGTGTGCAGCACGCGCAACGTCGAGCTGGTGCGCTCGCTCGGCGCCAGTCACGTCATTGATTACACCCGCGAGGACTTCACGCAGGGCAGCGAGCGCTACGATTTGATTCTCGACAACGTCGGCAATCATCCGTTGTCGGCCCTGCGGCACGCCATGACGCCCGCAGGCATCCTCGTGATCGTCGGCGGCCCGAGCAACGGGCCGATTCTCGGCCCGCTGTCGGGCGCCCTCAAGGCGCTGCTCTATTCGCCGTTTGTCAGCCAGGACTTCAGGTTAATCCTCGCCGACATGAATGCGGCAGACCTCGAGGCACTCAACGAACTCCTGCAAGCCGCAAAGATCGCCCCGGTGATCGGCCGGCATTACCCGCTCAGCGAAGTGCCCGCGGCCATCGCCCATGTCGAAGAGGGGCACGCGCGTGGCAAAGTCGTGATCGGTGTACCGTGACGCGCGACGGCTTCATGGCCGCCCTGGCTCTGGCCGTCTCGAACGGCTTCGTGCAGAGTGCGCAGGCCGACGCCCCCACCCTCGCCCTGCGCGCAACGCTCATTGCCGGCGAGTCCTTCGAGGCGCCGACCGCCGGTGCATCCGCCGACGGCAAGGAGTACCAGCTCAGCGCCTGGATGGACCTGCCGGATGCCGGTCCCGCCGCGCTTGCGCTCGGGCTCGACTATCAGTACACGCGCTATGAGTATGACGACATCGCCGGGCGCAACCGCGACCTGCACCGGTTGCAGCTGCCGCTGAGGCTCGATTACACCTCGGGCGCATGGCGACTGGACAGCGTGCTGGCGCCGGGTGTCTCCACTTCCTCAAACGTCATGAAGAACCTTTTCGAGGAATTCACCGGCGATGACCTGGTGCTCACGGCGCGACTCGAAGCAAGCCATGGCAGCGACGATCGCTTCCGCTGGCTGGGCGGGCTTGCCTGGGACCGCAGCTTCGGCAACCCAGGGCTCTACCCGATAGCGGGCGTTCTCTATGCACCGGGCGGCAATTTCAGCGCGCGGATCGCCTTCCCGGAGTCTGAGATCCGGTACCGGCTGTCTGAGCGCCAGCAGGCCTTGTTCCGCGTGATGCCTGCCGGGCACGAGTGGC
>CAYOFE010000170.1:0-4982 GCA_964403135.1 uncultured Chromatiaceae bacterium | reverse complement strand
CCACGCCGAACACCGAGCCCACTACCCGCACCCAGGCGCTTGCTGCCTCCGGCAGGCTGATAAAACCTGCGGCCGGAAGCATGGATCTCGACACCGAGCTGGATCAGTTGTTCGCCGACGAACATAGCCTGGCGTTTCCTGAAACCCTCGATGAGGCTGACGATATCGGCGACCTCGACCTCGATCTGACCAATGCGCTGTCGGATACGCCCACCGGGATCGCGGCGGAGCAGCAGGCTCGCGGTGCTGAGTCCCTTTCGCGACGCGCCTCCGACGCACTCGTCACTCCGGTCGAAGATACGGCCGAGCATCTCGACCTGCAGTCGCTGGCCACCTCTGCCGAAGGTGACGAGAAGCTGTCGCAGACGCTGATGGAAGCGTTGACGCTGCTCGAGCGCGATTACGAGGATGAACTGACCGCGAGCCAGGTCGTGGATCTCAACGCGCTCCGGCAATCCGTCGCCGATGAGGACGACGACACGGCTGCCCGTACCGGCACCGGCTCGCGCCGACTGCGCTGACCCTCAGCTCGCGCTGGATACCTCCAGCCCTTCGACGTTGCGCCAGCCGCGCGGCAACACCATGCCGCGGCGACCGCGTTCGCCCTGGTAGTGACCGAGGTCGGCCGGCTTCAGGGTCATGCGCCGCTGGCCGCTGCGCACGATCAGGTCGTCGCCCGGTCGCAGCACCGCCATCGCCGCGAGCTTTTCTTCGCCGGATTTAATTTTTCCAGACGGAATGGCGAGAATCTTGTTGCCCTTGCCGCGCGGCAACTCGGGCAGCTCAGCGGCGGCAAACACCAGCAGGTGACCGCCGGAACTCACGGCGGCGATCATCGCATCACCCGGAAAATCGGCGCCGCGAAACGGTGCGGGGATCACCACGTCCCAGCCGGGCTTCAGCCGCAGGCACGACTTCCCGGCGCGGTTCCGGGAATGCAGTTCGCCCAGCCGCACGAAAAACCCATAACCCGCCGAACTCGCCACCAGCCAGCGCATGTCAGGCTCGCCGATGAGCACGCCGCGGAACGTGGCGCCATCCGGCGGGTTGAGCCGCCCGGAGAGCGGTTCGCCATGGCCTTTGGCGGAAGGCAGCGTGTGCGCCGCAAGACTGTAGGCACGTCCGGTGGAATCGAGGAACACCGCGAGCTGCGTGGTGCGCCCGCGCGCCGCGCAAAGGAAGGCATCGCCCGTCTTGAACGCGAGGCTCGCCGGGTCGATGTCGTGGCCTTTCCCGGCTCGCACCCAGCCACGTTCCGAGAGAACTACGGTGACGGGCTCGCTCGCGACGAGCTCGGTGTCGGCCATCGCCTGGGCGACGGGCCGCTCGACGATCGCCGTGCGCCGCTCGTCGCCAAACTGCTCCGCCAGCGCCGTGATCTCGTCCTTAATGAGTGTCTTGAGCTTCGCCGGGCTGCGCAGGATCTTCTCGAACCTGTCGCGCTCCTCCGCCAGCTCCTTCTGCTCGCCGCGGATCTTCATCTCCTCGAGCTTCGCCAGGTGGCGCAGACGCAGGTTGAGGATCGCCTCGGCCTGCGTGTCGGTGAGCTTGAATTTCTTCATCAGCACCGGCTTCGGCTCGTCTTCCCGGCGGATGATGCGAATCACCTCGTCGATGTTGAGGTAGGCAATCAGCAGGCCGTCGAGGATGTGCAGCCGCTCCTCGACCTGCCTCAGCCGGTGTTTCAGCCGCCGCCTGACCGTGTCGGTGCGCCATTCCAGCCACTGCGTGAGGAGCGCGCGCAAATCGCGCACCGCGGGCTTGCCGTCGGTGCTAATCACGTTGAGATTGACGCGCAGCGTCTTCTCGAGATCGGTGGTGGCGAACAGGTGCAGCATCAGCGGCTCGGCCTCGACGCGGTTCGAGCGCAGGCCGATCACCAGCCGCGTCGGGTTTTCCTCGTCGGATTCGTCGCGCAGGTCGTCCACCATGGGCAGCTTCTTTGCCCGCATCTGCGCGGCGATCTGCTCCAGCACGCGGCTGCCCGACACCTGGAACGGCAGGCTGTTGATGACGACCGTCTCGCCTTCCTGTTCCCACGTGGCCCGCACGCGCAGCGTGCCGTTGCCCCTGGTATAGACGTCCACCAGCTCATCGCGGGTCGAAACCAGCTCGCCACCGGTCGGGAAATCCGGGCCCTTGATGATGCGAAGCAGCTGCCGCACCGAGGTGTCTGGTTCGTCGAGCAGCCGCACCAGCGCCGCGGCGATCTCCCTGAGATTGTGCGGCGGCACGTCGGTGGACATGCCGACGGCGATGCCGGTAGCGCCGTTGAGCAGCAGGTTCGGCAATCGCGCCGGCAGCAGCAGCGGTTCGGTCAGCGTGCCGTCGAAATTCGGGCCCCACTCGACCGTGCCCTGGCCGAGTTCATCGAGCAGCACGCTGGCGTAGGCGGTAAGCCGCGATTCGGTGTAGCGCATCGCCGCGAAGGACTTCGGATCGTCGGCCGAGCCCCAGTTGCCCTGGCCGTCGATGATCGGATAGCGATAGGAGAAGTCCTGCGCCATGTGCACCATGGCTTCGTAGCAGGCGGAGTCGCCGTGCGGGTGGAATTTGCCGATGACGTCGCCGACAGTACGGGCGGACTTCTTCGGCTTCGACCCGGCGGCGAGCCCGAGCTCGCTCATCGCGTAGATGATGCGCCGCTGCACGGGCTTCAGACCGTCCGTGATGTGCGGCAGCGCGCGGTCAAGGATGACGTACATCGAGTAGTCGAGGTACGCGCGCTCGGCGAAGTCCTTGAGTGGGACTCTCTCAACGCCTTCGAAGTCGAACATGCTTTGCTTGGTCATTTCAGTGCCATCAATTCGAGCGTTGCGTGCGCGAGAGCCACGCCACCATCAAGCGCGTCGCCGTTAGGCCGCTTGCGGTCCCGCAGCGGTTCGATGCGGACCCGAAAATCACACCTGCACCTGCGCCAGGTTACCCTTCGTCTCCAGCCACTCGCGCCGGTCGCTGGCGCGCTTCTTCGCGAGCAGCATGTCGAGCAACTGCTCGGTCTTGTCCTGCGCATCGACCGTCAGCTGCACCAGCCGGCGCGTGTCCGGCGCCATCGTCGTCTCGCGCAGCTGCGAAGCGCTCATCTCGCCGAGGCCCTTGAAGCGGGTGATCGACACCTTGCCGCGCAGCTTCTCCGCCTCGATCCGGTCCAGAACGCCCTGGCGCTCCGACTCGTCGAGCGCGTAGAACACCTCCTTGCCGACATCGATGCGATAGAGCGGCGGCATCGCGACGAACACGTGGCCGGAGTACACCAGCTGCGGAAAATGCCGCATGAACAGCGCGCAGATCAGCGTCGCGATGTGCTGGCCGTCGGAATCCGCATCGGCGAGGATGCAGATCTTGTGGTAGCGCAGTGCCGAGAGGTCCGCGCTGCCCGGCTCGATGCCGAGCGCGATGCTGATGTTGTGCACCTCCTGCGAGGCCAGCAGCTCCGCCTGTTCCACCTCCCAGGCGTTGAGGATCTTGCCTCGCAGCGGCAGCACCGCCTGGATCTCGCGGTCGCGCGCCTGCTTCGCCGAGCCGCCGGCGGAGTCGCCTTCCACCAGGAACAGCTCGGAGTGCTCGGGCTCGCTGCTGGTGCAATCAGCCAGTTTCCCCGGCAACGCGGGCCCTGAGACGATTTTCTTGCGCACCACCGACTTGCTGGCCTTGAGGCGGTTCTGCGCGGCGGTGATCGCCTTCAGCGCAATCTGGTCGCCGGTCTCCGGGTGCTGGTTCAGCCACAGCGCGAAGGAGTCCTTGACCACGCCCGAGACAAACGCCGTGCACTCGCGCGACGACAGTCGTTCCTTGGTCTGGCCGGAGAACTGCGGGTCCTCCAGCTTCACCGAGAGCACGTAGGCCGCGCCCTCCCAGACGTCTTCGGGCGCGAGGCGCACGCCCCGCGGCAGCAGGCTGCGGAACTCGCAGTACTCGCGCAGCGCCTCGGTCAGTCCTGAACGCAGGCCGCTGACGTGCGCGCCCCCCTGGGTCGTCGGGATCAGGTTCACGTAGGACTCGGCGATCGGCGCGGCCTCGCCGGTGATCCAGAGCAGCGCCCACTGCAACTCCTCCTTCTGGCCCTTCGCCTCGCCGGTGATGGGCTCGGCCGGCAGCGTGCCCGCATCGCCGACGGACTCCGCCAGGTACTGGCCGAGCCCGCCGGTGTACTCCCACTCGAAGGATTCCTTCGGGTGCTCGACCGTGAAGCGGATCTTCAGTCCCGGGCAGAGCACGGCCTTCGCCTGCAGCGCGTGCTTCAACTGCGGCACCGAGAATTTCTCGGAATCGAAGTACTTCGCGTCCGGCCAGAAGCGGATGGTGGTGCCGGTATTCTGCTTGCCGACCTTGCCGACCACCTCGAGTTTGCTGGCGCGCTCACCGCCGCGGAAGCTCATGTTGTACTCGTTGCCGTCGCGGCGCACCCAGATTTCCAGGTTCTTCGACAGTGCGTTGACCACCGACACGCCGACCCCGTGCAGGCCGCCCGAGAACCGGTAGCTCTTGTTGGAGAACTTGGCACCCGAGTGCAGCCGGGTGAGGATCAGTTCGACACCGGTCACCTTCTCGGTGGGGTGCATGTCCACCGGCATGCCGCGGCCGTCGTCGGCCACTTCCAGCGAGCCGTCCTTGTGCAGCGTGACCTCGATGCGCGAGCAGTGCCCGGCGATGGCCTCGTCCACGCTGTTGTCGATCACCTCGTGGGCGAGGTGATTGGGCCGCGACGTGTCGGTGTACATGCCCGGCCGGCGCCGGACCGGGTCGAGCCCGCTCAGGACCTCGATGGCGGATGCGTCATACCGGGCGTTCATCGCTGCCTTCCCTTGCCTGCGGTGGTTCGATGCTGTGCGCAGCGCGGGAAATCGGGGTCGGAGTCTTTGGACTCCGACCCCAATTTCCTCAATTCCCCGGATTTCCCGGTGACCTCACTCACGGCACGCGCACAACAGGCGGGAATGGTAGCGGCGAGCGCGTGCAAAGACAAAAACACCGCCGGCGCG
>CAYOFE010000169.1:0-4987 GCA_964403135.1 uncultured Chromatiaceae bacterium | reverse complement strand
CGGGAGATTGCGGCGGTGAAGTCGCGGTTGACGGCGGCCGGCGCTGGGCGGATCCGGGAGGGGCCGCTCGCATGCCTGACCCCTTTCCGTTGACGGGAGACCTGGCCCTGGTGACCGGCGGCTCGCGCGGCATCGGCGCTGGAATTGCCGAAGCCCTCGGTGCAGCTGGTGCCACCGTTATCGGGACGGCGACCACCCGCGCCGGAGCCGAGCAGATCAGCGAACGCTTTCGCGCAGCCGGGATCCATGGGCGCGGTCTGGTGCTCGATGTTTCGCAACCTGCATCCATATCGGCGGCTCAAAAAGACATCGACGCCGGCGAGGGCGCGGTTACCGTGCTGGTGAATAACGCCGGGATCACCCGCGACAACCTCGTGATGCGCATGAAAGACGAGGAGTGGGATGCGGTTATCGCCACCAACCTCTCGTCGGCGTTTCGGGTCAGTCGCGCCTTTCTGCGCGGCATGTTGAAGGCCCGCAGGGGCCGGATAATCAATATTGCTTCGGTGGTCGGCGCAATGGGCAACTCCGGACAGGCGAATTACGCGGCGGCGAAAGCCGGACTGGTCGGGTTCAGCAAATCGCTGGCCCGCGAGGTCGGCAGCCGGGGTATTACCGTGAACGTCATCGCGCCGGGCTTCATCAGCACGGACATGACTGCAGGGCTGACCGACGCGCAGCGCGAGGGTTTGCTGGCGCAGATCCCCCTGCAGCGGCTCGGCGCAGTGGCCGACGTCGCGCAGGTCGTGCGGTTTCTGGCCTCGCCGGCCGGCGCATATATCACCGGTGAAACCATTCACGTGAATGGCGGCATGTACATGATTTGATAGACGAATGGCACCGGCGCGGGCCCATCGTTTACGGCCTAGCCTCACCGGAGTGAATTCCGTAAAATACGCCGCGCGCTGTATCGCGCCCGTGCCCCGGTCGGTACTAATTCGGTTCATTGCACTGAGGACAAATTGAAAATGAGCAGCATCGCTGAGCAGGTCAAGAGTATCGTCGCAGAGCAGCTCGGGGTGAAGGAGGAGGAAGTCACCAACGACGCTTCTTTCGTCGAGGATCTGGGCGCGGACTCGCTGGACACAGTTGAGCTCGTGATGGCCCTGGAAGAGGAATTCGAGACTGAAATTCCTGACGAGGAAGCCGAGAAGATCACCACCGTGCAGGAAGCGATCGATTACATCACCGCCCGGTCTAAGCAATCCTGAGCAGTCCCCGGCGCGATCCTGACGCGCCGGTATACAGGGTCAGATTTCCCTTCGAGTACCTGACATGTCGAGACGCCGAGTCGTCGTGACCGGGATGGGCATCATTTCCCCGGTCGGGAATGACGTTGTCACCGCATGGCAAAACGTCGTCGGCGGCGTCAGCGGTATTGGACCGATCAGCGATTTCGACGTCACGGACTTCACTACGCGATTCGGCGGGTGCGTCAAGGACTTCAATGCGGAAGACCACGTTCCCGCCAAAGAAGTCAAGAAGATGGATCCCTTCATCCATTACGGAATCGCAGCCTGTCAGCAGGCCGTGGCCGATGCCGGCATCGCCGAGGCGGGATACGATCCTGATCGCATCGGTGTGGCCATGGGTTCTGGAATCGGCGGCATCGGTACCATCGAATCGAACTACCGCAAGTTCATGGAGGCGAATTCGCCGCGGCGGATCTCGCCGTTTTTCGTCCCGGGCAGCATCATCAACATGATTTCCGGGCATGTCTCCATTCAATACGGTTTCAAGGGGCCGAACCTGGCCCTGGTCACGGCGTGCACGACGTCAACGCACTGCATCGGCATGGCCGGTCGAGTGATCGCTTACGGAGATGCCGACGTGATGGTGGCAGGCGGGGCGGAGTACGCGACTACGCCGCTCGGTCTCGGCGGTTTTTGCGCAGCACGGGCCTTGTCGACCCGCAACGACGATCCGCAACGCGCCAGCCGCCCCTGGGATCGGGATCGCGACGGCTTCGTGCTGAGCAACGGCGCTGCGGCACTGGTGCTGGAAGAGTACGAGAGCGCGAAGCGCCGCGGGGCCACAATCCTTGCGGAGCTCGCGGGTTTCGGCATGAGCGGCGATGCGCACCACATTACGGCGCCTCCTGATGACGGCGACGGGGCCCGCCGCTGCATGAGCGCGGCCCTGCGCGACGCGGGCATGAATCCGGAGGATATCCAGTACGTGAACGCACACGGTACCTCGACACCGCTCGGCGATGTCGCAGAGACCCGCGCAGTGAAACAGGTGTTCGGCGGCCACGCGAGGCGCCTCGCAGTGAGTTCCACCAAGTCTACGACCGGCCATCTGCTGGGTGCGGCTGGTGCGATCGAGGCGGTCTTCAGCATTCTCGCGATCCGTGACCGGCTGGCGCCACCAACCATCAACCTGGAAAACCCGGGCACTGAATGTGACCTTGATTACGTGCCGAGGGAAGCGCGGGAAATGTCCATTGATGCCGCGATATCGAACTCCTTCGGCTTTGGCGGCACCAACGGCAGTCTGATATTCCGCCGCATCTGATCCGCGGGGATCGCCGGACCGGAAAAAGCAGCGGACGACTGCGCAGCGTACAGCGGAGCGCCAGCATGGCGGAGGCGCGAACCCATACCCGACCCGGGCAATCTCCGGTCGTCGCACCGCTGCCCGCGTTCGACCTGCTGCAACTCCATGCGCGATTGCCGGAGCGATACCCCGTATTGCTGGAAAGCCAGGCTGGCGCACCGCACCTGGCACGCTACGACATCCTGTTTGCCTTCCCGGAAGAGTCGCTCGATCTTGGCGCCGGATGGATGCTCCGTGGCCCACACGCAACCGCGGCTGATCATTTTCTGGCGGCCCTCGACGAGTGGTGGCGCGCTGAGCGCGCGCCGCCGGTTCCCGACCTGCCGTTTGCCGGCGGCTGGTTCCTGTTTCTCGGTTACGAACTGGCCCAGCAGATCGAAGCCGGGCTGAATCTGCCGCTGCCAGCGACGCTGCCCGTAGCCCGTGCGCTGCGCGTACCGGTTGCGGTGATTCGTGATCGACACACAGACCGCACCTGGATGGCAGCCGAGCCCGGCCACGTTCGTCGCCTGCGGGACATCGAACACGACCTCAGGCAGCCGTTGCCGGTGGAACCAGCAGGCCAGGCGGCAGGGTGCAGCACGGCAATTCCGGGAAGCCTGGTCGAAGATCCGGCCGAGAGCTTTATCGCGGCCACCGTCAAGGCCCAGGCGCATATCGCGGCGGGCGACGTCTACCAGGCGAATCTGTCGCGGGGCTGGCGCGCCAGCGTCAGGGACGGCGTCCGACCCTGGATGCTCTACAGGCAGCTGCGTGACACGAATCCTGCACCCTTCGCGGGCCTGGCGACGCTGGACCACGCAGCAATTATCTGCTCTTCCCCTGAGCGCCTGGTGGCCGTCCGTGACGGCCGTGTCAGTACGAGGCCCATCGCTGGCACCCGTCCCAGGCGTGCTGACGCGAGTGCCGACGCCGATCGACGCTCGGAACTCATTGCCAGCCCCAAGGAACGCGCTGAACACGTGATGCTTATTGATCTGGAGCGCAACGACCTCGGGCGCGTCTGCGCACCGGGTAGCGTCCAGGTCAGCGAATTCATGACCGTAGAATCTTACGCGCATGTTCACCACATCGTCTCCTGCGTCAAGGGGAAGCTGCTCCCGGATGCCAGCCCGGGAGCCGTGATAAAGGCCGTTTTTCCCGGCGGCACCATTACCGGTTGCCCGAAAGTGCGTTGCATGTCCCTGATACGGGACCTCGAGGCGCGGCCCCGTGGGCCTTACACGGGCGCCATGGGATATCTCAACCGGGACGGCAGCCTCGACCTCAATATCCTCATCCGCACTTTCGTCATGCACGGTTCGAGCGTGTCATTCCAGGCCGGCAGCGGCATAGTCGCCGATTCCGACCCGCAACATGAACTCGAGGAGACGCGCGCTAAGGCGAAAGGCTTGCGCCTGGCGCTGGAAATGCCATGGACATCTGGCTGGTAGACGGAAATCCGGCTGGCGCGGTCCCGGTAACCGACCGGGGCCTGAGTTACGGCGACGGGCTGTTCGAAACCATCGCATGGCGGGACAACCGGCCGCGCTTTTTCAATTGGCACATGGAACGGCTGGCTGAAGGCTGCCGACGACTCGGCTTCAGGTGCCCAGCGGAGAAGACCCTGCTGGCCGACATGGAAGCCGTCGCGGCCGGTCATGCGGACGGTACCGTGAAAATCATCGTTACCCGCGGCAGCGGACCGCGCGGTTACGCTGCGCCACGAGCACCGCAGCCCCGGCGGATCGTCGGCTACCTCCGCAATACGCATGCTGCTTCGCCGGCGACGGGTGCCGGCGGTATCGCCTTGCGATTCTGCCGCACGCCGATCAGCGCTAATCCGGCTCTTGCCGGCCTGAAAACCCTCGCTCGACTCGATCAGGTGCTGGCGAGGGCAGAGTGGCATGATCCGGGAATCGCCGAAGGCCTTATGCAGGGTCCCGATGGCAAGGTGGTATGCGGTACCATGTCGAATCTCTTCCTGGTCAAGGATCGCCGGCTCCTGACACCGGATCTGACCGTCTGCGGTGTACGCGGCGTCATGCGTCGTGTCGTGATCGAGACGGCACAGCAGCTGGGAATCGAGACCGCGGAAGTTCAGTTGTCACGCCATGACATCATGTCTGCCGCCGAATTGTTCGTGACCAACGCGTTGATCGGCCTCTGGCCGGTGGCCCACTGCGGGCGACACGCCTTCGAGATTGGCACTGTGACCACGACTCTGTGCCGGGCGCTACAGGCGCGCGGGGTTACGGAGTGCGCACGGTGAGCCGGCGCCTGATCGCAGTCGCCGCACTTGTCGTGCTGGGTATTGCCGCAGGCTTCGCCTGGTTCCAGCAGTACCTGCGGGAGCCGCTGCACGTGAGCGGAAGGAACCATATCATCGAGATTGCCGCCGGCACCTCGCTGCAGCGCGCAGCCGCGCAGCTGGCGGCCGAGGGCGTCC
>CAYOFE010000168.1:0-5132 GCA_964403135.1 uncultured Chromatiaceae bacterium | reverse complement strand
AATGCCGATGTGCTGCAGGTACATCAAGTACCCCCGGCAGGCGGTGTCGAGCCGGGCGGTTTCCACGGCGTTGTACATGCGGGTGGAGCTGTCGGCGGGCGCCGACGGAAACGGGCGTTCGGGGTCGCGGCTGAGATCGCCGAGCCAGGTCAGCGCGCGATCGACTTCCGGCGCGGCGAATCCTGCACGGAGCAGTTCTGCGCGCAACACACCGTGATCTCGCTCGGGCTCCTGCTCGTCTTCGGAGAAGGTCTCGAAGAGATACATGAGCACATCGAGGACGGTGTGATTCGTGTCAGACAACCCGTCATCCCCTCTGTCGCTGGAAACGTCCGCCAGCCAGGGCGCGAACGTGACCTTCCAATTCTAGTATCAGCAGCATGGATGAAACCTCCGCTGCCGTCAATCCGCTGCGCTCGGCGAGCGTGTTTACGTCAACTGTGTCCCACGACATTGCGGTAAGCAGTTTTGTGTAATCCGAATCGTGCTCGCGCTGCATCGCATGTGCAGGCGTTTCGCTTTCCTTCGGCGCAGCTGCCGCCGCTTCGAGCGATAGCAGTCCAGGCAGCTCGACGAGAATATGTCCGGCGGATTCGACCAGCTTGGCGCCGTCGCGAATCAGCTTGTGACAGCCCTTGGCGAGCGGATTATGTATCGAACCGGGAATCGCAAAGACTTCTCGGCCCTGCTCGGCCGCGCAGCGTGCCGTGACAAGCGCGCCGCTCTGGATGCTCGCTTCCACGACCAGCGTGCCGGCCGACAGCCCGCTGATGATGCGATTTCGCTGTGGAAAATTCGCGCGCCGCACCGGCGTCCCCGGCGCCAACTCGGTCACAATCGCGCCCTGCGCGGCGATGCTCGCGGCGAGTTCGTGGTGCTGGCGCGGATAGATCTGGTCGGGCCCGGTGCCGAGCACCGCAATGGTCATGCCGCCGCTGGCGAGCGCGCCGCGATGCGCGGCTGCATCGATGCCGAGCGCCAGTCCGCTGGTGATCGCAAGGCCGCAGTTCACCAGGTGCGCGGCGAAAGCCCGTGCGGTCGCTTCGCCGCCGGGGCTTGCACTGCGGCTGCCGACGATGGCGAGCTGCGGCAGGCCGAGTGCGGCGGGATCGCCGTGCACGAAGAGCACCACGGGCGGATCGCTGATTTGTGCAAGCAGCGGCGGGTATGCCGCATCGGCCCAGGTCACCAGGTGATGCGCCGGGCTGGCCGCGAGCCAGGCGAGGCAACGGTCGAGTACCGCGCTGTCCGGACTGAGCAGTGTCTGCGCTGTCTCTTCGGCAACGCCGGCGGCGCGCAGATCCGCCGGCTTCGCGCCGGTCAGCGCTTCGGCGCTGCCGAAAAGTTCCAGCAACCGGCGCAGGCTGGCGGCGCTGATGCCGGGAGTGATCGCCAGCGTCAGCCACGCGAGCGACATCAGGCGGCGCTCCGCGGCGGCGCGGGGGTCAGGCCGCGATTTCCGCTACCCGGAATTCCCGGTCCGGGCCCGAACGTGGTCGGGCACAGCGCAGCCTGACGCCAGCGCCCACGGGCGGGATCAGGAGGGGTTGCGTACCTTGTCGAGCACGTGGATTTCGCTGGTCGCCTCCATGATCAGCGCGTAGCTGATCCGATCGTAGGTGCGGAACACCATTGAAACCCCGGTGCGCTCGTCAGGCAACCGTACTTTCTTGGGCAACAGGCCAGAATCGTAGGAATCGCGAATTTTTTTGCCCGCCTGCCACACGGTCAGCACGTGGCCCGGCTCCAGGCCATCACGGGCGCCGCGGTTGATCACCACCACCTGGTACTGGGCGATCTGGTACACGCCATCGAACACGGCCATGATCCTTCCGTCGATGGGTCTGGGTGGCGGCCGCGGCGCGAACTCCAGTGGAACATCGAGGTCGTTGGCAACCAGCCGGTCACCGGTCAGCGCTTCTCGCTGGCTCGCCTTCAGGGACAGCGTCGCCGGGTCGCCGCCGCGGGTAATGGCGCCGTCGCCGACGTATAAGGCCCGATAACCGACCAGGTCGCCATCGTCGGGATCGCGCAGCGGGTCGGCGACGTGGACCACCGAGTACTCGTGGTCGACCGCGCCGATGTCGCCGCGCACGTAGAGATCGTTTCCGGCCGCGCCCATCATGTGACCCTCGCGAATCGCCACGACATAGGGCAGCTCGTCGAGCTCGTCTTTCTCGATCACGCGCGCCTTGCCGAGGAACGCCTCGATGAGCTGGCGCGGGATGGTCGGGATGGCTTCATCGAGGCTCTGCTCCCGAATCCGTGGGGAGAGCTTCTCGGTTCCCGCTGCCATGCCGCGCTCGAGGCGCAGCTGCGGCCTGCCGTTGACATAGACCAGCGTCAACACATCGCCCGGATAAATAAGGTGGGGGTTCGCGACCTGGGGATTGACCTGCCAGATCTCTGGCCAGTACCACGGGTCTCGCAGGAACATCGCCGAGATGTCCCAAAGCGTGTCACCCCTTTTGACGACGTACTTGTCGGGGTGACGCGGATTGAGCGGCACCGCGCCTTCGGCTGTCGCCTGTTGCGCCAGCAGCGGCAGGTCGGAAACCGCTCCGGCGGCTGCCGCCGCGCTGTAAAGCGCCAGCGTGGCGGTAGAAAACACCAGCAATGTCAACGACGGCAACGTCGGCCTGGAGATCTTCATGAGCGCGCCATCCCTCGCATGACCGCCACACCGGGTGGGCAAGCGTCGACTGCTACAATCCACGACTCGCAACCCGGAATGGCACGGCGACAACACTCCGCCCCGCGATTCGCGGAAAACCCGAAAACTCCGCGGCAGGCGGGCGGTCTTAGCGTTGTGGTATATCATAGGATTACTGAGAATTCATAGCGCTGTACGCGAAACTGTGAAGGGCGCCCGCATGGCGCTATTGAAAATCCTCGAATATCCCGATCCCCGCCTCCGGACCAAGGCACGCCCGGTAACTGCCGTGGACGACAGCATCCGCCGCCTGGCCGCCGACATGCTGGAAACCATGTATGCCGCCCCCGGGGTTGGCCTGGCAGCGACCCAGGTGGACGTGCATCTGCGGCTGATCGTGATGGACGTCTCGGAAGAGAAGAACCGGCCTTTGGTGCTGATCAACCCCGAGATTCTGGCAAAAGACTGCGTCGAGGAGGGCGAGGAAGGCTGCCTGTCGGTTCCCGGCGTGACCGAGGTGGTACGGCGTGCTCGCAAGATCACGGTGCGGGCGCTGGACCGTGACGGCAAGCCGCTCACGCTGGACGCCGAAGGATTGCTCGCCGTATGCATCCAGCACGAAATGGATCACCTCCAGGGCAAGCTCTTCGTTGACTACCTGTCCGAGCTGAAACGTCAGCGCCTGAAGAAGAAGTTCACCAAGTCGGTGCGGCGGGATGAGACCGAAGGTCGCTCCAGATCCCGGGCGCCGTTGATCTGAAAGCGTATTGAAACAGGCTGGTTCAACCGTGCAGCCCATTAAGCCGCCTTGCCGAGGCGGCGAATCGGGCGAGGGCTGCACGACCGAGGCTGCTCTGCGGGAGCGAGGCGAATCGCGGCTTGCGCCGCTGCCACTCTGCAGACGCCCGAATGGCAGGGCAGCACTGCAAACGGCGCGACCAACCTGTTTCACGATCGCGTTTCTCAGACGTTCACGTCGTCCTGATGGCAACTGACCCGCGACGACAACGCATCATCTTCGCAGGCACGCCAGAGTTCGCGGTGCCGGCCCTCGAGCGGCTTGTCGGCTCGGGTTATGAAGTCGTCGCGGTCCTCACGCAGCCGGACCGACCCGCCGGTCGCGGCCTGCAGGCGCGCCCGAGTCCTGTGAAGACCTGTGCGCTGGCGCGTGGCATCGAGGTACTGCAACCGGCAAGCCTGAAGCGCGACGCCGTGGCTCGCGAGGCGATTCGCGAGCGCCGCCCGGACCTGATGGTGGTGGTGGCGTACGGGCTGATCCTCCCGGCGGAAGTGCTGGCGATCCCGCGGTGCGGCTGCATCAACATCCACGCCTCGCTGCTGCCGCGCTGGCGTGGTGCCGCGCCGATCCAGGCAGCGATTCTCGCCGGCGATGCGCAGACCGGCATCACGATCATGCAGATGGAGGAGGGACTCGATACCGGGCCGATACTGGCCACGCGTGCGGTGGCCATTGCCGCCGGCGAATCCGCCGGTGAGCTCCATGACCGGCTCGCCGTGGCCGGCGCCGGGCTGCTGCTCGAAGTGATCGACGCGGTGCTGGCCGGCACGGTGCAACCGGTTGCTCAGCCGTCGGACGGCGTGACCTACGCGGCCAGGATCAGCAAGTCGGATGCGCGATTGCGCTGGGCGCAGCCGGCGGTGGTTCTGGACCGCTTGATCCGCGCCTACAACCCCTGGCCGGTCGCCGAAACCACTCTTGATGGTTCACAGTTGCGTTGCTGGGCGGCGGTGCCGCTTGCCGGCATGGGCCAGGCCGCGGCTCCCGGCGCTGTCGTCGGCGCGAGCCCGGCGGGCATCGACGTGCAGACCGGCGATGGCCTGCTGCGACTGACCAGCGTGCAGCTGGCTGGACACCGGCGCATCGACGCGGGACGGTTCGCCAATGGCTACCCGTTGCACGGCAAGGTGCTCGGCGCATGACCGAGGCGGCAGCGCGCGGGCTCGACCCCGGCGCGGCGGCGCGCGGCGTTGCCGCCGCCGCCGTGGCCCAGGTGCTCGCCTCGGGTCTGACGCTGGAGGAGGCGCTGACAGTCGCTGCCCGCAATCATCGCCTGCCGCCCGACCAAGCGCAGGCGATGGCGCTCGCCTTCGGCGCGCTGCGCTGGCATCACCGCCATCGCCTGTTTCTGCGTCAACTGCTCGAGCGGCCGCTCCCCGGCCAGGATCGCCTGATCGAGGCGCTGCTCTCGGTCGGCCTGTTCCAGCTCACCGATGAGCGCCAGCCGCCGTACGCCGTGGTGTCGGCCACCGTGGATGCCGCACGCTGGCTCGGCCGGCCGCGATTCGCGGCACTGGTCAACGCAACCCTGCGGCGTTTTCAACGGGAGCGCGAGCCGATCGCGGCGCGCGTTCTGGCGACCGACGAGGGGCGCTACTCGCACCCACCCTGGCTGATCGATCGCCTGCGCAGCGACTGGCCGCGGGATTGGACCGTCGTGCTCGATGCCGGTCAGGCGGC
>CAYOFE010000167.1:0-5229 GCA_964403135.1 uncultured Chromatiaceae bacterium | reverse complement strand
GCTTCACGCTCATCGAGCTGATGATCGTGGTGGCCATCATCGGCATCCTGGCCGCGATCGCGATCCCGGCCTACCAGGATTACACGATCCGCTCGCAGGTGTCGGAAGGCCTGACCCTGTCGGCCGCCGTCAAGGCCTCCGTGGCCGAGACGTTTGCCGATCGCGGCACCTGGCCGGCGGACCTCGACGCCGCCGGTCTCGACAGCGCCAATGCCCCAAGCGGCAAGTATGTGAACGCGATCACCGTCGAAGACGGCACGATCACCATCGAGTACGGTAACGAGGTGAACGCGGCCATCGCGGGCAACTTCCTGTCACTGAAGCCCTACGTCAGCTCGAACAACGACGTGATCTGGGTCTGTGCCGACGCCGCGGTCCCGGCCAATGCCGGCGATCCGCCGAGCGGCGCCTCCGGTGCTGACAACACTGACCTGCTGCCGAATTACCGGCCGTCCAACTGCCGTCCGTAGTTCGACCGCAACACGGTTGGAAACCAGCAAGGGGGGCTTCGGCCCCCCTCGCTTTTTCGAGAATGTGACACACGACGCGAAACCGGCCGATTTCTCGACATAAGCTCGGTTGCGCGCGCGGTATGTATCCGCAAGACTACTGTTTTGTGGCGCACCCTCGGGCAGGCGCATCCCGGGGGCCGGAAGACCGATGGCTGTAAACCCGACCTCTTCACCCGTTTCGGGACTGGCACGTCGCCTGGTCCAGGACGGGATCATCGCCGAGGACGTTATCCTGCAGGCCATGCAGGATAGCCGCGCTGACGGCGGCGCGCTCGTGCCCTGGCTGGTCTCGCGTCAACTGGCCGACCCGCGCCGCATCGCCATTGCGGCCTCGCACGAGTTCGGTGTCCCGCTCTTCGATCTGGACGCCATGGACACGGACCTCGATGCCGTGAAGGCCGTCGACCGCCAGCTCCTCACCCGGCATCGGGTGATGCCGCTGGTGTTGCGCGGCAAGCGCCTGTTCCTCGGCATGTCCGATCCGACCAACATGGAGGCGATCGACGAGATCAAGTTCCAGACCGGGCTGCGCGTCGACCCGGTGGTGGTCGAGCAGCACAAACTCGAAGAGCGGGTGGCCAGGGCGCTGGAATCCGTGGATACGTCGCTGCCCGGAATGGGCGACGAGGACTTCGATCTCGAAAGCCTGGAGGTCACGGGAGGCGATGAGGAGGGCACCGAGGAGCTGAACCGCGAGGAAGTGGCCGATGCACCCGTGGTCCGCTTCGTGAACAAAATACTGCTCGATGCCATTCAGCGCGGCGCCTCCGACATCCACTTCGAGCCCTACGAGAAGCACTACCGAGTGCGTACCCGCCTCGACGGGGTGCTGAAACAGGTGTCTTCGCCGCCGGTAGTGCTGGCCTCGAAGGTCACGGCGCGCCTGAAGGTCATGGCGCGGCTCGATATCGCCGAGCGGCGCCTGCCACAGGACGGGCGCATCAAGATGCGCCTGTCGAAGGCCCGCGCCATCGATTTTCGCGTCAACACCTGCCCGACGCTGTACGGCGAGAAGGTGGTGCTGCGTATTCTCGATTCCAGCAGCGCCAAGCTCGGCATTGACGCGCTGGGTTACGAGGAAGCGCAGAAACAGGCCTACCTGAACGCACTGGCGCAGCCCTATGGGATGATCCTCGTGACCGGCCCGACCGGCAGTGGCAAGACCGTGTCGCTGTACACCGGGCTCAACATTCTCAATACCGAAGATCGCAACATCTCCACCGCCGAAGACCCGGCGGAGATCAACATGCCGGGCATCAACCAGGTGAACGTGAATCCGAAAGTTGGACTCACTTTCGCCGCGGCGTTGCGCGCATTCCTGCGGCAGGACCCGGATGTGATCATGGTCGGCGAGATCCGCGACCTGGAGACTGCCGAGATCGCCATCAAAGCGGCACAGACCGGCCACCTGGTGCTGTCCACGGTGCACACCAACGACGCGCCAAAAACCCTCACGCGCCTGGTCGACATGGGCGTGAAACCGTACGCCATCGCCAGCTCTGTGCACCTGATCATCGCGCAGCGGCTGGCGCGGCGGCTGTGCGAAGTCTGCAAGGAACCGCGCGCCATTCCCAAGGAAGCGCTGCTCGAGGAAGGCTTCACGGAGACGGAAGTGGACTCCGGCCTCAGGATCTACGGTCCACGCGGCTGCAAGAGTTGCACTGACGGCTACAAGGGGCGGGTCGGCATCTACCAGGTGATGCCGATAAGCGAGGCGATCTCGCGCATCATCCTCGAGGGCGGCACAGCGCCAATGATTGCCGCGCAGGCGGCACGCGAGGGGGTCTGGGACCTGCGCCAGTCCGCGCTGCAGAAAGTGAAGGACGGGATTACCAGCCTGGAAGAGATCAACCGGGTAACGATCGATTGAAGCGGGAGCCGCGGCTCTCTCGGGAAATGGATTTCGATGAACAGGTGTCGTCATGGCTAACAGCGCTGCGCTGAAACAGTTTCCTTACGTCTGGGAAGGCATGGACGCACGCGGCAACCGCGTGCGCGGCAAGAGCGTCGCCGCCACCGAGGCCGCGGTGCGCGCCGAGCTTCGCAAGCAGGGGGTAACGCCGAGCAAGATCAGGAAACAGATCAGCCTGTTCAAGGGCAAGGGCAAGGTCAAGCCCGCCGACATTGCCATCTTCAGCCGCCAGCTCGCGACCATGCTGCAGGCAGGCATCCCACTGGTTCAGGCCTTCGAGATCATCGGCGCGGGCCACGACAACCCGGCCATGCAAAGGCTGATCCTTTCCATCAGGCAGGACCTGGAGAGCGGCACGGCGCTCGCCGAAGCGCTCGCCAAGCACCCGCTGCATTTCGACGATCTCTACGTGAACCTGGTAGAGGTGGGCGAGCACGCCGGTTCGCTGGATTCGTTGCTCGACAAGATTGCCACGTACAAGGAAAAAACCGAGGCCATCAAGAAGAAAATCAAGAAAGCTTTGTTCTACCCGACTGCAGTCGTCGTTGTGGCCATCATCGTCACGGCCATTCTGATGATCTTTGTGATTCCGGAGTTCGAGTCGCTGTTCAAGGGATTCGGTGCCGACCTGCCGGCGTTCACCCGGTTCGTCATCAATATCTCGGATTTCGTTCGCACGCAGGGTTGGATCCTGCTGTGCGGGGCAGTCGCGGCAATCTGGGGCTATCTCGAAGCAAAGAAACGCTCTCGAAGGCTACGCGAAATCCAGGACCGGATTTCGCTGAAACTTCCGGTGGTCGGCCCCATCCTGGTCAAAGCATCCATTGCCCGGTTTGCACGCACGCTGTCCACGATGTTCAGCGCCGGCGTGCCGCTAGTGGAGGCGCTGCAATCGGTATCCGGTGCCACCGGCAACGTCATCTATGAGAAAGCCGTACTGGCCATGAAGGACGAGGTGGCCACCGGCCAGCGCCTGCAACGCGCGATGGAAAATACCAGCCTGTTTCCGAACATGGTGATCCAGATGATTGCGGTCGGCGAGGAATCGGGCTCGCTCGACGAGATGTCCGGCAAGGTGGCGGACTTCTACGAGGAAGACGTGGATAATGCCGTCGACGCGATGAGCAGCCTGCTGGAGCCGATCATCATGGCAATCCTCGGCGTGCTGGTTGGCGGGCTGGTAATCGCCATGTATCTGCCGATCTTCAAGATGGGTTCGGTCATCTAGCCAACCGACAGGGGGTTGTCTTGGTCGAGGCGGCTGCCGGCATTCTCGGGCTGGTCATCGGCAGCTTTCTCAACGTTGTCATCTACCGCCTGCCGCTGATGCTGGAGCGCGACTGGCGCCGTCAGTGCCGGCAGATGCTCGATCCGCAAGCCGATGCTGAGCCGGACGGGGCCCCGTTCAACCTGATCCGTCCCCGGTCCGCCTGCCCCGCCTGCATGGCGCCCATCCGGCCCCGGCATAACGTTCCGGTGATCGGCTACCTGTGGCTGCGCGGCCGCTGCGCCGCCTGTGGAGCCAGCATTCCGCTGCGCTATCCGATAGTGGAGGCGCTGACCGGACTGCTGACCGCGCTGCTCGCCTGGCGTTTCGGCGCGACGCTCGAATGCGCCGGCCTGCTGCTGCTCGTCTGGTCCTTGATCGCACTGACCTTCATAGATCTCGATCATCAGCTGCTGCCGGATATCATTACCCTGCCGCTGGTGTGGCTCGGCCTTTTATTCAGCCTGCTTGGCGGCGACGCCAGCAACTATGAGGTGATTCCGGGACTGCGCGCCAGCGTCATCGGCGCGCTCGCCGGTTATCTGAGCCTGTGGTCGGTGTATCACCTGTTTCGGCTGCTGACCGACAAGGAAGGCATGGGCTACGGTGATTTCAAGCTCTTTGCCGTGCTCGGCGCCTGGCTGGGCTGGCAAATGCTGCCGCTGATCATCCTGCTGGCGGCGCTGGTCGGCGCGCTGACCGGTATCGCGCTGATCATGTTCCGGGGCCATGACCGGCAAACCCCGATTCCGTTCGGCCCGTACCTGGCGGCCGCCGGATTCGTCGCGCTGATGTGGGGTGAGTCGCTGATCGCCGCTTACCGCCAGGCGACCGGCCTGTGACTGCGCGGGGCAACCAGCCGCATGCCACGCGTCGCGAATTTCGCGTCGGACTGACCGGCGGAATTGCCTCCGGCAAGAGCACGGTGGCGCGGCTGTTTGCCGCGCTCGACGTCCCGGTAATCGACACCGACGAGATTTCGCGTGCCGTCGTCGAACCCGGGCAGCCAGCGCTCGGCGAGATCGCCGCAGCGTTCGGCACCCGCTTTATCCTGGCCGACGGCAGACTCGATCGTCGCCAGCTGCGCGCGCACGTCTTTGCCAGCGCGGAGCAACGCCGCCGGCTCGAATCGATCCTGCACCCGCGTATCGAGGCGGCCACGCTGGCGGCGAGCGCAGCCGCCGACGGCCCCTATCAGGTGCTGGTCGTGCCGCTGATGATCGAGTCGGGATTTGACCGCCACATGGACCGGATACTCGTGGTGGACTGCGCAGTGGAACTGCAGCGCGAGCGGCTGCTGGCCCGCGACATCGAGTCGCCGGAGCAGGTGGAACTGATCCTGGCGGCCCAGCTGGACCGTGCCGAGCGGCTGCGCCATGCCGACGACGTGATCGTCAACGACGGGCCGCCTGAACGCCTGCAGGCCGAGGTGGAGCGCTTGCACCATCTCTATCTGCGGCTGGCAGCGCGGGACACGGCCAGGCCCTAGTGTTGCGTTCCGCCGATAACTTTACACAGTCGCTCGATCTTGGCGAGGA
>CAYOFE010000166.1:0-5229 GCA_964403135.1 uncultured Chromatiaceae bacterium | reverse complement strand
AATAACTGCGAAACTGCGACCCGGCACCTCTAACGATAACTGCGAAACTGCGACCCGGCACCTAGAGAATCTGGCCGAACAAATCGGGATAAACCATTCTTGAGTCGAAGACCGGGCCGTCGACGCACACGCGCTTCATCGCGGGGCCGGTTTCGGTGAGCACGGGTACGGCGCAGCCGGCGCAGCCGCCCACACCGCAGGCCATGAATTCCTCGAGACACACCTGGCAGGGCCGGCCGAAGTCGCGGGCGAGTTTCGCCGCGGCCTGTAGCATCGCCTCGGGCCCGCAGGCGTAGATCGCGACCTGGCCGAGCTGGTCGCGGCGCAGTGCCGCGAGCCACTCTCCGGCAAGCGCAGTGACGTACCCGGGGTAACAGCCGTCGAAGCCCGCCAGCGTCGCAAGCCGCGACGGCACGCCGACTTCCTGAAGCACGGGCATGCAGGCGTTCCAGCGATGATCGAGGCCATGTATGGGCGTGTTATCGTGCGCGGGTTTGAACGGGAACGGCAGCTCCGAACCGAAGAAAGCGATGGGCCGCCACGGGTCGCCGAGCGTGAGTGCCAGCCGCTCGGCGAGAAAGACCAGCGGCGGCATACCCACGCCGCCGCCGATCAGCACCGCCTTCGGGCGGCGCGGATCGGGCATGAAGCCGTGCCCGATCGGTCCGATGATGCTGACGTGACCACCGGGCCGGCTTGCAGCGAGTGCTTCCAGCCCTCGACCCACGACCTTGAACAGCACTTCGATCCAACCCGCTTTGGCGTCAGCGCGCATGATCGACAGCGGCCGGCGCATCGGAATGTCGGGATCACATTGGATATGCACGAAGCAGCCGGGTGTGGCAGCGGCGGCGCAGCGCGGTGCCGCAAGGCGCAGCACGTACTGGTGTCCGGGGAATGCCTGTTCCGCGATGACCCGTGCGTCCTCGACGAAGATCGTGTTACGGTGGGCGGGGTGCATGCGGCGGGCGCTACGATAGCAAAACCGCTCGCTCCACGCGCACCCAGATGGACTTGAACGCTGGCGTAAAGCTTGCCGGGTCGTGGTCGCCGAGCGCCACCAGCGGGGTTGCCTCGGGAAAATAGGCCGCGCAGCAACCGCGCGCCACCGGATGGGCTATCGCGGTGAAGCTCCGCAGCCGGCGCGGATCGGCGCCTTCGCCCGGTGCCGTCACATCCACCGCCTCCCCATCGCGCAGGCCGAGTGCGGCCAGGTCCTCCGCATTCATGAACACCACGTTGCGCCGGCCCGCAACGCCGCGGTAGCGGTCATTCGCGCTGTAGACGGTGGTGTTGTACTGGTCATGCGAGCGCACGGTGGTCAGGCGCAGCGGAAAACCTGGCGGCGCCGCCGTGGCCGCCGCTGCATCAAACGGAATAAACCGCGCTTTCCCGGAGGGCGTGAGCCAGCGTCGCTCCGCCGCTGCATTGTCGAGATGAAATCCGCCCGGCGCGCGGATGCGCCGGTTGTAATCGTCGAAGCCGGGCACGACGCGCTCGATCAGTTCGCGGATGCGATCGTAATCCTCGATCAGCCAGCTCCAGCGCACGCGGCTTGCCGGCAAGGCAGCGCGCGCAATGCCGGCGACAATGGCGGGCTCCGAGCGCAGGTGCGCTGATACCGGCGTGCGGAAGCCGCGCGAGGCGTGCACCATCGACATCGAGTCCTCGACCGTGACACTCTGATCACCGCCGGCCTGCACATCGCGATCGGAGCGGCCAAGGCAGGGCAGTATCAATGCATCATGCCGGGGCACCAGGTGGCTGCGGTTCAACTTGGTGCTGATGGCGGCGAAAAGCCCGATTGAGCCGAGCGCCGCGTGGGTGGCCACGGGGTCCGGCGCCGCCATGGCGATGTTGCCGCCGAGCGCGATCAGGGCGCGGATCTCGCCACGGCGAATCGCCTCGATGCATTCGACCACCGTCACGCCATGCCGGCGCGGTGCGGTGATGCCGGTGGCGGCCTCCAGCCGATCGAGGAAGTCCGGTGGTGGCCGTTCGTTGATGCCGACGCTGCGATCGCCCTGCACGTTGCTGTGGCCGCGCACCGGGCAGATGCCGGCACCGGGCCGGCCGATGTTGCCGCGCAGGAGCAGCAGATTCGCGATCTGCTGCACCGTGCCGGTGCCGTGGCGGTGCTGGGTGACGCCCATACCGTAGGCGACGATGGCCGTCGGGGCCGCGGCATAGACCCGCGCGGCGGTGTCGAACTCCGCCCTTGTCAGGCCCGTGCCTTCACAGATCTTCGCCCAGTCGAGCCCGCGCAACTGTGTGGCGAGTTCGCCGAACCCGGTGGTGTGATCGCGCACGAAGTCGGTATCCACGGCGCCATCGAGTTCCACCAGCCGCTTCATCAGCCCCTGCAGCACGCGGTGATCGGTGCCGACGCGCGGCTGGAAGTAATGCGTGGCGAGATCGGTGCCGCCGCCGAGCAGGTCGCCCGCGTGCTTCGGCGAGCGGAACCCCACCAGGCCGCGTTCGCGCATCGGGTTGAACACCAGGATCGGCGCGCCACGCCGTGCGATCTCGCGCAGCGTCGCCAGCATGCGCGGGTGGTTGCTGCCGGGGTTGTGGCCAAAGCTGATCAGGCAGTCCGCGAGCGCGAAATCGGCGAGCGTCACCGTGCCCTTGCCGACACCGATGGATTGCGGCAGCCCGATGCTGGAGGCCTCGTGGCACAGGTTCGAGCAGTCGGGGAGGTTGTTGGTGCCGAATTCCCGCACGAACAGCTGCCAGAGAAACGCCGCCTCGTTGCTGGTGCGTCCCGAGGTATAGAACGCCGCCGCGTCCGGCGAGGGCAGGGCGCGCAGCCGTGCGCCGATGAACTCGTATGCCTCGTCCCAGCCGACCGGCTCATAGTGATCGGTGCGGCCGTTGTAGCGCAACGGGTGCGTGAGCCGGCCCTGCGCTTCGAGCCAATGATCCGACTGTTCGCGCAGCGCGCTCACCGCATGCGTGGCGAAAAACTCCGGACCAATGGTCTTCTGTGTGGCTTCCCAGGCCACGGCCTTGGCGCCGTTCTCGCAGAACTCGAACGAAGAAGTGGGACTGGGATCGGGCCAGGCGCAGCCGGGGCAGTCGAAGCCCTGCGGCTGGTTGGTTTTCAGCAGCGCGCGCGCGCCGACTATGGCGCCCTGTTCACGCAGCGCGCGGCCCACGGCGGCGAGTGCTTCCCAGCCGCCGGCCGGCGGGATCTCAGGCTTGGTGGCGTCTGTCACGGCAGTGGCTCCCCGGTCCCGGCCGAGTGTATGCGCATCCGGGCCGCGGCGGACAGTGCTATTGTTTTCGGACCATGACCCCGACCATCAAAATCGAGATCGTTTCCGACCCGGTCTGCCCGTGGTGTTACATCGGCAAGCGCCGGCTCGAGAAGGCGCTTGCCGTGCGGCCAAAGCTCAACGCCGGGATCCGCTGGCTGCCGTTTCAGTTAAGCCCTGATATGCCGCGCGCGGGCAAAGACCGCGCCGAGCACTACGCGAGCATCTTCGGCGCGGAACGGGCGAAGGCGATCAACGCGCGCATGGCGGAGATGGGCAAGACCGAGGGCATCGGCTTTCAGCTGAAACCCGGGGCGCGCTCGCCCAACACGCTCGCCGCGCACGTGCTCATGTACTGGGCCGGGCACACGCCCGGCGTCGATGCGAATGCGCTCGCCGAGAAGCTCTTCGCTGCGCACCACGTCGCCTGCGAGGATCTCTCCGACCCGGCGGTGCTTGAGCGCATCGCCGGCGAAGTCGGCATGGACCGCGCCGAGGTCCGGCGCCGCCTCGACGCGCGCGAAGATGAGGACAAGGTACAGGCCCTGATCGCGCAGGCGCGGGAAATGGGGGTGACCGGCGTGCCGTTCTTTGTCTTCAATCGCCGTTACGCGGTTTCCGGCGCGCAGCCACCCGAGGCCATCGTGGAGCTGCTCGACAAGCTGGTGACCGAGGCCGGCTGAAACCGGTCAGGAGCGCACCGACGTTGCCGCGGAAACGTTCGGCCCGTCCTCAAGTTCGGTTGTGGGAGCGACACCAGTCGCGATCTCTTCCGGCGTTTCCGCGGCAACGTGCACCACCACCTGATACCGCTCCCCACCCGCCAGCTCGCCCGGCCCCTTCGCAATGAACGTCTCTGCCATCAGCGCCAGCGCATCGGTACGGCGCGCGCCGAAATTCGGTCTGGTGGGAGCGGCGCCAGCCGCGATCTCCTGCTCCCGCACCGCCTGCGCCGCGGCTTCGATCCCTTTAACGAACAACGCTCCCAGCTCCGGCGGCAGCCGCCCCTGGATCACTAGCGAGCCATCCTCGTCATAGTGGTAGGACAGGCAGCGCGCCTCGTGCTGTGCGTTGACCTCATCCAGCCGCTGCACCCGCCGGTAGTGCCGCACCAGCCGCTCGACGTGATGCGCCGTGCCGTGCTCGGCGATATACAGCAGGTATTCCTCATTCTCCGGCGTCGCCACGCGGGTCATCGCCCGGACCTTGGAATAACTGACGGCGCCCTTCTCGAAAGCGCCGCTGATCAGCGGCAACTGCTCCAGCGCATGCGCCACGCGCACTTTCTCCCGCGCCGCCCCGTTGAGCCGACCCGGGATTTCTGGTCCAGGTGCTGTGTACGTAAACACAGCATTTCACGGAGACCGGAACCATGGCCAAGAGAAAGTACTCCCCCGAGGAGGTTATCCACAAGCTGCGTGAGGCCGATGTCCTGCTCGGCCAGGGCAAGACCATCGCCGAGGCTTGCAAGCAACTCGGCGTCACCGGCCACACGTACTTTCGCTGGCGCAAGCTGTACGGTGGCCTGAAGGTCGACCAAGTCAAGCGCCTGCGCGAGCTGGAGACCGAGAACGCGCGCCTCAAGCGGGCCGTGGCCGAGCTCACCGTCGACAAGCTGATCCTGAAGCAAGTCGCCGAGGGAAAATACTGAGCCCGACGCGCCGGCGCGAAGCGGTGGCCTACGTTCGGAGCCGACACCGGTTTTCCGAGCGCCGCATCTGCCGGGCGTTGGGCATCCCCCGTTCGACCATCCGTTACGTCCCGGAGCCGCGCCCTGACGAGGGGCCGTTGCGGACGGCCGTTATCGGACTGGCCAGCCAATACGGCCGCTACGGCTATCGGCTGATCACCGGGCTGCTGCGCCAGGAGGGCTGGCAGCTGAGCCACTCCCGGGTAGAGCGCATCTGGAAGCAGGAGCGACCTGCTCCCCCTGAATAGTACGGCTTCGAGGTAGAGTCCGCCCATCTGAGGA
>CAYOFE010000165.1:0-5255 GCA_964403135.1 uncultured Chromatiaceae bacterium | reverse complement strand
ACGAAACCGACCCGCTTGCCGCGCAGCCGCGCGCGGCCGTCCTCGTCGAGCGCCGTCAGGTCCTCGCCGCACAGCCACACCTGGCCAGCGGTCGGCTTGTCGAGGCCCGCCAGCAATGCCAGCAACGTGGTCTTGCCTGCGCCGGACGGGCCAACCAGCGCCACAGCCTCGCCCTTGCGGATTTCGAGGTTTATGTCGTCGATGATGGTCAGCGATCCTTCGGGGCTGCTAACCTTTTTGCCGAGTTGCGCTGTGCGCAGTACCACCGTGTCCGTCATGCGTTCTTGTTCTGTGCTCAAGCTGGTCGTCCTGATCCTGGTTGTCGCTCTGCAGCCGGCGCAGGCCTCGGACCAGACGCGGACATTGCTGGTGATCGGCGATAGTCTGAGCGCCGGCTACGGCCTCGAACCCGGCCAGGGCTGGGTGACGCTGCTGCAACGCCGGCTGGCAGCGGAAGGTTACGGTTATCAGGTGGTGAACGCCAGCATCAGCGGCGACACCACCGGTGGTGGCCTGCGCCGGCTGCCCCGCGCGCTGCAGCAGCACCGCCCGGCGGTGGTCCTGATCGAGCTTGGCGGCAACGACGGGCTGCGCGGCACTCCGATCGACGTCATCCGCGATAACATCGCCGCGATGATCGAGCTGGCCCGGGACGCCGGTGCCCGCGTGGTGCTGGCCGGCATGCAGATGCCGCCGAATTACGGCTCGAAATATGCGGTCGCCTTCGCGCAGGTCTATGCCGAACTGGCGAAGGAGTACCGTATCGGATTGATACAGTTCTTTCTCGAAGGCGTAGCCCTCGATCGCAACCTGATGCAGGCCGACGGCATTCACCCGAACGCCGCCGGCCAGCCGAAGCTGCTGGAGAACGCCTGGCCGGTGCTGGAACGGGAGATCAGGACGATCCTGTCGGCGGTGCGCTAGTCGCGGCTTGCGCCGCTCCCACAGAGAGAGCCTGAACTCATTTTGCGGGAGCGACGCCAGTCGCGACCGAACCTTCGCGGCTTGCGCCGCTCCCACAACCCTGCGGGAGCGACGCGCGGCGCGAATGGCGCGGTCGGGCTCGCGGCTTGCGCCGCTCATGCAACCCTGTGGGAGCGACGCGAGTCGCGAGTGGAACGGCCTGAAGCCCCTCTTACACAAACGCGTCGCGGTGATCCCGGATGAACTGCGTGAGCGAAATCGGCGGGCGGCCAATCAGCTTCTGGACGGTGTCGGTGACGTGCGGCATGACGCCCCCGGCAACCTCGCCGAAAAGCTGCGACACCGCGTTCGCGTGCCACTCGGTCAGCACCTTCTTCAGGATCTCGAGATAAGCCACCGGGTCGGCGGGGATGTAGGTGATCTTCGTGCCGAGCACCTCGCTGAAGCGCTGCGCCACCTCGTGGAACGTCAGCAGCTCCGGCCCGGTGACCTCGTAGCTCTTGCCCTCGTGGCCGGCACCGGACAGCACCTCGGCGCCCACTGCGCCGATATCGCGCACATCGATCATCGCCGTGCTGCCGTTGCCCATCGGCAGCGAGAATGACTTATTCTCCTTGATCGATTTCGCGCTGCCCAGAATGTTCTGCATGAAGAAGTTGGGCTTCAGCATGGTCCAGGCCAGGCCGGACTTGCGGATGTACTCCTCCACCGCCCAGTGACCCTTCGGGATCGGCGTCCGTGCGCTGGCAACGGCCTCCATCGAAGACATTTTCACGACGTGGCGTACACCGGCCTGCCTGGCGAGATCCACGAGCCGCATTTCGAGTTCGGCCTGCTGCTGGCCGTTCGGCAGCAATATCAGGAGTCGCGTCACGCCCGCGAGCACCTTCGACACCGATGCCGGGTCGGCCACGTCGCCCACGGCGATTTCCATGCCCGCCGCCTGCAGCTCAGCGGCCCTGACCGGATTGCGCACCAGCACGCGCGCCTTGATGCCCTTCGCCAGCAACGCCTTTGCCATCTCGCCGCCAGTCTTGCCGGTGGCGCCTGTCAGAAGAATCATGATGTGCTCCCCGTACGATGGGGACAGATTTTAGACCTGTCCCCGACCTGCTAACCGAATATACCGCTGATCGTTTGTTGAATCGCCTCGGCCGCCTGGCGCGGGTGTTGCGCATCCCGGATCGGCCGGCCGACGACAATATAGTCCGCGCCACCGCGAAACGCCTGCTCCACGGTGACCACGCGCTTCTGGTCGTCCACGGGGCGGTTTTCCACCGGGCGGATGCCGGGCGTCACCACCAGCAGGCGCTTGTCCACGTATTGGCGCAGCGCCGGCAGTTCCAGGCCCGAGGCCACCACGCCATCGCAGCCGGCCTCGAACGCGCGCCGCGCCCGCGAGATCACCAGCTTTTCCACGTCGCAGGCAAAGCCGAGATCGTCCAGATCGCCGCGGTCGAGGCTGGTGAGCACCGTGACCGCGAGAACTTTCAGCTCACCCTTAGCCTGCGCGGCGGCCTCCATGATGCCCTGGTTGCCGTGCACCGTGACGAACGTGGCGCCGCGGCGGGAAAGCTGGCGGACGGCCGCCCCCACCGTGGCTGGCACGTCGAAGAACTTGAGGTCCGCGAACACCTGCTTGCCGCGCGCCACCATCCAGTCGAGCAGCTCGAAATACCCGCCCGACATCATCAGCTCGAGGCCAATCTTGTAGAACTGCACGGCATCGCCGAGCTGGCCGGCGAGATCCCGCGCCTGCGCCGGGTCCGGCACGTCCATGGCGAAAATCAGCCGGGCGCGCGGATCGATGGGCTTGCCGGGCGTCCGGGCAGCAGGTGTCATCGCTGGTCGTCCATCGGGTCTCTCACCATTCTATTGCGGGATCGACGAGCCGCCGATAGGCAGAAATCGCGTAGCGGTCGGTCATGCCGGCGACGTAGTCTGCCACCGCGCGGGCCCGGCCGGCATCGCCCTGCGCAACCTGCCAGGCCGCGGCGCGCCGGGCGTGCTCCTGGGGCATGGCGCCTGCGTCGTTCATATAGCAATGGAACAGCCCTGTCAGGACGTCCCTCGCGCGACGCGTCATGCCGAGCACACGCTCATGCCGGTACAAGCGCTGGCTAAGAAACGTCTTCAATTCGCGGTGTCGGCGGGCAGCGGGCGCGCTGAACGCCACCAGCGGCCGCGAGCGAGCGCGCACCTCATCGATCGATTCCGGGGCCGCGCTGGCGATATTGGCGCGGGTCGTTTCCACCAGGTCGGTAACAACCGCATTGATCATGCGGCGTACCGTTTCGTGAATGAGCACGCGCCGGCTCATGCGTTTGCGGCCCGTCGCCGACGGTGCGTAGTGCACGCGAAACAGCTCCACCGCCATCAGCTCTTCCACCGTGATCAGCCCGGCGCGCAGCCCGTCGTCAACGTCATGATTGTTGTAGGCAATCTCATCGGCGATGTTGGCGATCTGCGCCTCGAGCCCCGGCTGACGGCGCTGGAGAAACCGTTCACCCAGCGCGCCGAGCTGCCGTGCATGCGCCCGCGAGCAGTGCTTGAGAATGCCCTCGCGCGTTTCGAAGGTGAGGTTCAACCCGGGAAATGCCAGGTAGCGCTCCTCCAGCTCCTCGACGACCCGCAGCGACTGCAGGTTGTGCTCGAAGCCGCCCCATGGCTTCATGCACCTGTCGAGCGCGTCCTGGCCGGCGTGGCCGAACGGGGTGTGGCCGAGGTCGTGCGCGAGGCAGATCGCCTCGGTCAGCTCGGCATTCAGCCCGAGACAACCGGCCACGGTGCGCGCGATCTGCGCGACCTCCAGTGAATGGGTCAACCGGGTGCGGTACAAATCTCCCTCGTGGTTCACGAACACCTGGGTTTTGTACACCAGGCGGCGGAAGGCGCCGGAGTGCACGATGCGATCGCGGTCGCGCTGGAATTCGCTGCGGTAGGCGTGGCGCGGTTCCGGGTAGCGGCGCCCGCGGCTGGCCTGCTCCGAGGCGGCATACGGGGCCAGTCCCGCTGCCCGCAGAGGCGGGGCTGCGCCGCGGGCCTTGCTAGCCCGCGAACTGCTCACGCAGATAGTCCTGCAGCTCCTGCGCCGGGTAATCGGACACCACCCGGGCATTGCCGAGCACCGGCAGCAGCACCAGGCGAACCTGGCCGGCCAGCACTTTTTTGTCCATGGACATCGCGGCGAAGAACTCCCGCGGATCCATGCGTGGCGGGTCCACCGGCAATCTCAGGGCCTGCAGGAGCCTGCAGACCCGCTGCACCTCGGCGCCGGTCAGCCAGCCGAGCCGCTGCGAAAATCGCGCCGCCATCGCCATGCCGGCGGCAACGGCCTCGCCGTGCAGCCACTCACCATACCCGGCACACAGCTCGATGGCGTGGCCGAACGTATGCCCTAGATTGAGCAGGGCACGACGGCCCCGCTCGCGCTCGTCGCCGGCCACTACTTCGGCTTTCACTTCGCAGGAGCGGCGGATGGCGTGATGGATCGCCCCGGCATCGCGTTTCAACAACGCCTCGGCGTGCTCTTCGATCCAGGCCAGGAACTGGCCGTCGGCGATCAGGCCGTATTTCACCACCTCGGCAAGGCCCGCCGAGAGCTCGCGGTCCGGCAGCGTATGCAGCGTGTCGGAATCGGATACCACGCAAAGCGGCTGGTGAAAGGCGCCGATCAGGTTTTTGCCCTGCGGGTGATTCACGCCGGTCTTGCCGCCGACGGCTGAGTCCACCTGCGCGAGCAGGGTCGTCGGCACCTGGATGAAATCCACGCCGCGCTGGTAGATCGCCGCTGCAAACCCGGCGATGTCGCCCACCACCCCGCCGCCGAGCGCGACCACCACGCTGTCTCTTCCGAAGCGGTGACTGACCAGCGCATCGAGCACGGTCTCGGTGGTGACCAGGTTCTTGTGCGCCTCGCCGTCGGGCAGGGCCACCACCTCGCAGCGGCCGCGGGTAAGCGTGCCGCGCAACCGGCCCATGTACAGCGGGCCGATCGTGGTGTTGGTGACGGCAAGCACGTCCCGGCCGCGTACGTGGGGGTCCAGCAACCCGGCGCGGCCAAGGAGCCCACTGCCGATGTAGATCGGGTAGCCGCGGTCGCCGAGGTCGACGGTGATGGTCATCATCGGCGGAATGGTACCGCACCGGCACGGTAGAGCGGCGAGCAGACATGAATGGCCGAATCACACCGCGAGCGGCCTACCGGCGAATGTACTCTTCGTGAGCCGGCTCTTCGGCAAAGTACGTTGGTAACTGAAGCATGCAAGCTGTCGCTGGCCCGCCTGTAGCGGGCCGGCATCCCAGCTTGCCCCGCTCGAATGGCCGGTTCG
>CAYOFE010000164.1:0-5388 GCA_964403135.1 uncultured Chromatiaceae bacterium | reverse complement strand
GCCGTCCCTGGCAGCCAGTCAGTGTCAGTTGAAACACAGTTGCTGCGTCGCTCGGCCTTGATGCCGCTCGGGAGTTACCCGAGCGCTACGGGCAGCCCGCTGCGGCGTAAGCGGCCGTAGGCGATGATGCCTCGGACGAGCCGGTCCTCGTCATTCGACCGGGGCAAGCTGGGATGCCGGCCCGCTACAGGCGGGCCGGTCACAGCTTGCACGCTTCAGTCACTACTGTACGTCGCCGAAGAGCCGGCTCGGGAGAGGCGCATCGCCGAAAGGCCGCTGGCGCTGATCTGACGTCTGTTGGCAATCGCGACTGGCGTCGCTCCTACAAGCGACGACGTCAACGCCGCTTCTTCGCCCGCGGATGGGCCTTGTCGTAGATCTGCGCCAGGTGCTGGAAGTCGAGGTGCGTGTAGATCTGCGTCGTGCTGATATTCGCGTGGCCCAGCATCTCCTGCACGCTGCGCAGATCGCCGCTCGATTCGAGCACATGCGTGGCAAAGCTGTGGCGGAACAGGTGGGGGTGCACGCGCTGGCCGAGCCCCGAGCGGTGTGCCCAATAGCTGACGCGGGCCTGGATGCTGCGCGGGCTGATGCGCCGGCCTCGGGTACCGACGAACAGCGCTGTCTCGTCCGGCGCCGCCATGCCGGTGCGGGTCTCGATCCAGGCCTGTACCGCTTCCCGGGCCACGCGGCCGACCGGCACCAGACGAGTCTTGCGGCCCTTGCCGGTCACTCGCGCCATGCCGTCGCGCAGGTCCACGTCGCCCAGATCGAGCCCGACCAGCTCGCCGAGCCGTAGTCCCGACGAATACAGCAGTTCCAGCATGGCGCGGTCACGGACCGTTACCGGTTCATCGCCCTTGATTTCGAGGAGGCTCGCCATCTGGTCCACATCGAGCGTCGCCGGCAGCCGACGCGCAGCGCGGGGTGCGGAGACGCCAACGGCGGGGTTGTGCTCCATGCGGCCCTCGCGGACCAGGTACTTGAGGAAGCTGCGGGCGCCTGACAGGCGTCGCTGGATGCTGCGCGGGTTCAGGCCCTTACCGTGGCTGACGGCAGCAAAGCGGCGCAGATGGTGCGGCCGCAGGTCCTGCCAGCGCGCGATGCCTTCGCGCTCGCAGAACTCCGCCAGGCAGACGAGATCGCGGCGGTAACTGGTGGCGGTATGCGCCGAAAGGCGCCGCTCGAGCGCCAGATGCGCAAGGAACTGCTCGGCCTGCGGCCAGAGTTCTGGGTCGGAGCGGGGGCTGCGTGCGGTACCGCTGTGCTGATATCGCCTCGTCACCGCAGATCCCGGTCCGACCCCGGTCTTGACCTCACCGGGTGCGCAGCGCGCAGGCCACCAGCTCGCCGAGGCGCGCCAGGAAATCGATGCTCTTGCCGGGGTGGAAGTGATTGACGTCGCGACTGCCGATGGCGAGAAAGCCAAATTCCGAGCGCGGCCCGAGCGGCACCAGCGCCATGGACTGGATGTCGCGCCCGTCCTCGCCGAACAGGAAATCACGCTGGATATCGCGCACCCGGCCGCAGCGCGGCGCGGACGTCTGCAGGAAGGTTTTGAACGAGCCGACCGCGGGATCTTCCCGGTGCACGACCTTGACAAAAGCCGAGCCCTCGCGGGCGAGCCCCGGCACGCTGTCGAAAATCACCAGCGCGGCCTGGTCCACCGAGAACCCGTCGCGCAGCTGCTCGGCGAGAATTTCGATAACTTCCTCGCGGCTCTTCGCGCGCATGAACAGCAGCGCAAGCGCATGAATGCGCCCTGACAGGCGGTCGTTGCTGCGCGCCACCTCGAGCAGTTCCTTGAGCTTGGTCTCGAGCGCCATATTGCGCTGGCGCAGCACGTCGACCTGCCGTTCGACCAGCGAAATCGCGCCGCCACTGGTGCTGTGCTGTAACTTGAGCCCGGCAAGCACATTCAAGTGCCGCTCGAAGAAATCCGGATGGGTGCGCAGGTAGTCGGCAATGGATTCTTCGTTGACTTCCGGGTACGCGACCTGCTGCGTCATGGTGCTCATAGTTCGACGTATCCCTCGAATACCGTGACTGCTTCGCCAGTGAGCCACGCCGCAGTGCCTGTACCCGGCCACCGGACGTCCAGTTCACCACCCGGCAGGTGCACGCGCACGCTTTCCGCCAGCCACCCGGCCCGGCGGCCTGCCACGACCGCCGCGCACGCGCCGGTGCCACAGGCCCGCGTTTCGCCGGCGCCGCGTTCGAAGACCCGCAACCGGATCCGATCCGGCGCCAGCACCTGCATGAAACCGATGTTAGCACGGTTGGGGAAACGCGCGTGCGCCTCGAGCAGCGGCCCCAGCGTGGCCACCGGCGCACGATCGACGTCGTCGACGCGCAGTACGGCGTGCGGGTTGCCCATCGAGACGACACGCAGCTCCACGGTTTGCCCGTTCACATCGACGTGGTAGCTCGGCTGATCGCGCTCGGCGATGAACGGGATCGCGGCCGGCGCGAACACGGGCACGTTCATCTCCACGGACACGGCGCCGCCCGGCTCGACAATCGCGCGCGAGCGCCCGCTGGCATGTTCGAGCACCAGTTCGCGCGGCTGCCCGCCAGCGACAAGCGCGGCGATGCATCGCGCGCCGTTGCCGCATTGCTCGGCTTCCGAGCCGTCGGTGTTGAAGATCCGGTAATAAACGTCGCCGCCGCTGCGCGGCGCCTCCAGCCACAGCAGCTGGTCGAAGCCCACGCCCGTGTGCCGATCGGCCAGCGCGCGGATTCTCGCCGGTGCCGGCAGCGGGCCGACCGTGCGCACGACCATGAAGTCGTTGCCGAGGCCGTGCATCTTGGTGAAGGTAACTCGCATGGGGTGGTCTGGTGCCGGGCACATTATAGGAGCGCCGCCGGGTATCGCGTTCCGCTAGTATGGTGGGCGTCATCACCGGGCGGTACAACGCGGTGAGCAGCGATTCCGGCACCATCGGTACAGGCACCTGCCACGCGCTCTTTGCCTACGACATCGGGCTGGCGATCCGGCTCGACGAGGCCGAGCGGCTCGTCACTGCAGCCAAGGAGCGCAGCGGCATCCGCCCGCAGCGCCGCTCGCCGGAGTACTTCGAATTCAGCCTGCAGCCGCTGCGGATCACGCTCGATGCGCCGGCGCTCACCCTCGGGCGCTTCCCGACCCACCCGGGCGTGGAGCTCCTGCTCTACGACTTCGGGGCCGTATCCGTCAGCTACCGGCTGCCCCTGCAGGGCAGTTTTTCCGACCTACTCGACCTGAGCGAGGCGCTGTACGACAACACCTCGCTGCTGGCCGATTCGCGCCGCCACGTCGAATGGCTGGTCGGGGCGATCGGCGCGGCGGTCGACCGGCCGACTATCCTGCCGCACGTCGAGAGTTACCTGGTATTTCAGGTGTCGGAACCGGTTGCCGCCGCTGCCGAACCGGTCTGGGCCGGGCGGGAGCACGCGTTGGCGCAGGTACTGCGCTCCGAGCGGCGCAACATGGCGGCCGACGAGGTGCGCGACGCCACCTCCTGTGCCATTGCCTTTGCCCCTGAGGATCGTGCATTCATCGATTGGAACGCGGCGCTGCTGTTCGGCCCCGGGCTCGATGACACGCGGGCGGTGCTGGAATTTGCCAACGCCGAGCTGCTGGAGCGGCGCGTGCTCGACCAGCAGCTGGATATTGCACTGGATCAGGCCTACGAGGTGCTGACTCGCGAGCGACCGCCGCGGTTTCACCTGCCCGGCGCCTGGCGCACCGGCTCGGAGCGCATCGCCCAGCTGCAGGTGGACAGCGCGCTGCTCTTCGAGCGGGTCACCAACAGCGTGAAACTGCTGGGAGACCAGTACCTGGCGCGGGTCTACCGGCTGAGCTCGCAACGCTTTCACCTTGAGGCCTGGGATGCGGGCATCCAGCGCAAGCTGCAGGTCCTCGAGGATATCTACGACAAGATGACCGACCGGGCCGCCACGCGCCGCATGGAAGTGCTGGAGTGGGTCATCATCCTGCTCATCGCCCTGGAGATCATCATCAACCTGTGAGCGCGCGCCGGGGCGATAGACATTTCGCGCATCGTCGGCTAGGTTTAATCACCCCGCGGAGAAACCGGGGCATCGGCAACAACCAAGGAACAAGACTCATGCGGCATATCATGGTGCTGAACGCGAAGGGCGGCTGCGGAAAGAGCACCATCGCGACGAATCTCGCCAGTTTTTACGCCACTCAGGGCAGGAAGGTTGCCCTGGTCGATTACGATCCGCAGCGCTCCAGCCTGGACTGGCTCGCCAAGCGCCCGGCCGAACGGCCGCACATCGAAGGGGTGGAGGGATTCCGCCACGGGCTGCGTAACCTGCCGCGCAGCGCGGAGCTGGCCATCATCGATGCGCCGGCGCGCGTGCATGGTTCGGAGCTGACCGAGCTGGTGCGCCACGCCGAGACGGTCATCGTGCCGGTGCTGCCGTCGAGCATCGACATCCAGGCGGCCTCGAAATTCCTGGCCGACCTGCAGCACGTCGGGCGCGTCGAGCGCCGCGAGGTACGCCTGGCGGTCGTCGCCAACCGGGTCCGCGAGAACACCCTGATCGCCGGCGAGCTCGACGAGTACCTCGAGAAGCTGAAAATGCCCTACGTGGCAACGCTTCGCGAGGCGCAGAACTATATCCGCGCCTACAGCCGCGGCCTCGGCGTGTTCGAACTGCCGGAGTACCTGGCGTGGCCCGACTGGCAGCAATGGGAGCCGCTGACCGAGTGGCTCGGCAGCCGGCGCAGCCGGCCGGCGGCGGCTTAACTGGCTGATTTCACGGCGAGTTACTCGCCGGAATCCTCTGGAGCTTGGCTCCGGGGCGTGGCGGGTGTTCATGCGCCGTGATACCCCCGCCGGGGGCCTGGAGGAGGCCTACGTACATGGGGATCACCAGGGCAGTATCGACCGGCTGACGGCAGCCGGCGCGGCGCTGACCGGGGTCACCGCCAGCAGCTTCGATGCCTTCGGCAAGCGGCGCAACCCGCACTGGACCAACGATACGGGCGACAGCCGTTTCAACGACAACCACTGGACGGAGTGGGGCTACACCGGGCACGAGCAGCTCGACAGCGTGCGGCTCACGCACATGAACGGGCGGATGCAGGATCCGATCGCCGGAAGGATGCTGTCGCTGGATCCGGTCATCGGCGATCTCGCCGAGCCGCAGAGCCTGAATCCGTACAGCTATGTGTCCAACAATCCGGCGACGCTGGTGGATCCGAGCGGGTTCTGCGAACGAGATCCAACGGCGGATGCTACGTCGTGCGCCGGTGGTGATGGCGGCATTATCAGCTTTGAGGGTGGCGAACCCGTAGGCCCTATCTGGAGTTCTGCGATTGGCCGACCTGCTCCCCCTGAATAGTACGGCTTCGAGGTAGAGTCCGCCCATCTGAGG
>CAYOFE010000163.1:0-5474 GCA_964403135.1 uncultured Chromatiaceae bacterium | reverse complement strand
AGATCGGCGTCATGTTCGGCAACCCGGAAACCACCACCGGCGGCAACGCGCTGAAGTTCTACGCCTCGGTGCGGCTGGATATCCGCCGCATCGGCTCGATCAAGAAAGGCGAGGAAGTCATCGGCGCCGAGACCCGCGTCAAGGTGGTCAAGAACAAGGTGGCGCCACCCTTCAAGATGGCGGAGTTCGAGATCATTTACGACCACGGCATCTCGCGCGAGGGCGAGCTCATCGAGCTCGGCGTGAAACAGGGGCTGCTCACCAAATCCGGCACCTGGTTCAACTACGGGCGCGAGCGCATCGGCCAGGGCAAGGAAAATGCCCGCGAGTACCTGGCGACCCACCCGGAGATGGCCAAGGAGATCGAGGCCAAAATCCGCGCGGCGCTGCTGCCGAAACCCAGCGAGCTGCGCGAAGTCGCGCGCGCCGAGGAGCCCGAGGCGGCCGTCAACGAGGCCTGAGGCCCGCGTGCCGGCCGGCAAGGGCGAAGTGCCGTCCGCCCGGCGCACGGCGCTGGACCTGCTCTCCCGCCGCGAGCACTCGCTCGCGGAACTGCGCGACAAACTTGCCGCCCGGGATTTTCCCGCTGACGAGATCGATGCCACGATCGGGCGGCTCGCCGCCGAGGGGCTCGCCAGCGACACGCGTTTTGTCGAGGCATTCGTCGCCGCCCATGCCCGCAAGGGCCAGGGGCCGGTGCGCATCCGCGCCGAACTGCAGCGCCGCGGTGTCGCTGCGGATATCATTGCCGGCCACCTGGAGGCTGCTGACCACGACTGGACGCAGATGGCCCGCGATGTGCGCCGCCGTCGCTTCGGTGCGGCGCCGCCGGTGGAGTTGCGCGAGCGGGCCCGCCAGGCCAGGTTTCTCGAATACCGGGGTTTCACGACGGAGCAGATCCGCGCGGCGCTCGGCGCCGGCGAGTGACAGGCGAGCATGCAGACCAGCGCAATCCGAAAGCTGTTTCTCGACTACTTCGAGTCGAAGGGCCACCGCATCGTGCCGAGTTCGCCGCTGGTGCCGGGCAACGACCCGACGTTGCTGTTCACCAACGCCGGCATGGTGCAGTTCAAGGACGTGTTCCTCGGCAAGGACCTGCGGGAGTACCGGCGCGCGGCCAGTTCGCAGCGCTGCGTGCGCGCCGGCGGCAAGCACAACGACCTCGAGAACGTCGGCTACACCGCGCGCCACCACACCTTCTTCGAGATGCTCGGCAACTTCAGTTTCGGCGATTACTTCAAGCGCGAGGCGATCGAGTTCGCCTGGGAGTTTCTGACCGGCAAGCTTGGCATTCCGAAAGAGCGGCTCTGGGTGACGGTGTTCCGCGACGACGATGATGCTGCAGATCTCTGGCTGAAGCACATCGGCGTTGACCCGCAGCGCTTCGGCCGTCGCGACGAGCGCGACAACTTCTGGGCGATGGGCGATACTGGGCCCTGCGGCCCGTGCACCGAGCTGTTCTACGACCACGGCCCCGGCGTGCCCGGTGGGCCGCCCGGTTCGCCCGACGAGGATGGCGACCGCTACGTCGAGATCTGGAATCTCGTCTTCATGCAGTACGAGCGCTCCGCCGATGGCAGGCTCGCGCCGCTGCCGAAGCCTTCAGTGGATACGGGTATGGGGCTGGAGCGCATCGCCGCGGTGATGCAGGGCGTACACAGCAACTATGACATCGATTTGTTTCGCAACCTGATTCGTGCCGCCGCCGAAGTCACGCGCACGCAAGAGTTGCGGTCGAGTTCGCTGCGCGTCATCGCCGACCACATTCGGGCGAGCGCCTTCCTGATCGCCGACGGCGTGTTGCCCGGCAATGAGGGCCGCGGTTACGTGCTGCGCCGGATCATCCGCCGCGCGCTGCGCCACGGGCACGAACTCGGCGTGAGCGAGCCATTTTTCTACCGGCTGGTGCAACCGCTAGAGCGCGAGATGGGCGCGGCGTTTCCCGAGCTCAAGACCAAAGCGGCGCACGTCGCGCAGGTGCTGAAAGCCGAGGAAGAGCGCTTTGCCGAGACGCTGTCTCAGGGCATGCGGATCCTGCAGGACGCGCTCGCCGGCGTATCGGGCAAGCAACTCCCGGGCGAAGTGGTCTTCAAGCTCTACGATACCTACGGCTTCCCGGTTGACCTCACCGCCGACGTCGCGCGGGCGCAGGGCATCGCGGTGGACCGCGAGGGCTTCGAGGCCGCGATGGAGCAGCAGCGTGAAAGAGCACGCAATGCGGGCAAGTTCAAAATGGCGGCTGACGGCCTTCGACTGGAGGAAAAGAGTGTCTTCACCGGTTACGACCGGCTGGCCGACACCGGGCGCGTGACGGCGATCATGCGCGGCGATACCTTCGCCGAGCGGCTTTCGGCCGGCGAGGCCGGCGCGCTGGTGCTCGACCGCACGCCGTTCTATGCGGAAAGCGGCGGCCAGGTCGGCGACATCGGCGTGATCGAGGCTGACGGCCTGCGTTTCCGCGTCGAGGACACCCGCAGGAACGGCGAAGCGCATGTGCACTTCGGCGTGTGTGAGAGCGGTGCCGTCGCGGTCGGCGCGGAAGTGCGCGCCACCGTTGACGAGGCCACGCGCCATGCCACGCGCCTGCATCACTCGGCCACGCACCTGCTGCACGCGGCGTTGCGCCGCGTGCTCGGAACGCACGTTGCGCAGAAAGGCTCGCTGGTGGCACCCGACCGGCTGCGCTTCGACTTCTCGCATCACGAGGCTATTCGCCCCGAACAGCTAGCCGAGATCGAGCGACTGGTCAACGCCGAGATCCGCCGCAACGCCGAGGCCGAGACACGGCTGATGAAATATGACCAGGCGGTGGCGAGCGGCGCCATGGCGCTGTTCGGCGAGAAGTATGGCGACGAAGTCCGTGTGCTGCGGATCGGTGATTTTTCGACCGAGCTGTGCGGCGGCACGCACGTGCGCCGCGCCGGCGACATCGGCGTCTTCAAGATCGTCGCGGAATCCGGCATTGCCGCCGGTATCCGGCGCATCGAGGCGGTGGCCGGCGAGCTGGCGCTCGCGCGCATCGCTGCCGATGAAGCGACGCTGAAGCGGCTGGCCGACATGGTGAAGGGCAGCCGCGATGACCTGGAACCGAAACTGCGCCAGTTGCTGGATCGCAGCCGCGCCCTCGAAAAGGAGGTGCAGCGGCTGAAGTCGCGGCTTGCCGGTGCGTCGGGTCGTGACATGGCAAGCGAAGCGCGCGATGTGGGCGGCATCAAGGTGCTGGCGGTGCGGCTCGACGACGGCACCGACGCCAAGACCCTGCGCGAGGTAGTGGACCGGATGAAGGACAAGCTCGGCACCGCCGTGGTGGTGCTGGGTGCCGCCACCGAAGACGGCAAGGTGCGGATTGCGGCCGGCGTCACGCGGGATGCGATGGAACGAGTGCGCGCGGGAGACGTCGTGAACGCGGTTGCGCAGCGTGTCGGTGGCAAGGGCGGCGGCCGACCGGACTTCGCTCAGGCCGGTGGAACCGCCCCCGAAGCGCTCGACGATGCCCTCGTGGCTGTCCACCAGTGGGTCGCGGCGCAGCTTGGCTAGCCCTTCGGTCGCAAGCAGTCGATATAACCAACTGAAAAATAAAATAATTATCCTATAGCGCCGCGTTACAGCGTGGCTGGCGCAACGCGGCCAATATGCGTATCATCGGCCGTCAAGCAAACACTGGCGCCCCACCCTGAGCACCCGGCTCCGCCGTCGTGCTCGTTGTGCGCCAAGACAGAAGAAACGACCGGTCGACATGCTCAGGCCGCTCGACAGAAGCACCGAGCAGGGTGTGGACCAGGGAATAACAAGAAACCCGGGGGACTGAGGAGTCTCATCATGTTGATCCTGACGAGACGGGTGGGCGAAACCGTCATCATCGGCAACGACGTGGACGTCACGGTGTTGGGCGTGAAAGGCAACCAGGTCCGACTTGGCGTCAAGGCACCCCGTGAAGTCACCGTGCATCGCGAGGAAATCTACCAGCGGATTTGCCGTGAACAGCAGAACGGCAACGGGAATGGTAGCGCTGCTGCCGAAATCATCGCTATCCCCGCCGACTGAGGCGTCATGGGGTTGTGCTGCCCGGGTTGGGGGATGCCCCGGGCTCTGCCATAATGGCCCGCCTTGAACGCGGCGTTAAGCGCAATTCCTCTTGTAAGCGCGGCGCCAGCCGCGATTCCGATGCTTTCCGGAGAGGTGGCCGAGTGGCCGAAGGCGGCGGTTTGCTAAACCGTTATACGGTCAAAAGCCGTATCGTGGGTTCGAATCCCACCCTCTCCGCCAGTGAATGAAAAAGGGGCCCTTGTGGCCCCTTTTTTCATTCACCAGTGTGAGCGGGCCCGGTGAGAACCCATCGGTTCGACCAATCGGCGGAGCCGATTTGGCCGCCGCAGGCGCCCGCAGGGCGAGCCCGCGTACCCGCGGGCGAGTCAATCCCACCCGCTCTGCTCGGGAAATGCCATACCCCGCGCCGGACTCAGGGCCGCTCCCGGGCAAATGTCGCGATGCGTGACGCGAGTTCCGCGGCCTGATCCTCGATGATGTAAAAGCCCGCCGGATCGAGCAGCGCGTGCGGCTGCCCTTGTGCGCCGGGAATATGCGATTGAATCTGCTCCGGCCCCATGCTGCCACCGGCCAGTCCCGCGCTGTAGAGCGTCAGCACAGGTTTCTTCCACGCAGCGAGTTTCTCCCAGGCAGCGCGATTCGCCACGCAGGCCGGATCGTCCGGCCAGATCGGCAGGATCATCGGGAAACGGCGTGGCCCGGTCTTGTAACTCTCGTCGGGATAGGCGGCATCGTAGGCGGCGATGATTTCCGGGAGAAGCTTGCGCGCCACGCCAGCATTGACCATCTCGCCCTGCGGGAACCGCGGCATCGCGAATTGCTGCTCGCGCCACTTCAGAAACCACTCGCGCCCGCTGCCGCCGGCGCCCAACGGCAACATCGTATTGCTGAGCACGAGCCGGCCGAACCACTCCGGATGCTCCGCGGCGAGCCGCAGGCCGAAGAATCCGCCCCAGTCGAACAAGTAGGCGGTCACCGCGCCGAGCCCGAGCCCGTTGAAAAATGCGGACAGCCAGTCAAGGTGTGACTGGAAGCTGTAGTGCTCAGGATCCCGCAGCTTGTCCGAGCGACCGAAACCGATGTAGTCGGGCGCGATCACGCGGAATCCCGCCGCGCAGAGTGTCGGGACAAAAGCGCGGTAGCCGTAAGACCACGTGCCCTGGCCGTGCAACAGCAGGATGACCGGCGCCCCACGCGGCCCCTCGTCGAGGTAGTGCATGCGCAAGTGTCCATAGCGTGCATCCGGAACTTCGAGATAACGGGGCGCGAACGGAAAACCCGGGAGGTTCCGGAACCGCTCGTCTGGCGTACGCAGTGCGACAATGGACATACGCTTATACTAAGCTGACAGCGCGCCGGCAATCATGTAACGTCGGCGTGATTGCTGCGTCCGGCTATGGAACTTTCGATTGCGACGACCGCGATCC
>CAYOFE010000162.1:0-5524 GCA_964403135.1 uncultured Chromatiaceae bacterium | reverse complement strand
GGGCTCGGTGTTCGGCGTGGGTTCTGCCGGAGTTGCGACGGGTGGTTCGACCGGGGCTTCCTCGACGACCATCCCCGGGTCGGCGACGCGAATGCGAGCATTTTCCGCAGCTGGCACCAAACCGGGGCTTGTCGACGCCGGCCCGCTCCGTGATGCGACGGTGACGGGCGTACCGCGGGCCGCGCGACGCGCGAGCAGGTCGCGAACTGCGTCGACGAGGCGCCGCCGCAGTGTGAGTAACCCGAGCGCCAATCCGGCGGCGAGAGCAAGCGCCGCCAGAGACCAGGACGTGTCGGCCGTATCGCTCGCGCGGCGTGCGGTCGGTGCGGAGCGGGCACGAGGCGTCGCGCTGGTGGCCGTTACGACCGGCGCGGCCGGGGTTGCGGCTGCGATGGTTGCGTCGGTCTGCGGCGCCACGCTGGTTTCGGCGACTCGCGCCGTGGCAGCCGCAGCCGATTGCACCGCAACCGGGGGCGCAACGGGCAGTGGTGTGGTGGCGGCCGTCTCGACCGTGCCATTGGCGGTCGCGGTGCTGGCTGGGCCAGGTATCTCGATCTCGGCCCCGAGCTTGATCAGGTCCGGATTGTTATTAATAAATGCGGCCGCATTGGCGGCGAAAATCTGCTCTGCAAATGCCCAGATGCTGAGGCCGGCGCGATCACTTACGCGCCTCGCGATCCCGAACAGCGTGTCGCCTGTGCCGACGCGGTAGCGGCTGCCTGCATGGATCGGTGATCGGCCCGGTGCGGACGATGGAACGGGCGGCGTGGCGCTGGCTTTCACGGCAGGGCGCGGGGGTTCGGCGGCCGGCGCCACGGCCACGGCGGGCGCTGTCGGCGCTGGCGCGAACGCCATTGTCGGCGCTGCCGGCTCCGGCAGCGTGCCGGGCAGGTCCAGCATCAGCACGTACTGGCGCAGCAGCAGCGGCGTGCCGGGGCACTTAACCTGCAGTTGCAACTCGTACATCGGTTCAAAAAGACGCCGGACGGTGGTCAGGCGGACTTCGTGCACGCCGGCCGTGGCGGTCTCGGGTGCGCTGACGCGCACATTGCGCAAGGCGCCGAGATTGTTGGTGTCGGCAGGGCCGGGCGCGCTCACGCAGGAAGCGCCGAGATATTCGCCCGGCGCAATCTCCACCGGCACGGTAGCGTTCAGTTGCGCGCCGAGTGCGGAGTGGACGGTGATTTCACCGAGATTGAGCGCGTGTGCCGGAGCGAGCACTGTGGCGATGAGGCCGCTCCAGGAGACGGCGCTGAGCGACAGACCGAGCCGAGCCGGGGACTGCGGCCGCCGATTGGCGGCGCTGATGGAAGCTGGGTGCCGTCGTACTCGCGACGGCCTGCGGCGATTTCGGGCCATAACGCTCATTCGCTCCGGATGCGGTTTGAATGGATCCGGTTTGCGGTCCGAATCCGGCGCCCAGCAAACCACTTGTCAATAAGCCGGTAAACGATTCACTTCTCGTTTCTGTCTAGCCGCGCGAGTCATGTGCCGCGGGGTTCGCGAAACGTGAGGGCTGTCACGCCGACGCTCAGGCGGAGCGCCGGGTGTTGACCGGCTTTGTGCCTTCCAGCACCACGCCGCGGGTCTGTACGAAGTTGCCCTGGAAGTAGGCAATACCGAGCTGCCACAGGACGGCCATGGTACGGGCGTCTTCGACGCGCTCGGCGATGGTGCGCACGCCGTGTTTCTGCGCGGCATGGGCGAGATTCGCAACCCGTTGCTGCAGGCCCGGATCGGCGGCCAGCCCCTGCATGAGACTGCCGTCGATCTTCATGAAATGCATCGGCACATGGCTCAGCAGTTGCGTCGAATCGCGCCCGGTGCCGACATGGTCGATGGCGAAGCGAAAGCCCGCCGCGCGCAGCGCCATCGACAGTTCGCGGGTCTCCCTGATCTGCCGTGTGGCGACACTTTCGCTGACCTGCAGGCACAGCTGCCCGGGTTGCACGCCGAGGCTGCGGGCGCGCGATGCGAGCCATTCCGGGAGCGTCGCATCGATCACCGATTCGCGCGCCAGACGCACGAACACCACGGTCGGATTGCGCGAGGCGCAGAACGACATCGATGCGCCGATCACCCACCGGTCAACGTTCTTGATCATGCCGGAGCGCTCGGCGGCCGGCATGAACTCGGCGGGCAGGATCGGGTTGTCGGACTCGTCGAGCATGCGCACCAGCGTGTCGAACATCCCTTCGACGTCCTCCTGCAGGCTCGCGATCGGCTGGTGCAGCAACCGGAAACGGTTTTGCATCAGTGCCGCACGAATGCGCGGCACCCACAGCGCGTCGGTCATGCGGATCTTCTGCGTGGCGCTGCTCTGGTCGCAAAGCTCGACCCTGTTTCCGCCGCTGGCGCGGCCCCTGCGGCATGCCAGCTCGGCCCCGCTGAGAAGTTCGGCTGTAGCTGCGTGGCCCGGAGGGATCTCCGACACGCCGATGGTGCAGGTCAGGGTCGTCGACTGGCGCTCTACCTCGAATACGCGACCGGCGACGGCCCTGCATACCTGTTCGGCCCAGGCTTCGACGTCGGCCATCGTGCCGCGTTCGAGCAGGACGGTGAAAATCGTGCCGCCGAAGCGTGCGCACAGATCGGCGGGCAGCAGGAACTCGCGCAGCGTGTCGGCAAGCGTCATCAGCAGCGCCTCGGTACCGAGCAGGCCGACATCGCTGTGCACGCGCGAGAAGTTATCCGGCCGCAGGTAGGCGATAGCGCGCACCCCACCCTGCAGAGGGGTGCATAACCGCTGGTTCATCTGCTCCAGAAAGTGGTGTCGCAGCAGCAGACCGGTGGAGATGTCTTTGCACAATACCTGCTCCACGGGCAGTTCCGGGGCCGGTTCGCCGGCCGGCCGTTCGGCGGCGATGATGACCCGCACCGCCGGTTCGCCGTCGATCGTCGTGCGTTCCAGCCGAAGTTCGCGGGTCTCGGTTCGGCGATCCGCGCGCGTCGAACTGACGTGCAGCGGACCGTCCGGGGACTTGCCCTTGTGGCAGGCACTCAATGCGCTCTTCAGTGCCGCCTGGTCCCGCGGGTCGAACTGGTCCATGAAGGGCTGGCCGATGAGCTCCTGTTCCGCCTCGAAACCGAAGATGTCGAGCCACGCGGGGTTGGCGCTGACGACGATGCCCTCCTGGACGTCGGCAATCGCGTCCGGCACGGCGGTCATCAGCTGGCGCAGTTCCTGCTGGTACTGGTTGGCCGAGGACACCACGCCGTTGAGCGCTCTTTGCAGCCGCTGCGTGTGCAGTTCCCGCTCTACCACGGCCTGCAGCCGGCTGCGCTGGGCGAGGGACACCACGTCGCGGGCCCCGGCGGCGATTGCCCCGGCGAGGACATCTTCGGTCACCTGCCGGCGCACGATCAGCAGCGGTATCGGCGGGTTGCGCCGCAGCGCCACGCTCGTCAGAGCGGCGACGTCGATCCCCGGCTCGTCGGCGAACAACAGGATCAGGTCGGGGCGTTGCGCGGCGATCGCGTCTTCGAGCAGGGCTGGCTCCTCGACCCGGCGGCAATGAACCGGGTGGCCGGCTTCGCGCAGCGCGGCATTGATCGCTGCGAGATGGTCGTCCTGATGACTGACGACGATAAGGGGTACGGCGGTCGAGTCGCGCAAGTCTCGCTGTCCTGGTTCTTCGCGGCCACACTGCGCCCGGTCGCAGCCGTGCGCCGGCGGATTCTGCAGGCGCAGCCGCGAGGATTATGTGACCCGTGTCTGTTTATGTGAGCTGTTGCCGGTTATGTCGAGCGACAACAGCCGAGCGGGCGTCGCGACGGCTGCGGCGAGCGTCTTGCGCAAACCTTTGCCCCGGAATCGGGTCTTCGCGTTTTGACAAAAATAGCTAGAATAGCGCCCCCTCGCATCTGTCCCTCTCACGCCCATGTCCAGCTACAACACCAGCGAACTGCGCTCCGGCACCAAGATCCTGCTCGACGGCGATCCGTACGCGGTTCTGGAAAACGAATTCGTAAAGCCCGGCAAGGGCCAGGCCTTCAATCGTGTTAGGGTGCGCAACCTGCGCACCGGGCGCGTGGTTGACAAGACCTTCAAGTCCGGCGACAGCCTTGAGGCGGCCGATGTCGTTACCACGCCGATGCAGTATCTGTACAACGATGGCAGCATGTGGTTCTTCATGGAGCCTGAGAGCTTCGAGCAGCATGTGGCTGGCGAAAACGCTGTGGCTGAGGCGAAGATCTGGCTCAAGGAGCAGATGCTCTGCAACGTGACGCTGTGGAACGGCCAGCCGCTGCTGGTCGAGGCTCCTTCTCACGTGGAGCTGAAGATCGTCCGCACCGACCCCGGGATACGCGGCGATACGGCGCAGGGCGGTGTAAAACCCGCGACGCTTGAGACCGGTGCCGTGGTGCGTGTGCCGCTATTCGTCGAGGAAGGCGAAGTGGTGCGCGTCGACACGCGCACCAGCGAGTACATCGCACGCGTCAAGTAAGGCTGCGGGCTACGGCGGGTCCGGAACCGGAAAGCTCACCGCCGCGGAGATGGTCTGCAGACCGAGGCCGGCCATCAGCAGGCGGTCGAAGCCGAGCGCAACGCCGCTGCACTCCGGCAGGCCCGCGTCCAGTGCCGCGAGAAACATTGCATCGGATCCGATGTCAGGCAGGCCGCGGCGGCGGCGCACGGCGCGGTCCGCTTCGAAACGCTGCCGTTGTTCGACCGGATCAGTCAGCTCGCAATAGCCGTTTGCCAGTTCGACGCCGTCGAGATACACCTCGAAGCGCTCGGCGACCCTGCGGTCGTCGGGATCGAGGCGGGCAAGCGCCGCCTGCGCCGCCGGGTAGCGCTCGATGACTACCAGGCCGAGCGGGCGCAGCGCCGGCTCGATGCTCCCGGTCATCAGCAGGTCGAGCCAGGCCTCGCGATCGTCGCTCAGCGCCCGCGCCAGGCTCCCATCGACGCGATCGGCCAGCACGGCTCTCGCCCTCTCGATGACCAGCGACGTCGGCGCGGTCAGCGGGTCGAAACCGGCGTGTTTCTCGAATAACTCCTGATAACGAAATATCTGCGGCGACGGCACCGTCGCACCGAGCGCATCGCAGGCATCGCTGATCAGGGCGCAGGTCTCGGCGACGATGTCCAGCAGCCCGAGCCCGCGCCGGTACCACTCGACCATCGTGAATTCGGGCAGGTGGCGGGCACCGTGTTCGCCATCGCGAAACACTTTGCCGATCTCGAAGACGTCGGGGCCGCCGGCGGCAAGCAGGCGCTTCAGATGATATTCCGGCGAGGTCCGCAGATAGAATGAACGTCCGGGGTGCGCGGCAAGCCGGCACGCGACGTTGGCGAGCTGCGGTTCGCTGACCGGCCAGGCGACGATGGTGGGCGTTTCGACCTCGAGAACATTGCGCGCAGCGAAGAAGCCGCGGATACGCGCCAGCATCGTGGCTCGCAGGCGCAGTGTCGCGATGGTCGCGGTCGGTTTCCAGGCGCGGGATTCGTTGACCACGGGGCGCCTAGAGTTGCAGGCAACGTCCCAGCCGCCGCCCGACGCGCACGGTCATCCCGGCA
>CAYOFE010000161.1:4166-5582 GCA_964403135.1 uncultured Chromatiaceae bacterium | reverse complement strand
CCTCGAAGCAGACGGTGCTGCTGGCCATTCCGGCCGAGGCGGCGAGCGGGGCCGCGGACTGCCTCGCGATCACGGCCAGCGTCGAGATCGTTTCCGGCTCGCCGATCATCGACCCGGACGATAGCAACAACAATGCGCGGCTCGTCATCGGTGCCCCGCTGTGCGCCGAACTCGTGGTCACCAGCCGGCGAGACGATCGCGTGAACGCGACCTGCGCGGATGCGCTGCAAATCATCCGCGTGGAAAACCGCGGGCCGCAGGCCGCCAACGATGTCTCGCTCGATATCAGCCGATATGAAGTCCTGTCGCCAAACAACTTCAGCGAGGCGAGCTGCACCACCGGCAACGTCGTGGTGCCGGGTCCGGAAGTGGTGGACCTCGGCAACATCGCCAGCGGCGCCAGCAGGGAATACACCACGGGGTTTCGCGACCTGCGGACCAGCGGCCCCGACATCGAGGTTGCCTACAGCGTAGAGGTCTCGGCGACCGAGCCCGATTCGGCTGTCGGCGACAATCGCCTGAGCGGCCGGTACATCGTGCGCCGGCCGTTCGGCGACGACGATGACGACGATTCGGATTTCGTCTGCATCTTCAGCGGCGCGCTTGGCGGCACCGGCATGGAGCGCTATCTGCCGCAGCTGCGCAGGTTCCGCGACCGGTTCCTGATGACGAATCGCGCCGGCCGGGTGCTGGTGCGCGAGTATTACCGGCTGTCGCCGCCGCTGGCGCGCGCGGTGGCCGGTCATGAAGGCCTGCGCAGCGCCGTGCGCGTGACGCTCACGCCGCTGGTCTACGCCATCTGTTACCCGATCGTGTCCGGCCTGCTGCTAGGCTGCGCGCTTCTCGGCGCGGCCGCGCTCCGCAATCAGCCACGCCGCCAGCGTGCCGAGCGCCACGATCGCCACCAGGATGGCGGCGAGCGCGTTGACTTTCGGGCTCACGCCTAGCCGCACGCTGGAAAAAATCACGATCGGCAGCGTGGTGGCCTTCGGGCCGGTGGCAAAGCTCGCCAGCACCAGGTCATCGAGCGAGAGACTGAAAGCGAGCAGCCAGCCCGAAACCAGCGCCGGCGTGATGATCGGCAACGTCACCTGGCGGAACGTGCGCCCCGGCGTGGCGCCGAGATCCATTGCCGCTTCCTCGAGCGCGCGATCGAACTCAGCCAGCCGCGCGGTGACGATCACGGCGACGAACGCCGTCGCCAGCGTGGTGTGCGCGATCCAGATGGTGAGAATTCCCCGCTCCGCTGGCCAGCCGATCAGCTGCTTCATCGCCACGAACAGCAGCAGCAGCGACAGGCCCGTGATGACCTCGGGCATCACCAGCGGAGCGGTCACCATCGCGCCGAACAGCGTCCGCCCGCGAAAGCGCCCGCTACGGGCCAGCGCCACGCCAGAGAGCGTGCCGAGCACCACG
>CAYOFE010000161.1:0-4156 GCA_964403135.1 uncultured Chromatiaceae bacterium | reverse complement strand
CAGCGGTCGCCGACATGAACGCTACCCGCAGCGACAGCCAGGCGGCCTCCAGAATCTGCCGGTCGCGCAGCAGTTCCCCGTACCACTTCGGCGAAAAGCCCGCCCATACGGTGACCAGCCGCGACTCGTTGAACGAATACACGATCAGCACCAGGATCGGCAGGTACAGGAAGGCGTAACCGGCCCACAGCACCGCATGCAGCGAGCGGCTTCTCATGCGCGCTGTGCGCCGGGCCGTGCTGGCTCCTCGGCGGGAAACTGGTAGCGATAGAACACCAGGATCGGCACCAGCAGCAGCAGCACCAGCAGGATCGCCACCGCGGAAGCGATCGGCCAGTCGCGGTTGTTGAAGAACTCCTGCCACAGGATCTTGCCGATCATCAGCGTGTCGGCGCCGCCGAGCAGCTCCGGGATCACGAACTCGCCGGTGGCCGGAATGAAAACCAGCAGGCACCCGGCGATGATCCCGGCGCGTGACAGCGGCAGCACCACCGACCAGAAGCAGCGCGCCGGTGTCGCGCCGAGGTCCAGCGCCGCCTCGACCACCGAGTAGTCGAGCTTCACCAGATTGGTGTACAGCGGCAGCACCATGAACGGCAGGTAGCCGTAGACGATGCCGAGATACACGGCGAAGTTGGTGTGCAGCAGCGCCAGCGGCTCGTCGATCAGACCGAGCACCTGCAGCATGTTATTGAGATAACCGTTGCCGCTCAGGATACCGATCCACGCGTAAACGCGGATCAGGAACGAGGTCCAGGACGGCACCACGATCAGCAGCAGCAGGATGTTGCGCACGCTGGGCTCCGAGCGCGCGATCACCCAGGCCATCGGGTAGCTCACCAGCAGGCAGATGAACGTAGCCACCGCCGCGATCCACAGCGAGTTGAGGTAGGCGAGTGCGTAGAGCCGGTCGGTGAAGATGAACAGGAAATTATCGAGTGTCGCGGTGATCTGCAGCCGCCCATCCACCCACGCCACGAGGTCGGTGTACGGGGGAATCGCCACGCGGGCCTCGGCGAAGCTGATGCGCACCACGATGGCGAACGGCACCAGCAGGAACAGCGCGAACCACAGGTAGGGAACGCCGATGATCCAGCGGCGCCCGCACCCGAAGGCCCCGGACAGCAGACTCATGAGGGCAGCAGCAGCATGTCACGCGGCTGCCAGGCCAGTTGCAGGGTCTCGCCCCGGCAAGGGCGGCGCCCGGCGCCGCTGTCAGGCTGAATCACGGCGAGCATCCGGCCCGAGCCTGCCAGCCTCACGTGATAACTGGTGTGCGTGCCCATGTAGGCCACATCGTCCACGGTCACGGCGCGACTAGCCGGAAACTGCGGATCGGGCGCCGTCAACAGGCGCAGCTTCTCCGGCCGGATCGCCAGCGTCACCTCGGCGCCCGCGGCCGGCTGCTGCACCGCCTCGGCCTGCACCGGGCCACCGAGCTCCGGAACCTCGACGAGCGCGGTGGCGCCGCTCGCCGATGCCACGGTGCCGGCGAACAGGTTTACGCTGCCGAGAAACTCGGCGGCGAAACGGCAGCCTGGCCGGTCATAGACTTCGCCCGGCGCACCGACCTGGACAATCTCGCCGCCGCGCATCAGGGCCAGGCGATCGGCCATCACCATGGCCTCGTCCTGGTCGTGCGTCACCATCACGCAGGTCACCTGAACCTGACGGATGATCTGCGCCAGTTCGAACTGCATCTCGGCGCGCAGCTTGCGATCGAGCGCGCCCATCGGCTCGTCGAGCAACAGCAGCTTCGGCTGCTTGGCGAGGCTGCGGGCCAGTGCCACCCGCTGCTGCTGGCCGCCGGAAAGCTGCGCGGGCTTGCGCCGCCGGTACTCGCTCATGCGCACCAGTTCGAGCAGCCCGTCGACGCGCCCGGCGATGACGCTGGCAGCGAGCCGGTCCTGCTTCAGGCCGAAGGCGACGTTCTGCTCCACAGTCATGTGCGGAAACAGCGCATACGACTGGAACATCATGTTGGTGGGCCGCTGGTACGGCGGCAGGTGCGTGATGTCCTGGCCGTCGATCAGTACCTCGCCGCTGGTCGGCGTCTCGAGCCCGGCGAGAATCCTGAGCAGCGTTGACTTGCCGCAGCCGGACGGCCCGAGGATCGCGAAGATCTCGCCCTTGCGGATACCGAGGCTCACCTCGCGCACGGCGGCGTAGTCGCCGAACATCTTGACCATCCGCCGGATGTCGACAAAGTCCGGTGTGCTGCCGGCGGCGGTCATGCGATCAGCGCCCCGTCTTGACCGCGGTCCAGACGCGGTTGGCCACGCGGTCGATCTTCGGCGGTGCGGCACGCAGGATGAACAGGCGTCTGCGCACCTCCGGCGGCGGGTAAATGGTCGGGTTGGCCCGCACCGCCGGGTCAATCAGCGGCAGTGAAGCGCGGTTCGGATTCGGGTACTTCACGAAGTTCGAAACCTCCGCGATGACGTCGGGCCGTAACAGGTAGTCGATGAAGCGGTGCGCGTTGTCGGAATGCCGGGCGGCGGCGGGAATGGCCATCATGTCGAAAAAGGTAATCGTGCCTTCGCGCGGAATCGAGTAAGCGATGTTGACGCCATTGCGTGCCTCGCGCGCCCGGTCGCCCGCCTGCAGGATATCACCGGAGAAACCATAGGCCACACAGATCTCACCGTTGGCCAGATCGTTGACGAACTGCGAGGAGTGAAAGTACCTGATATAAGGCCGCACGCGGTCGAGCAGCTGCTTGGCCTGCTTACGGTACACCTCGGGGTCATCGGAATTGGGGTCAATGCCCTGGTACTGCAGCGTCACCGCCAGCACGTCGCGCGGTGCATCGAGCATGGCGATGCCGCAGCCCGCCAGCTTCGCGGCGTATTCGGGCTTGAAAATCAGGTCGAAGCTGTCCACCGGCGCGTCGGGTCCGAGAGCCTTGCGGACCTGATCGACGTTATAGCCGATACCGTTGGTGCCCCACAGGTACGGCACTGCATACACGTTGCCGGGGTCCTGCTGCTCGAGAAGCTTCATCAGCTCCGGGTCAAGATTGCCGTAATTCGTCAGCTTCGCGCGGTCGAGCGGCTGGAACACGCCGGCGACGATCTGCCGGGCGAGGAACTCCGAGGTCGGCACGACCACGTCGTAGCCGGAGCCGCCGGAGAGCAGTTTCGCTTCCAGCACGTCGTTGCTGTCGAACAGGTCGTAAACCACCTTGATGCCGCTCTCGGCCTCGAAATTGCGTATGGTGTCGGGCGCGATGTAGTCGGACCAGTTGTAGACGTGGACGATGGCTTCGTCTTGGGGCGGCGGGCCTCCGCATGCAGAGAGATTCATTAGAGCCGCCATCACGATGCTGACCACGCCGGTTCGCCGTGCTCGCTCGCCCTGCCGGCTTGCCCTGCGGGTTCCCTCGGCCCGCTCGCTGGCAGCGGTGCCCGCGCCAAGGGCCATCCCTGGCCCTGGCGCGGGGCGGCGTCCATTCGCCGCCACTTCGTGCAGCCCTTGCCAGCTTCGCAGCCTCGGCAAGCCGGCTTTATGGGCTTTGCGAGCACGGCGAACCGGCGCCGGCTTTGTCACGGGAATCACAACCGGTCCCGCAACGAGTAGTAGAGCATCCCCAGCACCAGCAGCGGCCATCTGAGCAGCGTACCGCCGGGCCAGGCTGGCGCGGGCAGTCGCCCCAGCACGTCGAAGCGCTCCGCGGTGCCGGCCACCGCCTCGGCGATCAGCTTGCCGGCCAGCGTCCCGATCGAGATCCCGTGGCCCGAGAAGCCGTGCGCATAGAAGATGTTCGGCGGCAGCCGCCCCACGTGCGGCAGGCGGCTGCGGGTGATGCCGAGCGCCCCGCCCCAGCCGTACTCGATCGCGACATCGGCGAGCTGCGGGAACAGCCGCAGCAGGTACGGGCGGACGAACGCCTTGATGTCGCGCGGAAAGCCGCTGCGGTAGTTCTCGCCGCCGCCGAACAGCAAGCGCCGGTCGGCCGACAGTCGGAAATAGTTCACCACGAAGCGCGTGTCGTGCACACAGACGTCGCCTGGGATCAGCGCGCGGGCGCGCTCCGCGCCGAGTGGCGCGGTGGCGACGATGAAGTTGTTGATCGGCATGATGTGCGGCGCGATGCGCGGCTCGAGCGGGCCAAGGTAGCCGTCGCAGGCAAGCACCAGGTGAGCGGCGCGGACAT
>CAYOFE010000160.1:0-5631 GCA_964403135.1 uncultured Chromatiaceae bacterium | reverse complement strand
GTGAAATACCCGGACGGCACGCTGAAGACCGGCAGCATCGCACTGACCTGAGCGCGGTCACGGGTCGGCGTGGCGAACGGGGCGTCTGGATCTCCGCTGGCCGGCGCCTCAGAACAGCGCGCGGTTAATTACCGTGTGCACCCAGATGCTCGCGGCGTAGCCGAGCGCGATGGCCCAGCTCCAGCGCAGGTGCGCGAAGAAGGTGTAGACGCCGCGCGCCTGGCCCATCAGCGCCACACCGGCCGCCGAGCCGATCGACAGCAGCGAACCGCCGACACCGGCGGTAAGCGTGACGAGCAGCCAGTGCCCGAGTGGCATGTCCGGATTCATGTTCAGGACGGCGAACATGATCGGGATGTTGTCCACGACAGCTGATGCGAGACCGACCAGCACGTTCGCCATTAGCGGGCCGAGATCACCGTACGAAACGAGCGCCAGCGCGCGCAGGTAGCCCAGCGCACCCAGGCCGCCGACGCACAGCACGACGCCGTAGAAGAACAGCAGCGTGTCCCACTCGACGCGCTTCATGCTGATGAAGATATCGAACGGCTTGCTGGCCGGCTTGAAGCCTTCCGGAACCTGCAGCGCGCCGACGGCGACGTCGGGCCCGCCGTTGCGCAGTTCGCGATGCCGGATGAAATAGCCGTAGATGCTGAGCAGGCCAAGTCCCGTCATCATGCCGAGCGCCGGCGGCAAGTGCAGGAAGGTGTGCATGCTGACTGTCATGGCAATAGTCAACGCAAATAGCCCGGCGACGACGAAGCCGCCGGTTTTCACCCGGGCCCGCGCCGTGACGGCGGCCGGCTCGGCGGCCGGCACCGCGAACGACATGGCGATAGCCGGCACCAGCCAGTTGACGGCGGAGGGCACGAAGATCGAGAAAAAATCCCAGAACTGCACCAAGCCGCGTTGCCACACCATCAGCGTGGTGATATCGCCGAACGGGCTAAACGCTCCGCCCGCATTGGCCGCGACCACGATGTTGACGAAGGCCAGTGCGATGAAGCGCGGATGGCCGGCACCGACGGCGGTGACGACCGCGCCCATGACCAGCGCGGTGGTCAGATTGTCGAGCACCGGCGACAGGCAGAAGGCGATCATGCCGGTGATCCAGAACAGCGCGCGCAGCCCGAAGCGGCGGCCGATCAGCCAGTCGCGCAGGGCTGTGAAGATGCCGCGCTCCTGCAGCGTATTCACGTAGGTCATGGCGGCGAGCAGGAACAGCAGCAGTTCCCCGTATTCCTCGATCTGACCACGCAGGATTTCACCGGCGCCGGGAATGTCCGCGCTCGCATAGGCCAGCCCCACCAGGACCCAGATGGCGCCCGCCGCGACCACTACTGACTTCGACTTGCGCAGCTCAGTGAATTCCTCCGAGATGACGATGGCGTAGGCCACAAAAAAAAGCGCGACCGCCGCCATGCCGTGCCCTGAACGCGTCAGCGCGAGGGCGCCGGCGGGCGGTGTTGCGGCTGTTGCCAGCGCCACAACGGGTATGCAGGCGATGCAGGCCGCAAGGACGAGCAGACGGCGATGTGCGCGGCGTTTGGCCATGAAGCTTGATCGGTGACTGCCGGACCGCCGCGCAGCGTACCTGATGCGGCCGGGCAAGGCGAGCCGGGGCTGTCGCCGTGGTACCTTTGCGTTCCGGAGGGGTTTTTCATGCTGTTATCGCGACGAATGCAGGCACCGGTCTTGGTTCTGCTGGCGGGTGCCCTGCTGGCGCCACAGCCGGGCGATGCGCAGGGTTTCGACCCGAGCAAGGTGGACTGGGAGAAACTCAGCAAGATCCCGATGCAGGACCTGTTCATCCGGCAGTTCAACGAGAATTGTGGTTCGTGCCACGGCGACGATCTGCGCGGCACGTCGCTCGGTGTACCGCTGGTGGGCGTGGCTCTGCGTAACGGCGAGACTGTGCGCGACATCGCGGCGAGCATCGCCAGGGGCGCTCCCGACAAAGGCATGCCGGCCTGGTCGGAAACCATGAACGAGAGCCAGATCTGGAACCTGGCGCTGTACGTCGCCGAGCAGCGGCAAGGCACGACGATACTCGACAAGCGCGCGGATATCCCGCTGGCGATTCCCGCCGGTGTCATCGCCAGCGAACGCCACGGCTTTCGCATCGAACCGGTCGCCACCGGACTCGACCCGATGCCTTTTGCCATTGCGCCGCTGCCCGATGGGCGCATCTTGCTCTCGGAGCGTATGCGGGGACTGAGCCTCATCGGCACCGATGGGAAGAAGTCTGCCCCGATCAAGGGCACGCCGCCTGTTTACGATGACTCCACCGTGTTCCTCGGCCAGGTGATGGGCCTCGGCTGGATGCTCGATGTCGCGCTGCACCCGCAGTATGAGAGGAACGGCTGGATCTACATTCATCACACCGATCGTTGCAGCGACTGCAACGACCTGAGCCGTCGCTCGAAGCGGCCCGTGTCGATGAACCGGCTGGTTCGCGGGCGCATTCGCGGCGACCGCTGGGTTGACGAGGAAGTGCTCTGGAAAGCGGATCTCGCCACCTACACCAACACATCGGACCTCGCTGCCGGCGGGCGCATCGCCTTCGACGACAAGGGCTACGTGTATTTCAGCGTCGGCATCAAGGACGTGCTCGACATCATGGGCGTGCAGGACCTGAAGCTGCCGTATGGCAAGGTCCACCGCATTCACGATGACGGGCGCATTCCGGCGGATAACCCGTTCGTGCACCTGCCTGGTGCGGTGAAATCGACCTGGACCTTCGGGCACCGCAGCGTGCAGGGGCTTGCTTTCGACGCGCAGACCGGCGAGTTGTGGAGCAGCGAGATGGGCCCGCGCGGCGGCGACGAGCTGAACCGGCTGGTGCGGGGCGGCAATTATGGGTGGCCGGTATTCACCACCGGCATCAATTACGACGGCCGGCCGGTCGATGGCGCGAAGAAGCTCGGCATCCAGCTCGACGCGAAGGAGGCGATTTTTCCGGTCCTCGACGTGACGCCGGCGCAGGCGCTGTCGAACTTCATTTTCTATCGGGGCAGTGAATTCCCGGAGTGGAACGGCAATATCCTGCTCGGCACGCTGCGCGCCGCCGACCTGCTGCGCCTGGAAATCCAGTACAACAAGGTGGTGCACACGGAAGTGATACTGAAGGACCTTGCGCGGTTTCGTGATCTCGCGCTCGGGCCGAAGGGGGAGCTCTACGTGCTGCTGGAAAACGCCGCCGGCTCGCAGATCATCCGCCTGGTGCCTGCGGAATAGCCGGCGGAGGGCTCGCTCAACCGAAGGGCCGCCGCCAAGACCAGCCGGCATCCGGCGAGGTCGGAATTTCAATCGGCTGGAGGTCCGGTTGCTCGCCGGCGAGCAGTCGCGCGATGTACTCCGGCGCAATCACGTGGCAGTAAAGATGCCCGCGCAGCCGGTTGGGGAACAGGTACCAGCGCCAGTCCCCCCAGTCGATGCGCATGTAGCGCGTGTTCACGTGGAGCACGCCCTCGGCATCCTGCGTCAGGAGCTCGAAAGGACCCAGATAATCGCTTCCGGTCCACACCTGTTGCTCGGGTTCGATGACGAGTCTGGGTGCGCCCGGGCCGGCCCGGGCAATCGCCTGGTCAACGATGTTTCGCGTCACTTGTTCGCAGCTGCCCTGGCGGCCGGCGGCGGAGGGGCCGTAGGCTGCGATGAGGTGATCGGCGGTTTTCACCTTGCAGGAAATCATCTTCGGACGACCGGCCGCATCGGCGGTGACGTACTGATGGATGATGACCGGCTCGATGCCGGGCTTGGAGGCGCGGTAGGCGCCGGACGTGGCATGGATGACCAGCTCGGCGTTCACGCGGCTTTCCGCGGTGACCCGCTGTACCTCCCGGCAGAAGCCGTCGATGGCCCAGTTCCCCGCACTCGCTGCATTGGCGGAGGCAGCGAGCCAGAGTCCTGCGCACAGCCACTGGAACCGTCGCATCATGCCTGCTCCCTTTGCGGCAGGGCGTGCCGCTCATCTGGCAGACTACTCTCGGTGCATTACTCGCGCGGGTCAAGCAGCGATGCTCAGAACACGTTGCCGCCCGGCATCACCCGCGGGCCCGAGGCGTCGCGCAGCCAGATCTGGCGCGGCGCGTAACTTATACCTGCGCCGGCGTCTTGGCGGTGCGCGAGCGGAGCTGAAGCTGCACCGCGAAGCGCGCGTCACCAACGTCGCGCTGCGCAGCGGTTTCACTCGCCTCGGCAAGTTGCACAGCGCTACCGGCAGCGCTTTGGAGAAGTCCCCTCGTTCACCCGTGCGCGCTGATGACGGGCTCGCCGTGCGTGACGGGCTGCGCCGGGCAGTAAACTTACGCCAAGCGCAAACGCATCGAAAGATCCACGGCGCGCAGGTTCTTGGTGATGTCGCCGATGGAGATGAAGTCCACGCCAGTCTCGGCCACCGCGCGGATGTTGTCGAGCGCGATGCCGCCGGAAGCTTCGAGCGTGATGGCCGGCGCCAGCTGATCGCGCAGCGTGACCGCTTCGCGCAGCTTGTCGAGCGTGAAGTTGTCGAGCAGCAGGCGGTCGGCGCCCGCGGCGAAGGCTTCGCGCGCCTGTGCCAGCGTCTCGACCTCGACTTCCAGCAGCACACCGGTTCCCTGCCGGCGCGCTTCCCGCACCGCAGCCGCGATACTGCCCGCGGCGACGATGTGGTTTTCCTTGATGAGTATGGCGTCGAACAATCCGACGCGGTGATTGTGCGCGCCGCCCGCGCGCACCGCGTATTTCTGCTCGAGCCTCAGGCCGGGGATGGTCTTGCGCGTGTCGAGCACGCGTGCCCGGGTGCCGGCCACCGCGTCGGCGTAACGGCGGGCGGCGGTGGCGGTGCCGGACAGCGCCTGCAGAAAGTTCAGCCCGGTTCGCTCACCGGTCAGGACCGGTCGGGCGGGGCCGCTCACCTCGCAGAGCAGGGCGCCAGGAGCGACGGCGGCGCCCTCGGCCACATGCCATTGCACCCGGATCGACGCGTCGAGCTGGCGAAACACCTCGTCGAACCACGGCTCGCCGCAGATCACCGCCGCCTCGCGCGAGATGACGTGAGCGTGAGCGGTCTGTGAGACAGGAACCAGCCTGGCGGTCAGATCGCCCGGGCCGATGTCCTCGGCCAGGGCGCGACGAACCGTATCGCGAAGGTGGTCGAGAAGCGTCGCGGGCAGGCTGGCGCTCACGTCACCACATGCCGGGTTCGCAAACGTTGCGGGAGCGGCGCCAGTCGCGATCGCGGCTGGCGCCGCTCCCACAGGAAAGCAGGACTTCGCGGCTGGCGCCGCTCCCGCAGCCGCTAGAACGGCAGGCCATGCGTCTGCGCGCCCATGCACATCAGCATCGGCACCGACAGCACGAAGTTGGTGCGCGAGGTCAGCGTGGCGATCTTGCGCGCTGCGGCCTTCTGCTCGTCGGTCGCGGGGGTGATGCCGAGCACCTTCTTCTGGTTTGGCCAGATGAGCACCCAGACGTTGAACAGCATGATCAGGCCGAGCCAGGAGCCGACGCCAATGGTGACGAAGCCCTCCTTGAGCATGAGCACCTGCATCAGGCCGCCGCCGGCTGCGCGGTAGGCGGACTCTATGTAGAGAACGCCCGATAACGCCGTGACGACTGCCGCCCAGCGGAACCACAACAGCGCGCGCG
>CAYOFE010000159.1:0-5734 GCA_964403135.1 uncultured Chromatiaceae bacterium | reverse complement strand
CCGGGTACTGCGCGAAAAACCCGCAGGCGCTGACCCGGGATGCGGCCGCCAGCTTGAGTCGCAGTCTTGGCGTCGCCGGCGCGGCGCCAGTGGCGGCACCCGGCCGTTAGCTGCATCCATTGCGGTCGGGCGGCGTGGTGCCGATTGCCGGCGCTAGCGCGTGGTTGCGTATCGCACGACTCGGTGTTGGCATCGCGCGGCCAATCGTCGCGGCAGGCTACTGTTTGTGCTATTGTCGCTGCCCGGCAATCCATTCCGCGGTTAGGGGCGAAGCAATCGGACAAGCGGTAGCAGGTGATCACTATGTCCGATACGCGCAATCTGACCGAAAAGAAATGCAAACCCTGCGAAGGCGGCGTGCCGCCGCTCGACCCGGCGGCGGTGCGGGATCTCTTGACGGCGCTGCACCCGGACTGGCGCCTGAGCGCCGACGGCAAGTCTATTTCCCGCAGCTTTGAGTTCACCGGCTACAACCGCACCATCGGCTTCGTGAACGCGGTGGCCTGGATCGCCAACAGCGAGGGGCATCATCCCGACCTGGAGGTAACCTATCAGCGCTGCGTGGTGCGCTGGTGGACCCACGCCGTCGGCGGCCTCACCGAAAACGACTTCATCTGCGCCGCCAAGGTCGATCGCCTGCTCGACTAGCGCTGCGGCATTTTGCGGCTTTGCCGGCGCGGCGCAGGCGGTTAAGCTTGCGGTCCATCGGCGGTGAATAGCGCGGCTCAGCGGGGTCGTCCATGAAAGCTCTGAGGAGTGTTGCGGCGGTGGCCGCGGTTTTTTTCGTTGCGGCCAATGCGGGCGCGGCCCAGCTCAAGCTCGATACCACGGAGGACGCGCTGTCGGCCATGCGCAAGATCCAGTGCTCGCTGAAGGATGGCGAGACGGTGACCTGGTGGTGGAACGGCTGGGCGTTCAGCCGCGTGCCCGGTGAGCAGGACCGTACCCTGTTCGCCGTCGAGGGCATGAACATCCGCCAGTGCGGGCCGCTTGGCGATGCGAAGGATGGCAGCTTCAAGATGGTGACGCGCGAGATCCTGCTCTACAAGGACCCGAAGACCGGCGAAGTGCTGCGTACCTGGGACAATCCCTGGACCGGCAAGCAGGTCAAAGTGGTGCACGTGACAAACGATCCGGTCAACCAGCGCATTGGCGCGACGGACCGCGCCGGCCGGCCGTTCCGGCTGCCGCTCACCATCAACGCCGGGCAGTGGTGGTACACCTCGACGGTGCCGCTTTACTACCGAAACCCGCTCGGCGGCGACTACCAGGAGTACGTCGGCGGCAAGTACCACGCGACCGAGATGTTCAATTTCTTCGGCGACGTCGACGAGCTGGCCAACCCGCGGCTGGCCTCGGCGCCGGTGCGCATCGGCTGGGTGCGCATGTCGAACTGGCTGCCGTGGATGGAAATGGGCGACCGCGCCGGCCTGATCTATTTCCACACGGCCGGGCGCAAGCTGGAGCGCTTCGAGGACTTGTCGGCGACCATGAAGGCGGAAATCCGGCTGAACTATCCGCTTTATTCCGCGCCGCCGCCACTCGATGACGAGCGCCCGAACGAAACGAGCTGGACTTATTTCCGCAAGGTGACGCCGGTCGCGCCATGAGCAACGCAACGGTGCCGGCCGGGGGGCAGTTGCCGGTGCGCAATCCGCGCACCGGCGAGGCGGACTACTCGATTTCACCTCCGTCGGCCGAGGAGCTGCGCGGGATGACCGCCAAATTGCGCTGGGCGCAGGGCGCCTGGCACGAGGCCGGCGTCGAGCACCGCGTGGCGGTATTGAAGCAGTGGTCGGCGCGCCTGCTGGCGCAACCGGGACCGCTACTCGATGCGTTGTCCGTCGACACCGGTCGCTATCTCCTCGCGCAGAAAGAGGTGCGGGCACTCGGTGGCATCGTTGCCGGCTTCAGTGCCATCGGCCTGCAGGTGCTGGCCGAGGCCCCGGAGCGCGCATCGGTGACGCCCGGCATCGGCATTCGCTCGCAGCTCGTGCCGAATCCGCTGGTTGGCGTGATCAGCCCGTGGAACTTTCCGTTCTTGCTTTCGGTGCTCGATTCCGTCGCGGCGCTGGTCGCCGGCTGCGCGGTGATCGTCAAGCCGAGCGAAGTGACGCCGCGGTTCGTCGCGCCGGTGCGCGAGTCGCTGGCGGAGTTCCCGGAGCTCAGCAGCGTTTTTGCATGGGTGACTGGCGACGGGCGCACCGGGGCGGAACTGATCGGCGAGGTCGATGCCGTCTGCTTCACGGGCAGCGTGGCCACGGGACGCAAGGTTGCCGAATCCTGCGCGCGACATTTCATACCGGCGTTTCTCGAGCTTGGCGGCAAGGATCCGGCGATCGTGCTCGGCTCGGCGGATGTCGGGCGGGCCGCCGACATCGTGCTGCGCGCCTCGGTGCAGGCCACCGGCCAGGCCTGCCAGTCGCTGGAGCGGGTGTACGTGGACGAGCGCATCTATCCGCGGTTCGTTGCCGCGCTGGTGGAGCGCGCGCGAGCGGTGCAGCTGAATTACCCGGATATTCACCGCGGGCAGATCGGCCCGCTGATCTTCGCGCGACAGGCCGAGATCATCGCCGATCACCTCGCCGATGCGCGGGCGAAAGGCGCGCAAGTGCTGTGTGGCGGCGAGATCGAAACCCATGGCGGCGGCTTGTGGATTCGCCCGACGGTGCTGACCGGCGTGTCGCACGACATGAAGGTGATGCGCGAGGAGACGTTCGGGCCGCTGATGCCGGTGATGTCGTATCGCACTGTCGACGAGGCGGTGGCACTCGCCAACGATTCGGAATACGGGCTCACGGCAGCGGTGATCGGCGACGAGCAGGAGGCCATCGCCGTGGCGCGCCGCCTCGAGGCGGGCGCGGTCAGCATCAACGACGGAGCGCTGACCACCGAGGTGTTCGACGCCGAGAAGAACGCATTCCGCATGTCCGGCCTCGGCGCATCGCGCATGGGCCCTTCGGGGGTTCTGCGGTTCCTGCGCCGCAAGGCTCTGCTGATCCAGCACGGCCGCGCCAAGGACATCGGCGCGCTGGAAGAGCGGCTGGCCGGCAGCTGATCACAAACTGGCGCCGGATATGACCGGAGGCAAATTCCACGACGTTCACGGGCTGCGACTGCGTGCCGTCGAGGGCCTGCCGCTGGCGACCTTTCGCGCCCGGGCGCTCGCATTCGTCGTGGACGGTCTGGTGCTGCTGGCGGTGCTGGTCGCGGTGCGGCTCGCGCCCGCCCTGATCGAAGGCCGGGGCGGCGCCGGCACGATCGTCTTCGTCTTTGACGCCGAGCGCGTTTGGGACCTGCTGGCGATTCTGGCCTATTTCGGCGTGATCACGTGGGCCACCGGCGGGCAGACGCCCGGCAAGCGTGCGCTTGGCATCCGCGTGGTGACGCTGACGCACGACCGGCTGACGTTATGGCAGTCAATCGAGCGCGCGCTGGGCTACATCGCCTCCACCCTGGAGTTCGGGTTCGGCTTCCTGCAGTACTTCCTGCACCCGAACCGGCAGACGGTGCACGATCGCATTGCTGAAACGATTGTCGTGGAGGCTCGCGGTCGTGGTTCGTCCGATGCGGCGCCGCCGCAGGAACCGCCGCGTGCTCGACACGGCAAGCGCCGCCGTCACCGGCGCAAGCGCTGATCGCAAGCGCTCATTACGTTCACCGCGCGCAGCGTTCTGTTAAAGCCCTACGGCGCTTTTGCCAAGGGTCTCACAAACGCGTGGTGAAAAGCTGGCCAGGCCCGCGGTGCGACCTCATGATGGGGCGATCTTCAAGAAGCATAACGAGGGAACGACCCATGCTGGTATCGCGCATTGCCCACGCCACTTGCGCTTTGACCCTGGCCGCGGCGCTCTGGCTGTCCGGTATCAGCTCTGCCGCCGCGCAGCCCGACGGCAGCGCACCGTTGCTGGTGCCGACGAGCCCTCAGGCATATCTGCAGCTTCCGGCGCACGCCACGCGCGGCAGCGGCCGTTCCGGGCAGCTCAATCCCTCGGTGTTTACCGCACACCATGTAAGCGTAACGCTGCCTGACGGCAGCGCGGTGCGGGCCGTGCGGGACCAGGAAGTGCTGCGCGAGCGGGGCAGCATGACTTGGGTGGGCCATATCGAGGGCAGCCCCGGCAGCCTGCTGGTGCTGACCTCGCATCGCAGCGCCGTCACGGGCTATCTGCATCACGATTCGAAAGTCTTCGAGATCATGCCGGCCGGCGCCGGCCGTCACGCGATCTACGAGATCGACCAGTCGCGGTTGCCGCCCGACGGGCACCGCCATCCGCCGAGAGCGCAGGGCAACGCCGCTGCGGCGATAGACGCGGCAGCCGCCGGCGCTTCCGGGCCCACCGCCGGCGCAGAGGACTTCACCGTTGCCGGCAGCGGCTTCGTGCAGGACCTGCTGGTGGTCTATTCGACCGCCTCGAAGAATCGCTACGGTCAGGCCGGCATCGAGAGCATGATCCAGAGCGCGGTGAGCGCCGCCAATCAGGCGTATGTCAACAGCCAGATCAACATGCAGTTGAACCTGGTGCGCATGGAGGAGGTCAGCTACGCCGAGACCGGCGACATGGGCGTGGCCCTGTCGCGCCTGCAGGCTACCAATGATGGGTACATCGACAACGTGCACCAGTTGCGCAACCAGTACGGCGCCGATCTGGTAGCGATGGTGAACGAGGATGCGAATTACTGCGGCATCGCCTACGTGATGCAGTCGGAGAGCACCGGCTTCGCCGGTTATGCTTTCAGCGTCACCTATTCCAGCTGTCTCAGCAATCAGACACTGGCTCATGAGATCGGTCACAACCAGGGCGACGCGCACGATCGCGCCAACTCCAATGTCGCCGGCACGTTCCCGTACTCTTATGGGCATCGTCGCTGCGTGACGGACGGCACCGGCTTCCGCACCATCATGTCCTACAGCAACGGCTGCTCCGGCGGTACGCGCATCAACAATTTCTCCAACCCGAACGTCTTCTACGGCGGATATGCCACGGGTATCTCTTACGAGCTCGACCCGGCGAACTCCGCCGACAATGCGCGCTCGATGAACAATACCGCCGACACCGTGGCGGCGTTTCGTGCGGCGGCGGCAACGACGCCGCCGGCGGCACCGACGGCACTGGGCGCCGCGGCCCTCTCCAGCAGCCAGATCAACCTCAGCTGGACCGACAACGCGACCGACGAGACCGGCTTCCGGATCGAGCGGTCGGCTGACGGCGTTGGTTTCAGCGAGATCGCGACCGTCGGCGCCAATGTGACCTCGTATAGCAGCGCGGGGCTGAATGCGGGCACGTGGTACTGGTACCGGGTGCGCGCCTACAACGGCGCGGGCAATTCCGCTTACACCAATACCGCTTCGGCGCAGACCCATGCACTGACGCCGCCGCCGGCCGCACCGAGCGGGCTGACGGCGAGCGCTCTGTCGAAAATGAAGATTCAGCTGAACTGGGTCGACAATTCCTCGACGGAATCTGGCTTCAGGATAGAACGGTCGCTGGATCAGGTGAGCTGGACGCAGATCGCCACGCCCGCTGCAAACGTGACGAGCTACACGGCCGGCGGCCAGAAGGCTGGCAAGACCTACTACTTCCGTGTGCGTGCCTGGAACAGCGGCGGCGATTCGGCCTGGTCGAACACGGCCTCGGCCACCGCGCGGCGGTAGGGACTGGGTGCGGGACTGGGTGCCGTTTTGGGACTGGGTGCCGGGTCGCAGTTTCGCAGTTATTGCGGCGAACCAGCG
>CAYOFE010000158.1:4147-5809 GCA_964403135.1 uncultured Chromatiaceae bacterium | reverse complement strand
CCGCGCCGGGCGGGGCCTGCAGCACGACATTGCGATGGGCGCTGAGCGCTGCCGTCAGTTCCGGCAGTGCAGCAGCGATCGGCAGATGGGTTATCGCCCGTGGCACCCGGCCATGATAGTGGCAGCCGCCGCAGCGGCGTTGCGCAATACGCACCACCATCGAGTGGGAATCGTGCCGAGGCCGTGCCTAGAATGGGACTGATGGCGCTGCGCCGGCGGCGCGGTAAAGGGGCATAACATGAACAAGCACCCGCGTTTCTCAGTATTCCCGTGCGCTTCGCGATGGCTGGCCGTCTGCGCCGGCATGGGCCTGCCGGCGGTGGTCAGTGCCGCGCTCATCAACGGCACGGCGGATCCGGACGTGCTCGAGGGAACGCCGGAGGCCGATACGATCGACGGCAAAGGCGGCGGCGACACCATGATGGGCCTGGCCGGCAACGACATATTCATCGTCGCGCAGGTGGATGACGAGGTGCTGGAGAGCCCTGGCGATGGCACCGATACGGTTCGCTCGTCGATTAACTACACGCTGCCGATCAACGTCGAACGCCTGGTGTTGACCGGCAGCAATTCGATCAACGGTACCGGCAACAGTCTCGCCAACCGCCTGACCGGCAACACCGCAAACAACATCCTGAACGGCAAGTCGGGCAACGATACGTTGAGCGGCGGCGGCGGCAACGACCGGCTGATCGGCGGCCCCGGCAAGGATCAGCTGACCGGCGGCCCCGGTGCGGACAGCTTCCAGTTCGATGCGGCCCTGAATGCCACTACCAATGTTGACCGGATCACCGACTTCAGCCCGGCCGATGACGTGATGCGGCTGGTCGGCGCGGCGTTCCCCTCGCTGGCCACCAGCGGCGTGCTGCCGAAGGCAATGTTTCGCCTCGGAGCGGCCGCGGCCGATAGCACCGACCGGCTGCTCTACGATCCGGCGACCGGCGCCGTACGCTACGATGCAGATGGCACGGGCGCGGCGGCAGCCGTGCGCTTCGCCACGCTGCCGGCAGGTCTCGCCGTGACGAACGCCGATTTCACGGTGATCAAGCCGGTTGCAACCCGCGTGAATTACGCGACACAGGTGCAGCCGATCTTCAACACCCATTGCATCGGTTGCCACAGCGGCGGCGGCGCGCCGCAGGGCCTCGAGCTCGATGCCGACGAGAGCTTTGCGAACCTGGTAAACGTCGCGAGCAGCGAGGTGCCGAGCCTGAAACGGGTCAAGCCCGGTGACGATGCCAACAGCTATCTCGTGCAGAAAATCGAAGGCACGGCGGCAGTGGGCGGTCGCATGCCGCTCGGGGGTTCGCCGCTCAGCGCCACGACTATCGCAGTGATCCGCCTGTGGATCGCGGAGGGCGCTAAGCCCTGAGTACTGGCCGGGGGCCGGCATCGCCCGATGGGCTGCCCATCGCGCTCTCATGGGTTAGCATCTCGCCGGGGGGTGGCGGTGGAACAACAAGTTGACGCGACGATCCGTGCGCTCGGTGCCGTGGCGCTTTGCGCTGTGCTCGTCGGCTGCGCCGGCAACGGCGACGGACTCGATGAGAATGGCCGGCCGGTGGGCGAAGGCCCGCCCGGCGACGACGATTTCACGACGATCCAGGACACCATCTTCACGCCGCGATGCACGGTGTGCCACGCCGGCGCGCAGGCCCCGCT
>CAYOFE010000158.1:2701-4047 GCA_964403135.1 uncultured Chromatiaceae bacterium | reverse complement strand
CGCCGGCGGCGATGCCGTGATCCGCTTCCGCGTTTCAGGAGAGCAACCGTGATCCGGATGGCATTCGTACTGGCGTCAGCGGTGCTCGCTCTCGCCGGGACCGCGGCGCAGGCGGAGCCCTACCTCGCGGTGCGCGAAGGAATGCGGTGCGCGCAGTGCCACGTCGATCCGACCGGCGGCGGTCTGCGCACGGTCTTCGGCAATACCTGGGCGCAGACGCAATTTGCGGCGCGGCGGGAAAACCCCGAGCGGCTCTGGACCGGCATGGTGGGCAGCATGCTCGCGCTCGGCGGCAACCTGCGCGGCAGCGCCAGCTACACCGATGTGTCCGACGAGGACAGCAACTGGGAATTCGATCTCGACGAGTTCCGGCTTTATGCGAACCTGAACCTGCTGCCGCAGAAGCTCGATATTTACGTCGATGAGCACATCGCGCCCGATGGCACCAACAACCTCGAGGCCTACATCAGGTACACGTTCGCCGGCGGTGAGTGGTACGCGCGGGCCGGCAAATTCTATCTGCCATATGGCTGGCGCCTGGAGGACGATGGTGCCTTCATACGCCAGGTCACCGGCATCAATTTCGACACGCCCGACGACGGAGTCGAGGTCGGTTGGCAGCGCGGCCATTGGAACACGCAGGTCAGTTTCACCAACGGCACGGCGGGTGGACCGGAGACCAACGACGGCAAGCAGGTCAGCGGCCGGCTGGAGTATCTGCGCGATTGGTGGCGCGTGGGCTTGAGCGGCAACGTCAACGACTCCGATGCCGGCGATCGGAGCATGGGCGGGGTGTTCGCAGGGCTGCGCACAGGCCCGGTGAGCTGGCTCGGCGAGGCCGATTACATCGAGGACGAGGCTACGCCCACCGGCCGGCGCAAGCTCTGGGTCGGGCTGCTGGAAGCGAACTGGCTGGTGCGCAAGGGCCACAACCTGAAGGTCACCGCCGAGTATTTCGAACCGGACCGCGACGTCGACGAGGACGAGCAGAACCGCTACAGCCTGCTGTGGGAATATGCGCCGATGGAGTTTCTGCAGCTGCGCACCGGGGTGCGGGCCTACGACGGCATTCCGCAGAACGACTTCCAGAACCGGACTGAGGCGTTCGTGCAGCTGCACGGGTACTTCTGACCGTCACGAGCCCCGGAGCACGGCGCGCGCGGGCCCGGGGCTATACTGACCGCAGTTTTTCCGATCGCTTTGCCGAGCTTTATGTCCAACCGTCCAATTCCGCCGGTTACCCCGCCCGGCCTGCCCCGCGGTCGCTCCCCGGCCGACATCGCCGCGCGCTTCAGGCAGGCGTTGCAGGCGCACCGGGCCGGCCGCCTCGGTGAAGCCGAGCGCGG
>CAYOFE010000158.1:0-2691 GCA_964403135.1 uncultured Chromatiaceae bacterium | reverse complement strand
GGACCCCATGCATGCCGCGGCGATTCACCACCTCGGCGTCAGCGCCTACCAGGCGGGCGCCTATCACGACGCGGTGCAGATCATCCGCGACTCGCTGCGCATCGAGCCGCGAAATCCCGCGGCATGGTCCAATTACGGCCTGGCGCTGGAGCGGGTGGCGCGCTGCGAAGAGGCGGTGGCGAGTTACGACCGTGCGCTGGCGCTGAAGCCCGCCTATCCGGAGGCGCTGTATAACCGCGGCAACGCCCTGCGCGAGATCGACCGCCTCGACGAGGCGCTGGAGAGCTACGACAAGTCGCTGCATTACCGCCCGAACTACGTCGAGGTTCGCGTCAACCGTGGCCGCACGCTGGCCGACCTCGGCAGGCTCGAAGAGGCGATCGAAGAGTACGAAACCGCGCTTGGCATGGCGCCGGACCTGGCGGCTGCGCAGCTCAACGAGGCGGTGGCACGGCTTGCGCTTGGCGACTTCGAGCGCGGCCTGCCGCTGTACGAGGCTCGCTGGTCCGACGCGCAGTTGTCGGGCGCCGCGCGCACCCTCATGGCGCCGCAGTGGGACGGGTTCGAGCCGGTTTCCGGCAGCACGATCCTGCTGCATGCCGAGCAGGGCCTCGGCGACAGCATCCAGTTCTGCCGTTACGCGCCGCTGCTGGCGGCGCAGGGAGCGCGCGTGATTCTCGAAGTGCAGCCGTCGCTGGTCACGCTGATGCGCAGCCTCGATGGCGTTGCCGCAGTGCTCGCCCGCGGCGATGCGCTGCCGGAGTTCGACCTGCACTGTCCGCTGCTCAGTCTGCCGCTCGCCTGCGGTACGAGGCTGGAGACGATTCCCGCGAGTCCTGCGTATCTGCGCGCGGAACCGCAGCGTGTGGCAGCGTGGCGCGCGCGGCTCGATGCCCGGCCGCAGGCGGAGCCGGGCCCGCGCATCGGCCTGATCTGCTCGGGCAACCCGCAATACAACAAGGACCGGCAGCGCTCGGTGCCGCTCGCGCGCTTTGAGGCGCTGTTCGCGCCGGGGCGCGATTTCGTCAGCCTGCAGAAGGAATTCCGCGAAGAGGACCGGGAGGTGTTGCGCCGCCGCGCTGACCGCATGCGCAGCTTCGCGGATGAAATCGGCGATTTCGCCGACACCGCCGCGCTGATCGACTGCATGGATCTCGTGATTGCCGTGGACACCGCCGGCGCGCATCTCGCCGCCGCCCTCGGCAAGCCGCTATGGCTGTTGTTGCCTTTTGCCGCCGACTGGCGCTGGCTGCGCGGGCGGACGGACTCGCCCTGGTATCCGACGGCGCGCCTGTTCCGCCAGCCGCGCCGCGGTGACTGGGACAGCGTGCTGGCCGCCGTCGGTGCGGCGCTGGACGAGTGGCGTCGTTGAGCATGCCGGGACCGCTGCTGTCGAGCGGCTACAACCGCGTCGGCCGGACGCGCTACGGATACATGCTGTACAACGCGCGCGACCAGTACGTTGGCGCCTCGCTGGAAGCCTACGGCGAGTTCTCGCAGGGTGAGGTCGAATTCATCCTGGCGCTGCTCTCGCCGGCGAGCGTCGTGATGGACATCGGCGCCAACTACGGCGCGCTCACCGTGCCGATCGCGCAGCAAGTCCGGCAGGTCTACGCATTCGAGCCGCAGCGCCCGGCCTTCTATGCAATGGCGGCCAACTTGGCGCTCAATAACCTGGAGAACGTCGTTTGCGAGAACGTCGCGCTGGCGTCCGAGTCCGGGTTCATCACGGTGCCTCGCCTGGATTACGCGGCCGGGAATAACATCGGCGGCCTGGAACTGGGGCGCCCGGGCGTTACCGGGCAGGGGTTCTACAACGTCCGGGCCGAGACGCTCGACGACTACGCTGGCCGCAATCGCATACGCCAGCTCGACTTCATCAAGATCGACGTCGAGGGCATGGAGGAGGCCGTGTTACGCGGCGGCCAGAAGACCATCCGCGCGCTCCGCCCGGTGATCTACCTGGAAGCTGATCGCGAAAGCAAGCTGCCGTCGTTGCGGGCATTTATCGATGAACTCGGTTACGGTCAAGAGCCTCACGCCCCGCCGCTGTTCAACCCGCAGAATTTCCTCGGCAACCCGAAGAATATCTGGGGAAGGGACATCGTCAGCCGGAACTGGCTGTGCCGCCCGCGGTCCTAGATAGTCGATGCGGCGGATTGCGCCGCGCGATCTTCGGATTCAGGCGAGCGCCGGCAGCACCCGCTCGCCGACCAGCCGGATGGTCCACTCCGGGTTGTCGTAGATCCGGAGCGAGATCTCCGTCAGGCCGTTTTTCCTGAATTGTCGCAGCCGCTCGATCTCGTGGTCGAGCTCGTCCACGCTCGAGGCCGAGGTCGCCCCGTCGACGAACCGCTCCATGATCCCGGCGGGGATGCCTTCGATCGCGGAACTGCCGGCGTTGAACGCCTTGATGATGTTCATGCGGTTGGCGAACACGATCTGCATTTCGTCCTCCGGCAGCAGGTCGTGATAGTAGTATTCCGGATAGGGCGTGGCGCGCACCGCCAGCCAGCGCCGCGCCTCGGCATGCGCCTCCTCGCGGGTCGGCTTGACGTGCCAGGCCCAAAAATTATTGAAGCGCATCCCGGCGGTCGAACGGCCCGCCGCGGCCGCCGCCTGGTCGACGATGGCCCGCTTGTTGGCGATGTTTGCGGGCGTGTGGTCGCCGACGCAAATGCCATCGGCGTA
>CAYOFE010000157.1:0-6046 GCA_964403135.1 uncultured Chromatiaceae bacterium | reverse complement strand
CTGCGTCGCTCCGGCTCGACGCCGCTCACAGCCCCCTCCCGCCAAGCCCGTACTCGTCACCGATGCGGGAACCCGGCGCCCGCACCATTACGACACCATCACTGATCCGGCACGCCAGCGGCGCCAGACTGTGACCTGCGCAGGGCCCGGCGATACACAGCCCGTTCTCCGGGACGAACAGCGCGCCGTGCGAAGCGCAACGCAGCAACGAGCCATCAGGCAGCAGGAAATCATCGTCCGCCAGGTTCAGCGGATGCCCGCGATGCGGGCAGATATTGGCGTAGGCGAGAATCGCGCCGCGGCGGCGCACGACAAAACCGCGAAACGGCCAGTCACCTTCCCCGGCAAAGAACTCGCGCGCACCGGGATCGGCCAGTTCATCGAGCCGGCACACCGGCCACTCGGACATCTGCGTCACGCGCGGGCCCGCCGCGCCACGATGATCGACAGCACAATGGCCGGCAGGCCCATGGCCGAAGCATAGATGAAAAACGTCACCCAGTCGGTGGCTTCGACCACCCGCCCGGAAAACCCGCCGATGAAATTGCCGAGCAAGGTCATCAATGCCGAGAACAGCGCGTATTGCGTGGCAGTGTAGGCGACGCTCGTCAGGCTCGACAGGTACGCGATGAACACGGTGCCGGCAAAACCGGCGGCCAGGTTATCGGCAGAAATCGTCACCACCAGGACACGCAGGTCCGGCTGACCCCAGGCGGCAAGCCCCGCGAACACCGCGTTCGTCGCCGCCACCAGCATCGCCCCGGCAATCAGCGGTCGTACCGCACCGTAGCGCGCCACGGCCACGCCGCCGAGCGCCGCGCCGAGCATGGTCATGGCGAAGCCGAATACCTTGGCGATGGTGGCGATCTCCGACAGCGAGAAACCTATATCGATGTAGAACGGGTTAGCCATCACGCCGAGGATCAGATCGCTGATGCGGTAGCAGGCGATGAAAGCGAGCAGTATCAGCGCCCAGCTGCCGTTGCGACGGAAAAAATCCGCAAAAGGTCCGACAACCGCGGTCACGAACCATTGCGACACTCGGTGCGACCATGTCTCACGCGCGCTGGCGACGCCAGGCGCCGCTCGCGAAGTTTCGGGCTCGTCGATCAGCAGCACCGTAATCATCCCGACCGACATCAGCGCCGCCATGGTGCGGTAAGCGGCCGGCCACGACACGAAATCAGCGATGTAGAGAGCGCCGGCTCCCGCTGCCAGCATCGCCAGCCGATATCCGAACTGGTAGCTTGCCGCCATTGCTCCCTGCACGCGGATTTCCACCGCCTCGATGCGATAGGCGTCCACCGCGATATCCTGCGTCGCCGAGCAAAACGCGACCGCCAGCGACAGCAGTGCGACCCCGCCCAGATCGTTCGCAGGATCGGCCCCGGACAGGCGCAGCAGCGCCGCCGCCACGCCGAGTTGCGCCAGCAGCATCCAGCTGCGCCTGCGCCCGAGCCGGGCGGTGAGCCCCGGCAGCGGCATCCGATCCACCAGCGGCGCCCAGAACACTTTCAGCGAGTAGGTGATGCCGACCCACGCGAACATGCCGATGCTCGCCTTGCTGACCTGCGCGGTGCTGAGCCAGGCGCTCAGGGTGGCGAAGACCAGTGGAAACGGCAACCCGGCGGAAAATCCCAGAAACAGCATCGCCAGAACGCGCCGGTGCAGGTAGACCCGCAGCGCTGCGAGCCGACCCGCCGTGCGCGGCTCAGCGCCTGTCGAGGTCATAGTCCATGATCAGCGGCGCGTGGTCGGAGAAGCGCTTGCGCTTGTATATCGTTGCCGCGCGCACCGCCCCGCGCAGCGACGGCGATATCACCTGGTAGTCGATGCGCCAACCCACGTTCTTCGCCCACGCCTGACCGCGGTTCGACCACCACGTGTACTGCTCCGGCTTCTGGTTTACCACGCGGAACGCGTCGACGAACCCGAGCTTGTCGAATACCTCGTCGAGCCAGGCGCGCTCCTCCGGAAGAAACCCGGAGTTGTTCTGGTTCGAGCGCCAGTTGCGCAGGTCGATTTCGCGGTGCGCGATGTTCCAGTCGCCGCAGATGATGTAGCGGCGGCCATCCTCGCGGATCTTGCGCAGGTGCTTCATGAAGACGTCCATGAAGCGGAATTTCGACGCCTGGCGGTGCGCGCCCGCCGAGCCCGAGGGCATGTAGACGGACACCACGCTGAGCCTGGCGAAGCGCACCTCGAGGTAACGGCCTTCCAGATCGAACTCCCGCGTGCCGAAACCGCGCACCAGCCCGTCCGGGTGTTCGCGCGTGAAGATCGCAACGCCGCTATAGCCCTTTTTCACTGCCGGGTCGTAATAGCAATAGAAGGGCTTCGGCCGCAGCGCCGGGTCGTCGATGTGCTCGGCCTGAGCCTTGATCTCCTGCAGGCAAACCACGTCGGCGCGCTGCCGGCCGAGCCACTGGAAGAAACCCTTCCGCGCAGCGGAACGAATGCCATTGACGTTCAGCGTAATAATGCGCATGAGAGGGTCGTGCGTCGCGCCGCGTTCGCGGCCGGAAGCTGGCCGTGCGATACTTTAGCAGGATGGCCGCCTACAAGACCGAATTCATCGACCTCGCGCTCGAACTCGGCGTACTCAAGTTCGGCCAGTTCAAGCTGAAGTCCGGGCGCATCAGTCCGTATTTCTTCAACGCGGGCCTGTTCAATACCGGATACGCCGCCGCAAAGCTCGGGCGTTATTACGCGGCTGCGGCCATCGCCTCGGGAATCGAGTTCGACATGCTGTTCGGTGCGGCTTACAAGGGCATTCCCCTGGTGGCGCTTACTGCCGCCGCGCTCGCCGAGCACCATGGCATCGACCTGCCTTACTGCTTCAATCGCAAGGAAACCAAGGACCACGCCGAAGGCGGCACCACCGTGGGCGCGCCGGTCGCGGGCCGGGTACTGATCGTCGACGACGTGATTACCGCGGGGACGGCCATCCGCGAATCGGTGGACATCATCGGCAGCGCCGGCGGCAACCCGGTCGGCGTGCTGATTGCGCTCGACCGCCAGGAAAAAGGCACGGGCGAGATCTCAGCCGTACAGGAGATCGAACACTCTTTCGGCATCCAGGTCGCCAGTATCGTCACGCTCTACGACCTGGTCGAGCACCTCGAGTCCAGCGAAGAATTCGGACAATACCTGCCATTGGTTCGCGAGTACCGCCACCGCTACGGCGTGTGACGCCCGTCCGGAACCGGCGCACCGCGGCTGGCAGATCGGAACTGCATCACAGTCGGCCGATGCGCTGGCGCGGATAATCGGCGGCGAAGCGGATCGGGGGATCCGCACAGGCGCGCAGTTCATGAACCGGATCATCAGCTTCATTACAGGGACAGCTCTGCTCGCGGCCACCATCGCCGCAGGCGCGGCTGAACCAGGTCGCAGGACTTATCGCTGGGTGGACAGCCAGGGCGTGGTGCACTTCGGCGACCATGTGCCGGCGGAGTATGCCAACGCCAGCCGGCAGGTGCTGAACCAGCAGGGCGTGGCGATCAATGCCGAGGCCGGGGTGCGCGCGCCTGAGCAGCTTGCCGCCGAAAAAGCGGCGGCCGAACGCGCCGCGGCAGAACAGCAGGCCCAAGCCGAAAGCGCACGCCGTGACCAGATCCTGCTGAGCACCTACATGTCGGTGGCCGAAATCGAAGCGCTGCGCGATCAACGCGTCGAGCAGATGACCGCGCAGATCAAGGTCACAGAGCACTATCTGGAGGGCTTACGGCAGAATCTGAAAAAGCTTCAGGCCGAAGCGGCCGCGTTCAAGCCGTACAGCACGGATCCGAACGCCCGGCCGATCGATGAAAAGCTGGCTAACGAACTGACCAGCACTATGGACTCGATCCTGCTCTACGAAAAGAACCTTGCGGACACCAGGCTCAAGCAGAGCACGCTGGTAGCGCAGTTCACCGCCGACATCAATCGTTTCGCGGAACTGACCGGCCGATAAGCCGGGCTCAGCTCGCCCGGACCGCTACAAGTGCCCGGTGTGACCGAAGCCACCGGCGCCGCGTTCGCTGGCGGCGAATTCCGCTACTACCTGGAAATTAACCTGCACCACGGGCAGGAACGCCATCTGCGCGAGCCGCGCGCCCGGCTCCAGCGTGAATGCCTGCGCGCCACGATTCCAGCACGACACCATCACCTGGCCCTGGTAGTCCGAGTCGATGAGACCGACCAGGTTGCCAAGCACGATACCGTTCTTGTGACCAAGCCCGGAGCGCGGCAGGATCACCGCGGCGAGTCCCGGATCGGCCATGTGCACGGCGATTCCGGTGGGAATCAGCTTCGTTTCTCCGGGCTGCAGCACCAGCGGCTCGTCCAGGCAAGCGCGCAGGTCAACGCCCGCGGAGCCGGCCGTTGCGTACCCGGGCAGCGGAATTTCGCGGCCAAGGCGCGGATCGACGATTTTCAGCTGCACGACCGGTCGTGACATAGCGGCAGATCCTAGGACGCTCGCGGCCGGCGTATTGGCGTGGCCGGGCGCGCCGCCGCCCGGTACCGCTCGGCGACCAGGGTAACGATCTGCCGTGCCAGCTCGGCCTTGGTGGTGCGCGACAACTCCTGGCGGCCGCCCGCCCACAGCACCAGTGCGCTGTTGTCGTCGCGATCGAAGCCCAGATCCGCACCGACCAGATTGGCGACAATCATGTCGAGCCGCTTCCCGGTGAGCTTGGCGAGCGCGTGCTCTTCGAGCTTCTCGGTCTCCGCGGCGAATCCCACCGTAAAGGGCCCGTCGGCGAGCGCTGCGACCGCGGCCAGCACGTCGGGGCACTTCACCAGGTTCAGCGTCAGCTTGTCCGACTTTTTCTTGATCTTCTGATCCGGCACGTGGTCCGGCCGGTAATCGGAGATCGCCGCGGCGCCGATGTAGATGTCAGCCTGCGCAGCCCGGCTCACGGTCGCCTCATACATCTGGCTGGCGGTCTCGACGTCGATGCGCTCCATACCTGGCGGCGTGGCGAGACTGACTGCCCCGGCAATCAGGACGACCCGGGCACCGGCTTCGGCGGCGGCCTGCGCCACCGCAAAACCCATTTTGCCGGAGCTGCGGTTGCTGATGAAACGCACCGGATCGATCGGTTCGCGGGTCGGCCCGGCGCTGACCAGCACGCACAGCCCGGCGAGCAAGCCCGCAACGGGCGAATGCAGTATCGCCGGCAATGCCGCGACGATGTCGGTTGGTTCGGCCATGCGGCCAGGCCCGGTTTCGCCGCAGGCCAGATCGCCTTCGGCCGGCCCGACGAAGACCACGCCGCGCGCGGCGAGCGTGGCATGGCTTTCGCGGGTTGCCGGGTGCGCCCACATCGAGTGGTTCATTGCAGGCGCGAGCACCACGGGTGCAGTCGTCACCAGGCACAGCGTGGTGAGAAGATCGCCCGCCAGCCCGCCCGCCAGCTCGGCCATGACGTTAGCCGTAGCGGGCGCGATCAGCACCAGGTCCGCCCAGCGGGCGAGGTCTATGTGGCCCATCGCCGCCTCGGCCTGTTCGTCCCAGAGATCGCCGCGCACCGGCTGGCCGGAGACGGCCTGGAATACCTCGGGAGCGACGAGCTTGGCAGCGCTGCGCGTCATGACAACGCGTACCTCGGCGCCTAGTTCGCGCAGGCGCCGCACAAGGTCGGGACTCTTGTAGGCGGCGATGCCGCCCGTCACGCCCAGCAGAATCTTTCGGCCTTCCAGCGCACCCATACCGCAGCCCGTTCCAATCCCCGAAAACAGGTTACCGCAAAGCGCCGTATGCCGCTGCGCTTTAGTCGGCACTGAGGCCAGATTTGCGGCTTGGGCGGCAACCCGGCCCACCCGCAGAATGCCGCGCAATGGGCACTCATTCGATACGCGACTGGCCGGCTGCGGAGCGGCCGCGCGAGCGCATGCACACGGTCGGAGCCAGCCAGCTCTCCGATGCCGAGCTGCTGGCGATCGTGCTGGGACGGGGCGTAGCCGGCGTGTCGGCGCTCGATCTGGCACGCCAGCTGCTGTCGCGCTTCGGCGGCATGCGCGGCGTGCTGAATGCAGCAGCCAACGAACTGCAGGAGGT